>DAIOUM010000053.1:0-17821 GCA_036759505.1 Alishewanella sp. | reverse complement strand
CGCATAAGCTGGAAAATCTCATCACGGGATTGGTATTAATTCCGGGGAAAGGTCACTCGCTTTTTGGCTGCTTTCACACTGCTTGTCAGCATTACCGCGCTGTCCTGAGCCTTTTAAGACCTGCGCAGCAAAGATTAGTTAATGGTTCAGCCTCTGAACTGTTAACATCAAACCAAAGTTAAACACCCATAAAAAACCCGACACAAGGTCGGGTTTTCAGACAAGCTTAACTTACGCAGTAAACCTTACCGGTAAGCCTCCGGGCTTGGGCATGAACACATCAGGTTGCGGTCGCCGTAGACGTCGTCGATACGGGTAACCGTTGGCCAGAACTTGTTTTCTGCCACAAACTGCGCCGGGAAGGCGGCGTAGGTGCGCTCGTAGGCGCGATCCCAGCTTGGGTCCAGAATGTCGGCCATGGTATGTGGTGCGTAAGCCAGTGGGTTGTTGTCCACTGTCCACTCGCCGGCTTCTACCTTGGCGATTTCGGCTCTGATGGTCGTCATCGCTTCGATAAACTTATCCAGCTCGGCTTTGCTTTCTGATTCGGTTGGTTCAATCATTAGCGTGCCGGCTACCGGGAAGCTCATCGTTGGTGAGTGGTAACCAAAGTCCATTAAGCGCTTGGCGATATCCATCTCGGTAATACCGCTGGCTTCTTTTAATGGCCGAATATCGATAATACATTCGTGCGCCACGCGGCCATGTGTACCGACATACAGCACCGGGAAGTGCGGGTTCAGTTTCTTGGCAACGTAGTTCGCGTTCAGGATCGCGAATTCAGTGGCTTGTTTTAAGCCTTCGCTACCCATCATCGCGATATACATCCAGCTGATTGGCAGAATGCCGGCGCTACCAAAAGGTGCTGCCGATACTGCGCCATTGCTGGCGCCGGTGCCGTCGATTTTTACGACCGCATGGTTAGGTAAAAACGGCGCTAAATGGCTCTTCACGCCGATTGGGCCCATACCCGGGCCACCACCGCCGTGCGGGATACAGAAGGTTTTGTGCAGGTTTAAGTGCGATACGTCTGAGCCGATAAAGCCTGGCGAGGTTAAGCCCACCTGAGCGTTCATATTGGCGCCGTCCATATACACCTGGCCGCCGTAGGAGTGGATCACCTCACACAGCTCGGCGATGGTTTCTTCAAATACACCGTGCGTAGACGGGTAAGTCACCATAATGGCCGCTAAGCGATCGCCGACTTCGGCTGCTTTGGCTTTTAAGTCGGCCATATCGATATTGCCTGACTTATCGCAGTCTACCAGCACAACTTCGTAGTTGGTCATGGCCGCAGTAGCCGGGTTAGTACCGTGCGCCGATACCGGAATTAAACAGATATTACGATGGCCTTCGCCACGGCTTTCGTGGTACTTACGAATGGCCACCATACCGGCGTACTCGCCCTGAGCGCCTGAGTTTGGCTGCATCGAGATAGTGTCGTAGCCCGTGATATTAACCAGCCAGTCGCCCAGCTCGTTGATCATCTGGTAGTAACCTTCGGCCTGATCGCGTGGCACGAACGGGTGCAGAGACGCGAACTCCGGCCAGGTGATCGGGATCATTTCGGCGGTGGCGTTTAGTTTCATCGTGCATGAACCTAACGAAATCATCGAGTGGTTCAGTGCTAAGTCTTTGTTTTCCAGCTTTTTGATATAACGCAGCATCTCAGTTTCGCTGTGATACTGGTTAAATACCGGGTGGCTTAATACGGCAGAGGTGCGTACTAAATCGGCTGGGATAGAGGCTGAGCCATTAGCAACGATCTGTGCATCCAAGGCGTTAACGTCTAAGCCATGGCCGGCGCCTAACACGATATCAAACAGCTGTGCGATATCCCCAGCCTGAGTGGCTTCGCTAAAACTTACCGCCAGGCTATCGGCCACGTCCGTACGCAGGTTAACACCGGCTGCTAAAGCGCGGGCAACAACGGCAGCGCGATCGGCAACTTTAAAGGTAACAGTATCAAACCAGTGGCTATTCACCAGGGCAACGCCTTTGGCTTTTAAACCAGCAGCGAAGATATCGGCGCTGCGGTGAATGCGCTCGGCGATATCTTTTAAGCCTTGCGGGCCATGGTACACCGCATAGAAAGAGGCGATATTGGCCAGTAATACCTGAGCAGTACAGATGTTCGAGTTAGCTTTTTCGCGGCGGATATGCTGCTCGCGGGTTTGCATTGCCATCCGCAATGCTTGATTGCCACGGCGATCTTTCGACACACCGATAATGCGGCCTGGCATAGAGCGCTTATAGGCATCGCGGGTGGCGAAGAAGGCAGCGTGTGGGCCACCAAAGGCCATTGGCACACCAAAGCGCTGCATAGAGCCTAATACGACATCGGCGCCCAGCTCGCCCGGTGCTTTTAACAGCATTAACGCCATTGGGTCTGTTGCTACCGCAACAATGGCTTTTTTCGCCTGCAGCGCGGCAATTAAGGCGCTGTCGTTACGGATATCACCGTTGGTCGTTGGGTATTGCAATAAGGCACCGAATACGTCCTGCTCAGCCGCTTCGCTGGCTTTACCCACCACAATATCAAAACCAAACATTTCGGCGCGGGTTTTAACCACGTCGATGGTTTGTGGGTGCACGTCGTCAGCAATAAAGTACAGGTTAGACTTGCTCTTGGTCACGCGCTTGGCCAGGGCCATGGCTTCGGCAGCGGCGGTTGCTTCGTCCAGCAGCGAGGCGCTGGCCAGTTCCATACCAGTTAAGTCTAAAGATAACTGTTGGAAGTTTAACAGCGACTCTAAACGGCCCTGGGCAATTTCCGGCTGGTATGGCGTGTACGCGGTGTACCAGCCCGGGTTTTCCAGCACGTTACGTAAAATAACATGCGGGGTCAGTGTTGGGTGGTAACCCATACCAATGTAAGACTTATACATTTTATTTTTTGACGCAGCCGCCTTTAAATACGCCAGGGCGTCTACTTCAGTGCGGCTGTCGCCAATGGCCAAAGGTTTTGGCAGGCGAATGCTCTGCGGCACGGTTTGCGCAATCAGCTGCTCGATGCTGTCTACGCCAAGTTCCTGCAGCATAGCCGCAGTTTCGGCAGCATCCGGGCCAATATGGCGCTGGATAAATTCGTCGTGTTTCGCAAGTTGCGTCAGGGTTTTCACAGCGGTATGGGTCATGCTCATTATCCTGGTAGTGCTTTCTAACATAAAGCCCCGTTATCTACGGGGCTTTAGGGTGGCAGGATCTGCCGTAATATTAAGCTTCGTCAATCGCGCTCTGATAACCGGCGGCGTCTAACAGGGCGCCGAGCTCAGCTTCGTCTGCGATTTTAATCTTAAACATCCAGCCATCTTCGTACGGGCTGCTGTTTACCAGCTCTGGCGAGTCGCTCAGGGCATCGTTTACGGCAACAATTTCACCTGAAACCGGCGCATAAATATCTGACGCCGCTTTTACTGATTCCGCAACGGCGCAATCATCGCCCTGGCCTACCGTTTCGCCCACTTCCGGTAATTCTACGAATACCATATCACCCAGTAATTCCTGAGCGTGCTCAGTGATACCTACGGTGTAGATGCCATCGCCTTCAGCGCGCAGCCATTCGTGGCTGGATGCGTATTTTAAGTTTGCAGGAATGTTGCTCATTGTAAGTTCCTTAGCTGTGTGTTCTTGCCACCTGCCGCCCCGTTAGCACAGGCACGGCCAGGTGAAGCCTCTCTGGTCTTTCCGGCAGCAGGCCGGCATCGTTATTGTATTATTTTTGGCCAGCTATAAAGCTTAGACCAGTTTTTTACCCATGCGCACAAAGGCCGGTTTTACTACTTTTACCGGCACCAGTTTACCGCGAATATCCACTTCTGCGGTATCGCCGGCCGCGGCAGGTACCCGCGCCATCGCAATACTAAAGCCCAGCGTCGGCGAGAAAGTACCAGAGGTAATTTCACCTTCACCGGCAGCAGTAATCACTTTCTGGCCATGGCGCAATACACCTTTTTGCTCCATCACCAAACCCACCAGCTTAGCGGTGCCGGCGACTTTGGCCTGCTCCAGCGCGGTGCGGCCGATAAAGTTACGATCGCTAGGCTCCCAGGCGATGGTCCAGCCCATATTGGCGGCCAGTGGTGATACCGTTTCGTCCATATCCTGACCATACAGGTTCATGCCGGCTTCTAAGCGCAGGGTGTCGCGGGCGCCTAAACCACAGGGTTTGACGCCGGCAGTTACCAGCTGTTGCCAGAAGTCTGCCGCCTGCTCGTTTGGCAGCGCAATTTCGTAACCGTCTTCACCGGTGTAACCGGTGGTAGCGATAAATAAGTTACCCGCCTGCACGCCAAAAAATGGCTTCATGCCGGCGACGGCCGCTTGCTGCTCCGCCGTTAATAAGGTTGCCACCTTGGCTTTGGCATTCGGGCCCTGCACGGCAATCATCGCAAATTCCGGACGCTCGGTTACCGTAACATTAAAGGCTTTGGCTTCAGCGTTGATATGGGCTAAGTCTTTTTCGCGGGTGGCAGAGTTCACTACTAAGCGGAAGAAATCTTCTTGCAGGAAGTACACGATTAAATCGTCAATGACGCCGCCGGTGCTGTTTAACATGCCGCTGTACAGGGCTTTGCCAGGGGTGGTGAGTTTGGCAACGTCGTTGGCTAATAAATAACGCAGGAAGTTACGGGTATTGGCACCGGTTAAGTCAACAATGGTCATATGCGACACATCAAACATGCCGGCATCCTGACGGACGGCGTGGTGTTCTTCAATCTGAGAGCCATAGTTAATTGGCATATCCCAGCCGAAGAAATCGACCATTTTCGCACCAGCAGCCAGATGGCTGGCGTGTAACGCGGTTTTTTGAGCCATTATTTTTTCCTGTTTATTATGCGGGCCGGCAGCTTAATATTGAGCTTGGCTAATAAACCTTTGTTATCAGCCTATTACGCAATATTGCTACCAGTCTGACTAAAAAATACTGCTCGATTATACCCGATACCCCCGCCAGCAAACAGCCCAATTTGGATTACTTTTTGTAATGCGACAGCCGGGGTTACCAAAAAAACTAAGGCAAATTTATGACAGCAATATGGTTCAGTGCCCGTAACCGGATTAATCACGCCAAGACGCCGTAAATACCTCCCTGTAGGCTTCATTCAGGCATCCATGCCTTCAAGACTTGGCTTAGACTAATCCGGTTAAGAGCTCTCAATTTGGTTTGGCTAAAGCCGGTAAATCACCGCTATTACCCAACGCCTGTGCCATCAGCTGCTGTTTAACAAAAGGCAGTTTATCGGCCAGCAGCAAACCTGCGCCACGCAAAAATTTTAATGCCGGCTGCTCGTTACTAAAACCACGTTTGAAAGCTTCCATCGCCGCGATCATGCTTTGCGCTTCGGCCTTACGCCAACGCTGATACGCCTGTAACACGCGGGGGGCAAATAGTGGTTTACCCGCCTGCTGTTGCTTGCCTAACAATTCAGCCAAGGCAGTCACATCCATTAAACCCAGATTCATGCCCTGCCCGGCCAACGGATGAATACTGTGCGCCGCATCGGCCACCAGCACCACACGGCCACGCACCCAGTCACTGGCATAACGCATCCGTAGCGGATGCACACTGCGCGCTGTTGTCAGCGTTAAACAACCCAATACACTTTGGCTGGCGGCGGTTAGGGCGCGCGCAAAGGCAGCATCATCCAGCGCCATCAGTTCGCTGGCACGGCTGGTTTCTGCACTCCAGACAATAGAGCAATGCTTAGGATCCGGTAGTGGCAGCAGCGCCAGCGGCCCGGTCGGTAAAAACACCTGCCGCGCCGTCGCCTGATGTGGCTCGTCGCAGTGGATCACCGCCACAATCGCATCCTGCTGATAGTCCCAGTGCGTCAGGGGTAACTGTAGTTGTTGCCGTACATATGAATTCACGCCATCGGCGCCAACCAGTAACTCGCTGAGTATGATCTCACCGCTGCTCAGTTGCAGCAGCACCTCTCGTTCAGATTGCACTAACTGCTGAATTTGGGCAGCGAAATAACAGTGGATCGCCGGCTGTTGCTGTACTTTTTGATACAGCTGCTGGCGAATCGCTTCGTTATCACAGATCCAGCCTAAATCGGCCGGCTGTGGTGGCTCGGCGGCAAAATGAATGCGGCCAAAGCTGTCGGCATCCCACACCTGCATCTGCTGATAAGCAGCGGCCTGCGCGGCTATACCATCCCACACACCTAAATGAGCCAGCACCCGTTGTGAAGCCGGATTAAGGGCGCTTACCCGTAAATAGGCAGGCGTTGCCGGCAGTGGCTCAGCGCCCTTTTCCACCAGCGCCACCTTTAAGCCCTGCTCTGCCAATAACAGCGCCAGGGTTAAGCCGGCACTACCGGCGCCAACGATGGTGACATCAAGATTTTGCATAACGAGTTCCATAACCCATAGTTTGCCGCGCGAGTGGCGTCTTAAGCGGATCGCACAGCAGCATCGCCGTCAGGCCAAGATTACGCGCCAGCGCCACCAGGCGTGAGCGGTTAGAAAAGGTGCGCACTAAGGCGTCGGTCAGCCAAATCACCTGCTGCATGTCGGCCTGGCGTTGCTGCTGATAGGCACGCAGCAGCGCATAGCCACCGGCATCGGCTAAACCTTGTTCTGCCAGCAGCTGGCTTAAACAGGCAATATCTCGCAGTGCCAGATTAAAGCCCTGGCCGGCAATAGGGTGCAGGTTATGTAAGCTGTTACCTAACAGTGCAGTGCGGTGATTCACCACCTGTTGGCTTTGCTTTAACACCAGCGGGTAAGCGGCGCGGCTGCCCACTGCAGTAAAGACGCCGGCCCGATAACCAAATGCCTGTTGAATTTGCGCTAGAAATTCGTTGTCACTGAGTGCCAGTAATAGCGGCACCTGCTCCGGCGGTACCGTCCAGACCAGCGAATAGCGGTTTTGGGTCAGCGGTAGTAAGGCAATAGGGCCATGCTCGGTAAAGCGCTCGAACGCCTTATACTGATGCGCACTGCTAAGCGCCAGATTAGCGATAATGGCCGCTTGCGGATAAGGCTGCTCCGTTAAACTAAAACCGGCCAGCTGCCGCGTATTGGAAGCACCGCCTTCGGCGATCACCAGTAAGCGGGTACTCACACTCTTGCCGTCATCTAAGGTCAGCTGTTGCCAAGCTTGCTGTTTGTCGATGGCGGCGATGCTGCGTGGCTGCAACCGGCTTAAATTCGGATGCTCCGCTAACGCCTGATACAGCGCGGCACCAATATGCTCCACTTCGATCACCTGCCCCAGGGCGGGCAAACGGTATTCGTCGGCACTAAGCCAGGTTTTGCCAAAATGGCCACGATCGGATACCGCTATAGTTTTGATTGGGCAGACCTGCTGGGCCAGTTGTGGCCAGAGTTGCCAGCGTTGTAATAATTCGACACTGGCCGCTGCCAGCGCAATACTGCGGCTGTCAAAACTGGCTTTGGATACCGGCGTTTCAGCCTGCTCGATAATGGCGACCTTTAATGCCGGCGCCTGGCTTAATAATGCCAGCGCCAGCATCGAGCCGGCCATGCCACCACCGGCAATCACCAGATCAAAATCGACTGTGGTAGTGCTTGTTACTTGCACGGCTTACCTTATTTGTTGTGTATTTGTGCTGTTAGTGATTACTGTCAGAGCGTCAGGCTAACGATTGGCCATCAGGGCTTCCACTTCCGCCAGGGTTTTGACACAGCCAGCAGTCAGGTTGTCATGGCCGTCCGCGGTCACCAGAATATTATCTTCGATCCGGATTGCCAGGCCCCACCATTTTTCGGCCGCCTCGCTACCCGGAGCGATATAAAGGCCGGGTTCAATCGTCAGCACCATGCCGGGTTGAAACGGCCGGTCGTCACCAGCGACCTTGTAGGCGCCGACATCATGTACGTCCAGCCCCAGCCAATGGCCTATACCATGCATAAAATACTGCTTACAGGCTTTACTGGTTATGAGCTCGGTCAAATCTCCGTGCAAAATACCTAATTCCAGCAGCCCTTTGGTCAGCACCTGCTCGGCAATCGCATTTAACTGTGCAAAGGTGCAACCGGGTTTAACCGCAGCGATACAGCAAAGCTGGGCGTCTAATACCAGCTGATACAGCGCCGCCTGCTCCGGGGTAAAACGGCCATTTACCGGGAAGGTGCGGCTAATATCAGCGGCATAGCCCTGTAACTCGCAGCCGGCATCAATTAATACCAGCTCGCCGTCAGTCAGCTGGCTGCTATTTTCGGTGTAATGCAAAATACAGCCGTTGTCGCCACTGCCGACTATGGTGTTATAGGCCGCGAAACGGGCACCATGCAGCGCAAATTCATGCAGGATCTCGGCTTCTAACTGATATTCCCAGCCACCGGCATGGCAAAAGCGCATGGCGCGATGATGGGCCTGAGTGCTGATTTGGCCGGCGCGACGCATTAGCATAATTTCATCGGCACTTTTAATCAGCCGTTGTTCGCTGCTATAAGGCCTAAGGTCCATCAGCGCCACCGGCGCCTGCTCACCGCGTTTTTCACGCTGTCTGAGCCCCTGCATAATGGTCAGCACTTCCTGCTGTAATGCCGGTTCATCACCTAAATTCAGATACACCGCCTGCATGCCATTTAATGCCTGCTGCAAGCTGGCGCTACGCTCACTCAGACTAACGGCATTTAAACCCAGGGTAGTCAGTGCCGCAGCTGGCCCCAGCCGGCGGCCCTGCCACATTTCGGCAAAGGGATCTTTGTCACGGCACAGCAACAAGCTGCGACACTCGCCCGCGGCGGTTTTAGTTAAGATCAGTAAGGCATCAGGTTCGTTAAAGCCGGTGTAATACCAAAAGTCACTGTGCTGGCGAAACGGATATTCGGTATCGCGGCTGCGGGTTTGCTCGGCGGCTGCACTCAGTAATACCACAGAGCGCTCTGGCAGTTGCGCCAGCAGTTGCTGACGCCGCTGCTGATAGACTTCGATTTGCATAGCAGACCTTAATGTAAGGTTTTATTTAACGGGCCCTTTACCGCCGGCCGCTGCCCGACTTCGTTGTAGCAGCTAAACACCATCAGCCGGATATGTTCCAGTACCAGGAAATAGGCTTCTTCGTTTTCTTCGGCGCTGGCATCGTCTTGCGTACTCAGGTCAACCTTAGTCACTTCACTAAGTTGATTAATCGCTTCGCGTACTTCTTCGCTTAATAGCGATAAATCGGTTTGTTGTACCGAGAATCCGACTAAAAACGCCTGCGCCCACTCCACCATCGCCTCCAGCCGCTCGATCAGCGCATCATCGTCATGCGGCAGCAACAGCGCGAAATCATAGTCGGCAGCACTCAGGCTTTGCGCGGTATTGCTGATCAGCTGCTGCACGTCGGTTTTTAGCGCCTGAGGCAGGGCCTGACCGTCATTTAAAAAGTCGTGCAGCACCGGCAAAAACTCGCTGGCATCGGCTGGCATACCGCCGCACAGCAGGCCACTGATTAAACCATGCAATTCTGCGGCAGAAGCCATCACATAGGCTGCATCCAGGGCTGCGCTCCAGCGCTCATAGCTTTGTACCAGTGATAATGGCATACAGTGCCCCTTATTTACTTATATCTGCTTATGCTACCACTGCTACAGAGCCACGCCAACCTGTGCCTAAACAAGCAGCAGTTGGCCGCATTTTGCCGGGCTTTGTTTCTCATCGCGATTAAAGCGGTGTTATACTGAGGGCGTTCTCTGGGTTGTTCGTGTTTTGTCGATGTCCCTGAGCCGATAATTGTTTTATTAAGGGATGTTTCTGCGTCGCTTTTGTGCAGGCCCGGCTAGTACCGGGAAGCCTACGGTGGCCATTGGCGTTCCGCCTTGAACCTTGGGTTCAAGGGCTGATACAGGGCACGGCAACTTCGGAGAACACTTCTGCACTTTCTTCTTCCTGACAGCAAGGATTTTGCATTGCTAAATCGGGCACAACTGCGAACTGAAATCCGTAACCGGCGGCAACAGCTAAGCGCTCAGGCGCAGCAGGACGCAGCTATCGGATTAGTGCGGCAACTGCTCCCCTCTGCTGAGGTATTAGCGGCGCAACATATCGCGCTCTATCTGAGTAATGACAGCGAGATTGATACCACGGCGCTAATCCAGGCCTTATGGCAGGCCGGCAAAACCCTCTACCTACCTATTTTGCATCCGTTTTGTGCCGGCTATCTGATTTTTCAGCACTATCAGCCAACTACGCCGCTATTACCCAATCGCTTTGGTATTCCAGAGCCGAAACTAAACTGCGCTGAATTACTGCCGGTGCAGCAACTGGATCTGATTTTTACCCCTTTAGTCGCGTTCGATAGCCTCGGGCAACGCCTTGGTATGGGCGGCGGTTTTTATGACCGCACCCTGTCGCAGTTAGCCGCCAATCATCATTGCCGGCTAATCGGTTTGGCGCATGATTGCCAACAAGTGCCGCAGTTACCAGTCGAGCCCTGGGATCAGCCACTGCATGCGGTAGCGACCGGCAGCCGGCTGCTGCGTTTTAGCCGCTAGTTTTTGCCGAAAATTATCCGCGCTAACTAACACTGTCTTTTTTTCTGGCAGCCGATATACTATCCATCTTTATGGCTAAACGCATAAAGCGAACCCTCCATGACGCAAGATGAAATGAAACGCAACGCGGCCCGCGCCGCCGTGGCCTATATCGAGCCACAGACCATTGTCGGTGTCGGCACCGGCTCTACCGTAAACCACTTTATTGACGCCCTGGCCGAGATCAAAGATCAAATCGCCGGTGCCGTCTCCAGCTCTGAACAATCTACCGCCCGCTTAAAGGCACTGGGCATTCCGGTGCTGGATTTAAACAGCATCAGCGGCTTTGGCGTCTATGTTGATGGTGCCGACGAAATTAACGCCGCTAAACAAATGATTAAAGGCGGTGGTGCCGCCTTAACCCGCGAAAAAATTGTCGCCGCCGTCGCCAAAACCTTTATCTGTATTGTCGATAGCACCAAGCAGGTTGAGGTATTGGGCAAGTTCCCACTGCCGGTTGAAGTGATCCCGATGGCCAGCAGCTATGTCAGCCGCGAACTGGCAAAACTGGGTGGTAAACCGGTAGTACGCGAAGGCGTGGTCACCGATAACGGTAATCTGATTATTGATGTGCACGGTTTACATATCAGCGAGCCGTTAGCGCTGGAGCAGCAGATTAATAATATCGTTGGTGTTGTTACCAATGGCATCTTTGCCGCTCGCGCCGCCGATCTGGTCTTGGTGGGTAGCGCTGAGGGTACTCAGGTACTGCGCTAACACTAAGCAAAGCTTTTGATAGAACTGTTTTTATAACAATAGCCCCGCTTAAGGGGCAGTGACGACAACCGGGCAGCATTTATATTAAGCACAAGAGAAGTGACCATGGAAAAATTTTCGCTGGCAAAAGACAAAATTAAGATCCTGCTGCTGGAAGGCCTGCACCAGAGTGCCGTACAAACCTTTAAAGATCACGGCTACAGCAATATCGAGTATCTGAAAACCTCGCTGCCGGAAGACGAGTTGATTGAGCGGATTAAAGATGCCCACTTTATCGGCATTCGCTCACGCACCCAGCTTACCGACAAGGTGTTAGAAGCGGCATCCAAGCTGGTGGCGATCGGCTGCTTCTGTATCGGTACCAATCAGGTGGATCTGGACGCGGCCTTAAGACGCGCCATCCCGGTGTTTAATGCGCCCTTTTCTAATACCCGCTCGGTGGCTGAACTGGTGCTGGGACAAATTATTATGTTACTACGCGGTATTCCGCAGCGTAATGCCGCGGCTCATCGTGGCGAGTGGTTAAAAACCGCCGATAACTCCTTTGAAGCGCGCGGTAAAACGCTCGGTATTATCGGCTATGGCCATATCGGTACTCAGCTTGGCATTATGGCTGAGAATATCGGTATGCGGGTGCAGTTTTACGATATCGAAAACAAGCTGGTGCTGGGCAATGCGGTACAGGTAGATTTAGGCAGCTTACTGAAAACTTCCGATGTGATCAGCCTGCATGTGCCGGAAACACCACAAACCAAAAATATGATTGGCGAAGCCGAACTGGAGCTGATGAAGCACGGTGCTATCCTGATCAATGCCTCGCGTGGCACTGTGGTTGATATCGATGCCCTGACCAGCGCGTTACAAAGCAAAAAGCTGGCCGGCGCCGCCATCGATGTATTCCCGGTAGAGCCTAAAGGCAACGACGAAGAATTTATCTCGCCACTGCGCCAGTTCGATAATGTGATTTTAACCCCGCATATCGGTGGCTCGACTCAGGAAGCGCAGGAGAATATCGGCTTTGAAGTCGCCGGTAAGCTGGTGAAATACAGTGATAATGGCTCTACGCTGTCGGCGGTGAATTTCCCGGAAGTGTCGCTGCCTGAGCATAAAGGCCGCTCACGCCTGCTGCATATCCATAAAAACCAACCGGGTATGCTGACCAAGATCAACGAAGCCTTTGCCCGGCATAATATCAATATCTCCGGCCAGTACCTGCAAACTGTGCAGGAAATTGGTTATGTGGTGATTGATATTGACTCGGCCGATCACGAACTGGCACTAAATGAGTTAAAAGCCATTCCCGGTACCTTAAGAGCGCGGGTATTACACTAAGGTTTTACTGAGTCATATTAGAAGCAGAACAGGGGGCCAAGGCCCCCTGTGTTATTAGTGCGGTCAATAATGGAGTACCTTAGGTCCCAATCATACCACCGTCATCTTTGGTAATAATCACCGTCGCTGAACGCGGCCGGCTATTGCCACCGTCCGGCCAGTTACTGGTAAAGTTCGTTACGCTGGACCGATCGCCCGGATGCTGGATATTCACAAACATAGTGCGCTGATCTGGCGTCATAATCACCCCTGTCACTTCACAGTCAGTTGGCCCCACCAGGAAACGCTTGATCTGCCGGCTCACCGGATCGGCAACCAGCATGGCATTGTTACCATAAGGGCCGCTGCTTTGCTGAGAGCCACTCATATCCGTTTGGATCCACAGTAAGCCATTATCATCAAACCACAGACCATCCGGGCTGGCGTGGTGGTTCTCCGCCGTTAACACCAGGTTGGTCCCCGGCGTAGCGGTGCCAACATCACCGGCTAGCAGGAAGATATCCCAGTTAAACTGGCTTGAGGCCAGGGTACCGCGCTCTTTCCAGCGGATAATATGGCCAGTAGCATTGTTGGCGCGCGGGTTGGCTGCATCAACCTGCGCTGCAGTGCGGTTAGTATTGTTAGTCAGGGTAAAATACACTTCCGAGGTTTCCGGATGCACTGCGCCCCACTCTGGCCGATCCATCTTGGTTGCACCGGCGATATCGGCGGCCAGGCGGGTATTAAGCAGCACATCGGCCTGATCGCTAAAGCTTACGCCGGCCAGAGCGGCCTTGGCAGCAAACTCGGGATTATTAATATCCAGCGCCAGCCAGTCACCAGAGCCATCGGCGTTAAAACGGGCGACATACAGGGTACCGTCATTCAGCAGATGCCCGCCGGCAGTATTACGGAAGTACGGCTGTTTCGACACATACTTGTAAATATATTCATCCCGCGCATCATCGCCGGAATAGGCCACTAACGGCTCACCTTCGGTGACCTTGGCAAAGACGATACCTTCGTGGGCAAAGCGGCCCAGGGCGGTGCGCTTTTGCGGCACACTGTCCGGATTAAAGGGGTCGATTTCAACGATCCAGCCAAAGGTATTGGGTTCGTTGCGGTAATCCTCAGCGGCACTGGCTGCTAATGTCGATGCGTTAAAACGCTGGTAGCGATCCGCAGCTGGCGTAGCCGTTTCCCAGAAATAACGGCCATTACTGCTGCCAACACCATAACGGCGGTGCTCACGAACCTGGGGGCTATCGCTATTCATAAAGTAGCCCGCCCAGTTTTCCTCCGCCGTCAGGTAGGTGCCCCAGGGCGTGTAACCATGAGCACAGTTATTTAAGGTGCCACGGGTGCGGCTGCCATCCGGACTGTATTTGGTCACTACCTTGGCATGGCCCCGAACCGGACCAGCCAGCTCCATGGGCGTTTCACCGGTAATACGGCGGTTCAAGGGGCTGTTACTGACGACACGCCAGTCACCATTGGCCGCTTTTTCAATATGCACCACACTGACACCATGCGCCGCCAGCTCTTTAGCCACCTGTTCGGCCGGGCGTGGTAATACCGGTCCTTGCGGATGCAGTACATTCGGCTCGACATATTCATGGTTCATCACCAGCAAGCCTTCGCTGGAGCTATTACCCCCGCTGCGCACATCAATCGGGAAAAAATGCATGCCATCATGGTTCATGCCCATTTGCATCGCCTGCTCGGCGGCCGTGTTGCTGGCATCCGCCAGAAAGGCCGGATAGGTGCCGGTGATAGGAGTACCCCAGGCCAGAAAAGGTTTAGCGCTATAGCCCGCCGGTACGGTAATGCCATCAAGGCGGTTAGCCGCAATAGCAGCAAAACCCAAAAAAGCCGGTGCCGGGATCACACTAACCGGTGGCAAAGGCTCAGCGGTATCGCTGCTATTACAGCCGGTTAAGCCAACGCCCATAATACCGGACACGGCTGCTGCCAAACTGCCTTTTAAAAAGCTGCGCCGCGCCATCCGTTGCTCTAATACCTCGCCAAAGCTCGGATTAGCAGACGTATTAGAGATGGGCTCCAGGCCGGAGTTGTCTATTTGAACAGGGAGAGTAGATAGTGTCATGGTCAGGGTTCCTGCGTGATTTATTATATTGGCGCAGAAATTGGAACATGACCATGTGAAAGCCAAATGACACCCAGGTGGCTTTTTTGTTAAAGATTAATTACAAACAACAGTTTAGAATTGATACACCAACGAGGCAGAGGTTTCGGTATCAGTAGTCTGTAAATTACCCTCGGGCTGCGAGTTGTGGCTCACCGAGAAACTTAAACGCATTGCCAGCCGGCCATTAATTTGCGCGGTCAGTGAGCTGCGGCTGGTATAAGCCGAGTTTTCGCCATCGACCGACACATTGCCTTCGAACGTTTGACGAAAACGGCTGCCTTTGTAAATTTCCTGCTCAAAGTTGACTGCCAAAAACCAGATCAAACCCTTAGAGGTGCTGCCGGAAGCACCTTCGCGGTAGGCGAAACCCGGGCCGGTTTCCAGATCCAGATAATTGGCCTGCTTTTGATATACCCGGTTGGCATAACCTGTTGCCAGCGAGCCGACCTGCCGGAATGAACCAAACATATCGTAAGCATAGGCACCGCGGCCAAAGAACGAGGTCGAACCGCTTAAAAACTTGTAGTTACTCTGGCCTGATAACGCATAGCGTTTTACTGTGGCTTCGGTGCGCACTTCACCGGTTTCACTGTTGGTAAACTGATTCTTTTGGATCCGGCCCTGCACGTTATAGCGGTTCCGGAAAAAATCATTTTCATGCACCAGTTCAGTGTTAACCCGCCAGCCGCGCGCATCGGTGTTGCCATCGATAAACAAAAAACCCAGCTCAATATCGCCGGTAAGGGTGCCCAGTAACCCCAGGTTCTGTAATTCAGGCACCAGAGGCTCAGCTTCTTCCGGCGCTTCATTGGCACTGACGTGAAACGCCAGCAAGGCAACGACTAACAATAAAAAAACAGGCATGTTTAATCTAATATTCAGTTTTTTTTAATCTACAAGCTAAGCGAACTAAAAACGCCTGAACTCGCAGGCGTTATCACATCTTCAGGTAACAGCTCAGGCCAGGCCTGAGCTATGGCATCAGACAGCGTGCTGCTTAATAAAGCTCAGCGCCTGCTCAATGCGGGCCAGGCTGCGCGCCTGACCAATCAGTTGTAACGTCAGATCCAGCGCCGGTGAATTACCGCCACCGGTTACTGCCACCCGTAGCGGCATCCCCACCTTACCCATACCCAGTGCCAGTTCGGCAGCGGTATCAGTAATTTGCTGATGGATCAGCGCTGGCTGCCAATCGGTCAACTTAGCCAGTTTGGCATGTAACAATGCCAAAGGTTCCGCCGCTGCCGCAGTTAAATGTTTCTTGGCGGCTGCTTCGTCAAAGCTGCTAAAGTCTTCATAGAAATAGCGGCTGACTTCCACCATTTCTTTTAAGGTTTTAACCCGCTCGGCCTGCACCTGCACCAGTTGCGCTAAACTTGGCCCGGTGCTGATATCCAGTTTTTGCTCGGCAACATGCCAGGCTAAATGGCTGGCGACCTCTTCCGCCGGCAGGGTTTTCATATAGTGTTGATTTAACCAGATCAGCTTGTCGGTATTAAAGGCCGATGGGGCACGATTACAAGCTGACAGGTCGAACAGCTGTACCAGCTCGTCCAGACTAAAAATTTCCTGATCGCCATGCGACCAACCCAGACGAACTAAATAGTTGATCAGTGCCTGCGGTAAAAAGCCGTTATCGCGATACTGCATAACGCCGACCGCGCCGTGACGCTTTGATAACCGCTTGCCATCGTCGCCCAGAATCATCGGTACATGCGCGTATTTTGGGATCTCAGCGCCCAGCGCCGCCAGAATATTCATCTGCCGCGGGGTGTTATTAACATGGTCGTCACCCCGGATCACATGGGTAATGCCCATTTTCCAGTCATCAACCACCACTGTCAGGTTATAGGTTGGGGTGCCGTCACTGCGGGCAATTACCAGATCGTCCAGCTCAGCATTGGCAATTTCAATGCGGCCTTTAATCATATCGTCAATCACGACCACGCCATCCAGCGGGTTTTTAAAGCGAATGACATAAGGCTTATCGGCCGGATGATCAGTGCGATCGCGCCACATACCGTTATATTTTGGCTTTTCACCGGCGGCCATTTGCGCTTCGCGCATCGCGTCCAGCTCCTCTACCGTGCAGAAGCACTTGTAGGCTTTGCCTTCTGCTAACAGCTGCGCCACCACTTCTTTATACAGGTCAAAGCGTTTGGTTTGATAGTACGGGCCTTCGTCGTGCTCCAGTCCCAGCCACTGCATACCTTCTAAAATGGCGTCTACCGATTCCTGGGTTGAGCGTTCCAGATCGGTATCTTCGATACGCAGAATAAATTTACCGCCATTTTTTCTGGCATACAGCCAGCTGTATAAAGCAGTACGGGCGCCACCTACGTGTAAGTAGCCGGTTGGGCTGGGTGCAAAACGGGTCACTAATGACATAATCTTTCCAATTCAGACAGGCAAAAAGCTAAGAGGCCGGTATTGTAACAATCCACGCCGGCGGATGCACCCGAGGTGTAGTGGCAAAAGCTGGTTTTTTTCACTATGCTGTTTACTTTTGCGGCATACAGCGTGCTTTGCCCGAAAATAAAGTTGACAGCTAAATCACGCTCCCTATAATGTGCGCCATCGCAGCGTGGATTGTTAGCTCAGCTGGGAGAGCACCGCCCTTACAAGGCGGGGGTCACTGGTTCGAACCCAGTACAATCCACCAATATTATACACAGCGATACTCCCATGGATTGTTAGCTCAGCTGGGAGAGCACCGCCCTTACAAGGCGGGGGTCACTGGTTCGAACCCAGTACAATCCACCAATATTATACACAGCGATACTCCCATGGATTGTTAGCTCAGCTGGGAGAGCACCGCCCTTACAAGGCGGGGGTCACTGGTTCGAACCCAGTACAATCCACCAAATTTTTAAAATCGTTGAGAGCACCGCCCGCTCTTTACGAAGAGACGGTTGTCACTGGTTCGACACCCAGTACAATCCACCAAGTTCCCCCAATTGTTACAATACCGGCCTCTTAGCTTTTTGCCTGTCTGAAATACTTGAGTCGCTCACATCTGCTCAATTGATTTTCTGCCGAAACACAATCGCCGGATGCTCAAATCCCGACACTTAGCGTCCAGACCAGCGCAGCGCCCTTAGCTGGGTAGTAATTTTCTCCACCGGCTTCAAGGATCACATCCCTGTG
>DAIOUM010000052.1:0-18033 GCA_036759505.1 Alishewanella sp. | reverse complement strand
AGGCCGCAATGCCAACCTCGGAGCTGATCGCGCGCATTCGTGCTTATAATCCGGCACCACCCCTGCTGGGTTTCGGGATCTCCGCGCCCGAGCAGGTAAAAGATGCGATCCAAAGTGGGGCTGCCGGGGCAATTAGCGGTTCGGCTATCGTCAAACTGATTGAACAACACCAACACGAGCCTGAGCTACTGCTCACTAAGCTTCGCGACTTTGTCAGCAAGATGAAAGCCGCCACCTGATTTGATCCGCACCACTTATCCACACCACTCCGGTACCGGTCTGACCTGTTTATCCACAGGTCTCCGGTACCGGTCATACCAGTTTACTTTGACGCCTGACTCGTAGCGAGAGCTGTTATCTGTAGGTGGATATCATATAATGGCACCACTTTTATCAGCTAACAGACATATCATTATGCAAATTACCAACAATGCCGTTGTGCAATTCCACTACACCCTAAGCGATGCCTCAGGCGAGCTGGAGAGCTCGCGCAAAGCCGCGCCCCTGCTCTATCTGCATGGCCATAATCAAATGTTGCCAAAATTAGAAGCGGCGCTGGAAGGTAAGACTGCCGGCGATACGCTTGAAATTACGCTGGCGCCAGGTGATGCCTATGGTGAACGTCGTGACGATGCAATTCAGAGCGTGCAGGTTAAACATTTGCGGGGGGCTAAAAAGTGGAAACCTGGCATGGTGGCCTGGGTTAACACCGATCAGGGCGAGCGTCAGGTGACTATCGTCAAAGTGGGTATGTTTAAGGCGGAAGTCGATACCAATCACCCACTGGCCGGCAAAACCCTAACCTTCGCACTCGAAGTGCTGAGCGTACGTGAGGCGACCGCAGAAGAAATCGCGCATGGCCACGCCCATGGTGAAGGTGGCCATCAGCACTAACTGGTCAGACTGGTACCGGAGTGCTGTGGATAAACTGGTCAGACCGGTACCGGAGTGCTGTGGATAAGTTACTGCGGGCTTAGGCGCAGTAACTTGCCGGCCGGGCCGTCGGTTAGGATATAGATCAGGCCGTCCGGGCCGGTACGCACATCACGCAAACGGCTGTCGAGTTCAGTGAGTAGCTTTTCTTCCTCTACCACCTTATCGCCGTCCAGTACCAACCGGTGCAAAGCCTTGCCCGCTAAAGCCGTAATCAAGATGTTGCCCTGATACTGCGGGAAAGCCTCGCCGCGATACAGCGTCATCCCGGCTGGGGCAATCGAAGGTGACCACTGATATACCGGCTCAGCCATTCCAGTAAAGCGGGTAAAGGGAGAAATCCGGGCTCCGGTATAATCAATACCCGTGGTCGCCACCGGCCAGCCGTAATTAACACCGGCTTGTAGCAGGTTCAGCTCATCGCCACCTTTGGGGCCATGTTCGTGACTCCACAATTTTCCGGTTGCTGTATCATAGACAATGCCCTGCACATTTCGATGCCCGAGCGTAAAAATCTCGGCGGCAACAGCCGCTTGCCCAACAAAGGGGTTATCCGCAGGCACGCTGCCATTCTGCTGCAAACGTACGATTTTCCCCAGGTGATTGGTTTTATTCTGAGCTTGCTCACGATAATCAAAGCCGTCACCCAAGGTCAGTACCAGGCTTTGATCCGGTAGCAGCACCATACGACCACCATAGTGCGCGGCACCGCGCCGATCTGGAGTTGCCCGAAAAATTTGTTTTACATCAGTCAGCTGATTGTCCTGCCAGTTACCACTGGCCAAACAAACACTGTTGGCATTAGCCGTTCCGCAGACATAGCTTAAAAACAGGCGGCCGCTTTGCGCGAAATCCTCAGCAAGCAGCACCTCCAATAAGCCCCCCTGTGAGGCGGCATAGAGATCCGGTAAGTTAACATCCAACTTTTGCAACACCTGACCATCGCTACCGAGGGTGACTAACTGCCCGCTGCGCTCGGTTAGCAAAAAGCCACCAGAGGGTAAAAAACTTAATGACCAGGGATATTCCAGGCCCTCGGTAAGTGTCTGTACTTTTGGCTTGGTCGGCAGCGGATCTGCAGTCAACGGCTCAGTTGTCAGCGCAACCGGCGCGACAACTAACATCAGAGAGAGAAAAAGCATTCGGTTCAGGCTCATGCAACACTCCTGCTACGACTAAAATAATGATAAAAAATGGCACCAAGACCTGTGCAGGCAAGTAACATCAGGGTGCCTGCTAAGGTGCGGTTTAATGCTATTAGGGTTGGCATAGGTGCGAGTTGGTTAATAACGTACAAAGCTGTCCAGGTGGCAATTGCTGTAACAGCAAACACAACTATGGCTTTGGTCACAGGTATATGCTTAATCAGCAACCGGGCAGCGATTAAACTCAACAGCATAATAGGCAGAAAAATCGCCGCCAGCACTGGCATAAAGTGGCGCAAATCAAACCAGAGGGTACTCAGTTGATCAGCGGTGGCAACGGGCCCTGCCAGCGCGGCGATAGCCTGCAGATTAACCAGGCTTTGAACCACAGAGCCAGCGCTGGCGGCAAATAGCACCGCCAATAGAAAAACAAAGATTCGACGCATTCAGTTCTCCCTGATATCTATTACACCTTAACAGGTTAGACCTCGTACCGGTACCGGAGTGCGGTCTGACCAGTGATGCGAAATATTCTGTGTCAGTCATAGGTTTACGCAGCTGAAACTGCTAAGATCACTCTAAAGCTTGGCGATCTAACGGGGCTCCTTCGCCGTAATGCCGGCTTAAGTATAATCAGGAGCGCAGCGTCTTATGGGATTTATTAATAGTAAAGATTTTAGTCACGCCAGAGCCGATAAGATCGGGGTATTGTTGACCAACCTCGGTACACCGGATGAAGCTAACCCAAAAGCATTAAAACGCTATTTAAAGCAGTTTCTATCCGATCCCCGGGTCGTTGAAGTGCCGCGCCTGTTGTGGTGGTTTATTTTAAATGGCGTTATTCTGAATATCCGGCCGCGGCGCTCTGCTAAAGCTTATCAAACGGTGTTTACCGAACAAGGCTCGCCGCTACTGTTTCATACTGTCAGTCAAACGAAGGCTGTGGCTGCCGAATTGGCCACGCGCGGCTATCCGGATCTGGTGGTAGACTTTGCCATGCGCTACGGCAACCCCAGTTTTCAGTCTGTGCTGGAGCGGATGATGCAACAAGGGGTGCGTAAACTGATTGTATTGCCGCTGTATCCACAGTACTCGGCCTCGACCTCGGCCTCAAGCTTTGACGAGTTGGCACGCGATTTTATGCAGCGGCGCTGGCTGCCTGATCTACGCTTTATCAGCCATTATCATGATTACCCGGCCTATATTGCCGCCTGTGCTAACCGCATCAAAGAACACTGGCAACAGCATGGTCAGGCCGATAAGTTGCTATTTTCTTATCATGGCATCCCGAAACGCTATTTAATGAACGGCGATCCCTATCACTGCGAGTGTTATAAAACCTCGCGGCTGATTGCTGAAGCATTACAGCTTAAGCCCGAGCAGTATTTAACCACCTTTCAGTCGCGCTTTGGCCGCGAAGAGTGGTTGAAACCCTATACTGACGAAACCTTAAAAGCGTTACCGGCGCAGGGTGTTAGCTCGGTGCAGGTATTTTGTCCGGGTTTCTCGGCTGACTGTCTGGAAACCATCGAAGAAATTGGCGAAGAAAATAAAGAGTATTTTGAACATGCCGGTGGCAAGCGCTATGAATATATCAGCGCACTAAATGATCGAGCAGATCATATCCAGGCTTTAAGCCAACTTATTATTGATAATTTACAGGGCTGGCAGCTAACTGCCGATCATGAGCGCTTAGCCAGAGCCCAACAGCTTAATCCACAGGAAGTGCAGTAAGTCAGATTATGTCAGATCAGCAAAGGGTTGAACCCCGACTAGGTGATGCACCGTTAGACGCGCCACCACTAATTAATCGGCGCAATTTCGATAATGTTCGGGATAACGCCGCGCCGCGCGCCCGCCCTGCCGCGACAGGCCCCAGGCAACCCATTAACTGGCGGCCATTAAAGTGGTTGCTTTGGCTATTGTTGCTGATTTTACTGGCCGGTCTGACTTATCAGGAAATGCGCACCAGTGTACTGCAATCCAAAGTCTGGCATTATCTGGCGCAACAGCTGACCTTTAGTCAGGGCCGCGGGCCAGCACCTGAAGACGAAGCACCGGTTTATCCGCAAGGCGGTCCTTTTGATCAACGCGCTGGATACAGCCACCTGCCTGGCTGGCTAACCAGTCTGCAACAACAAGGTTATAGCATTACAGAACAAAGTCGCTTCTCACCAGCGCTGCAGCGCTATGCCGATTGGGGTTTTTATCCGCCCTATGCCCAAAAAAGCCAGTGGGGACTGCAAATTTTTGATTGCCGCCAGGATGCGCTGTTTAGCTTTTCTAAGCCGGAATTTCAATACCAACACTTTGACGACGTCGCACCATTATTATTGCGAGCCCTACTCTATGTAGAGAACCGCGACTTGTTCCAGATAACGCCCTTTGCGAACCCTGCGGTAGACTGGTCGCGCCTGGGTGCTGCGGTGCTGGCACAAACTAAAAAGCTGCTCGGACGCGACGCTGCGGCAGCAGGCGGCAGTACGCTGGCAACGCAAATTGAAAAATATCGACATTCTAATCAAGGCTTCACCGCCGACGCCCTGGATAAATTGCAGCAGATGGTCTCAGCATCGGTGCGCGCTTATCAGCCAGCCCGGGAAACCATGGAAAGGCGCAAACAAATTGCGCTGGATTATATCAATACGGTACCGCTGGCAGCGACACCGCAAGCCGGCGAAGTTCACGGCATGGCCGATGGTTTGCACGCCTGGTTTGGTGCCGATCCGGTCCGGGTCAATCAGCTGTTAAAAGACAGTACAGCGACAGCCGCGCACGGCTTAGCGTTAAGGCAGGTTATGGCGCTGATTATTGCCCAGCGCCGGCCGAGTTTTTATCTGTTGCAAGGCCGTGCCGAGTTGGAACAGCTGGTCGACAGCCATTTACGCTTATTACGCCAGGCCAATATTATCAATCAAAACTGGCTGGAGCAGGCCTCAGCGCAGCGACTTAGCTTCCAAAGCGCTGCCACAACACCGCGACCACAACTAGACAAAACAGCGTTGCTGGTACGTAACCGCATTGCGGCCTTGCTGGAGCGTACCCTTTATCAAACGGACCGCCTGGATCTGACGGTACAAACCACCCTGGATCTGGCGCTGCAACAACAAATAAAGCGCTATCTGGAGCGGCTGGAGCAATTAGCGCCGGCACAGCAAGCCGGTATTATCGGCCCGCGCTTATTGCGGGAAGACCAGCTGCGCGGCGTAAAATACAGCTTTACCCTGTACGAGAGCACTCCTACTGGCAATAAGCTTCGGGTACAAACCGATAACCATGCTGAGCAACCCTTTGATTTAAATGAAGGCGGCAAGCTGGAACTGGGTTCAACTGCCAAGTTACGGATGCTGACTACTTATCTGGAAATCGTTGCTGAGCTACATCAGACCTATTCCGAGCAACCGGTCAGTTCGCTGGCATTACTGGAAATTGCACCGCAGGACCAATTATCGCAATGGGCGATTAATTATCTGATTTCGAACCCCGGTGTGACTTTACTGACGATGCTCAACGCGGCAATGGACCGTGAATTTTCAGCCGATCCACGCATGAGTTTCTTTACCGGTGGCGGCCTGCATACCTTTAGCAACTTCCGGCGCGAGGAAGATCGGATGGTGCCGACAATGCGCCAGGCACTGTATGAGTCGATTAACCTACCCTTTGTTCGTTTAACCCAGGAAATTGTTAACTACAGTATTTATCACGGTGAAAGTAGCAGTTATCAGCTACTGAAAAATGATAATGATCCGCGCCGTGATCAGTATCTACGTCGCTTTGCCGATAAAGAAGGGGTTAGCTTTTTACAACGCTTCTGGCGTAAGTACCACCGCTTAACGACTGAGCAGCGGCTGGAAGTGTTCTTAAATGGCTTACGGCAAACCCCGGACCGCTTAAGTGCCGGCTATCGGTTTATCTACCCGGATGTTAACGAGGCGGACTTTATCCGCTTTATGCAGCAGCGCTTTGCCGACAACCCGTTAACGGTAGCGCAGTGGCGGCAACTATACCGCAAATATGCGCCAACGGAGTTCAGTTTGCCGGATCAGGCTTATCTGGCACGCAGTCACCCGCTGGAGTTATGGTTGCTCGGTTATTTGCAGCAACAACCCAATCCGACGCTGGCAGAAGCCATAAGTTTAAGTGCCGATGTGCGCCAGCAGGCCTATCAGTGGCTATTCCGTACCCAGTCGCGTAGCGCGAGGGATAACCGCATTCGCACTATGCTGGAAATTGAAGCCTTCTGGGATATCCATCAGCGCTGGCAGCGCCTGGGTTATCCGTTCGACTTCCTGGTGCCCTCTCTGGCGACAGCGCTGGGCAGCTCAGGCGATCGTCCGGCCGCGTTAGCTGAGTTGATGGGCATCATCCAAAATGGTGGCCGCCGCTTACCAATGTTCCGTGTCGAGTCTCTGGATTTTGGCCGCGATACCCCCTATGCCGTTAGCCTGGCTCGCACTGAAGTCGAAATGGAGCGGGTTATGTTACCGGAGGTGGCACAGGTCCTAAGAGAAAATCTGGCCGGTGTGGTACAGCAAGGCACGGGCCGGCGCTTACAGCAGTACTTTAGTTTACCCAGTGCGCCGCAGCTACCGCTAATTGGTGGCAAAACCGGCACCGGTGATAACAGAATCAGTACCGTTAATAGTCGCGGTGAAACGGTGCAGTCGCGGGCCTTGAACCGCACTGCTACCTTTGCTTTCTATCTGGGAGAGCGGCATTTCGGGGTGATTTCGGTTTATCTACCAGGGAATGCAGCAGAGGATTATTTCTTTACCTCGGCGCTGCCACTGCAGGTGCTCAATGGTATGTCGCCACTGTTAATGCCGCTACTACGGCCGCAGGCCGGTTGCCCGGTACCTTAATAAAGTCAGGCTGCAACCACCCGGTTGCGGCCCTGATGTTTGGCTTGATACAGCGCCATATCGGCCCGGTGTAACCATTGCTCCCAATCTTCTGTCGTCTGTAACATAGCCGTTCCCGCTGACAAGGTTACCGCCTTGCCATCGGGTAACAGCAGTTCTGCTTCTACCCGCTGGCGGATCTTTTCAGCTAACAAGGGTAAATCCTCCGCTTGCAGATCGCGCAGTAACACCAGAAATTCTTCGCCACCATAGCGGAATACCCTGTCACTTTGTCTGAGGATACCGCCAATCAGCGGGACCAGACGAATCAACATATCGTCGCCAATACGATGGCCATAATTATCATTAATCTGCTTAAAATGATCCAAATCGAACAAGATCACACCAAAACGACATCCGAGCTTTTGCTTTAACTGTACCGCCAGCTCCAGTTCAGCATTTAGGGTATGGCGATTGCCAGCACCGGTCAGACTATCAATACTGGCCAGTTGCTTCAGCTCGCTGCGTTGTAATTGGGTGCGATAGGCAAACACATAGGCAAAAAAGCTGGAAATAAAGGCGGTTACGGCGAAAGCTGTCAGTTGGTAGTGGCTTTCAAAAATAGTGGTTGGCCATAGCAAATCGGTAGCAATTAACACGCCCAACATCGCCATTGATAATAAGACCGCAGTGAGCGGCGCGGCCAGAAAAAAGATAAATACCAATAACGGATAAATCCAGAATACGCCGCTAACCCCCAGGTTAAGACACACTATGACCGCTCCGACACAAAATACCACTGCCAGAAACTTACCCGGGCGCACCGTATCGCCGGTACGCCAGGCGTAAATCACAGCAGCGATAGCGGACGATACGATCAAGAGATCGGCTATACCGACAATTAAATTACCGGTACTCAGCCGAAAGATAGCATAGGGTGTGACAAATAATGTGATTATCAGGCCGACTAGGCTAATCATTGCCAGATAAAAGTTGTCCTTCAACCGCGCCAGCACTTTGCACCTTTTTTTCAGGTTGTTCTTATACAACCACTATAGTGCGCCCGGTCCGGAATAACAACAGTTGCCACAGATTAACCGCTCAGCTATGAAAATGCCTGCGCCAACTCGTTAAAGTGTTGAATATGATAATGAGCCAGTGGTTTGAAATGCTGATTAGTTTCATTAAGATACAAACACGACCAGGCACCAGCGTTACTGGCAGTTTGCAGATCAAAAACATAGTCCCCAACATACAGCAGCTGCTGGCAAGGGATAGCATAATGCGCTGCGATGCTATACAAGCCGGCTGGATCCGGCTTGGCTGCACAGTCCTCCCGGGTTAACACCAGCGATACCGGAATTTGCAGCCGCTGTAACATTAAGCAGGTAGCGTCACGCATATTGCGGGTTAAAATAGCTAACGGCACCTGCTGCGCGATAAGATGCTGCAAACATGCCGCTGCGCCCGGCATCCAGGACGCCTGCTCCGCGCCGCGCATTTCATGCTGATAGATAATCTGTGCCGCGCGGCGGGCCTCAGCACAATCCCCCAACTCGGCCAGTCGCTCCAGCAAAGGGGTTCCCACTGGCCAGCCAATATCCTGACATATCGCCGTAAAATTCAATCGCGAGTCGACCAGAGTCCCATCCAAATCAAAGGCTACCGCCCGGATATGCGCTAAATTCATGCCTGCTCTCAAAAATTAAAACTGACACTACGACAGTAGCGGCCAGGTGGATTAAAAAACCCGGGGTAGCGGTTGCAGCCGATGGCTGCAATTCGCTAGACTAGCCGACCGAAATTTATCTTCAGCTTAACAGGAATGCGTTATGGGTGCCCAGTGGAAAACCAAGCATAAAATGGATGCGGCCAATGCCAGAGGCCGTATTTTTACCAAACTTGCCAAAGAAATAATGGTTGCCGCGCGCAATGGAGCCGATCCCAGCATGAACGCCAAGTTACGCTCGGCGATTGAAGCCGCCAAAAAGGCGTCGATGCCAAAAGATACGCTGGAGCGGGCAATTAAAAAAGGTGCGGGTCTGCTGGATGGCCCAGTGAACTATGAAACTGTGGTTTACGAGGGCTTTGCCCCGCACCAGGTCCCGGTTATTGTCGAGTGTTTAACCGACAATAAAAATCGCAGCGCCCAAAGTATGCGTTTACTGTTCCGCAAAGGCCAACTTGGCAGCTCAGGTTCAGTGTCTTGGGATTTTAAACATCTGGGACAGATTGAGGCGGTGCCCACATCAGCCGATGCCGATATGGAGTTAGCCGCCATTGAAGCCGGTGCTCAAGACTTTGAGCAGGGCGAGGACGGCGAGGTGATTTTCTTAACCGAAAGCACCGATCTGGATGCCGTTGCCAAAGCGCTACCAGAGTTTGGTTATGATGTACATTCAGCCAAACTGGTCTATCGTGCCAATAATCCGGTAAGCTTAGATGACACTGCCCGCGCCGAGGTAGAAGCCTTTTTAGACGCCATTGATAACGATGACGATGTGCAAAACGTTTACGTTGGTCTGGCTTAAAGATTTTTGCGACGCACTTAAGCCCGGTAGACTCCGGGCTTTATCCAAATTTTTGTTCCTTAAAGCAGCGTTGGATATCTAATATTTGTTTCTCTGCTGTCAGTAATGCTTCCACACACAACGGGTCTAACTTGATTCCAGCCAGTTCGCGTAAATGAGTAAAGGCCCGCTCGTTACTCCAGGCTGACTTATAAGGTCTCTCACTGGTTAACGCATCAAACACATCAGCTACCGTAACAATGCGGGCTTCAACGGGTATGGCCTCGCCTTTTAAACCAACCGGATAACCCGACCCGTCCCAGGCTTCGTGGTGATGTAAGATAATATTACGTAATACATCAATATGGCTGACACCATTCAAACCATAGTTGGCTAACAGCTTATCGGTTAACGCTAAACCGGCTGCAGAGTGAGTTTGCATGATCTTAAATTCGTCTGGCGTTAACGGGCCATTTTTCAGCAATATTTCATCCGGGATCGCGATTTTCCCAAGATCATGTAACGGCGCGAACATAAACAGGTGTTCAATAAAATGGTCGCTCAAGCCAAATTGATTGGCGGTTTTGACCGCAATTATCCGCGCATATCGTGACATACGATCCAAGTGCTGCCCGGTTTCGGGATCCCGGAAATGTGTCAAATCCAGCGCGGAACGAATAGTGGCACTGAGGGTTCTGACATTTGATAACTCATTAACCAGCATCAAACAGATTAAATGCCCTAGCATGTCGAGTTCATACAAAATGCTCTCTGGAAAGGCGTGTTCAACCTCGGCGTTAAAAAACAGAAAACCCAGCAACTGATCGTCCCAGTAGAGCGGTAAGGTATAGCTGGATCGGTAGCCGGCACGATAGATTTCTGAAGCATGCTGATGCTCACTTTGTAGGAATACGGCCAGATTATTCTCTACCCTTGGTTGTTTCTGCAGCACTAATTGAGAGAGCGAGTAACAATCAGCAAGTTTAGCCTGATAATGATTTAGTGGACTTTCTTTACCGGAATAGATGAAGGTTTTTACATCGTCTGTCGCCTTGTCATACAGTGCAATAGCCAACCGGCTTATCTGTGGATGCTGCTTAGATAACAAATGATGGAGCTGGACAAGTTTAGCCAACAAGTCAGACGACTGGTTAAGGACGTACAAATGATCTTGATGCAACATAACTGCCCCCGGTATTACGGCGTATTTGTCTACCATAGCGTGCTGCGCAAATTGCGCAAGAGCTAAATGACAGACACCGCCCTAATCCGGGTGCAATACGACCATTAACGGCTAGTTATAACCCAATACAGCACAGTGTTCGGTGTCCTGTTCAGTATTACGCAGAGGCCGCACTTCATCTGGCTCTGACCAGACTAAACTCAGTGCCCGCCGCTCCTGTTGACTAAGGTCAACCGTATGCGGCTGGTAATAATAACGCTCTGCGAGCGGTTGCTTGCTTTGCTTGGCTTTCATCTTTAAGCTCCTTTGCTGCAGGTTCCTGCTAACTATAGGTCCCGTAGCCTGAGCCCAAGCTGAACACCATGGCGCTTTTAAAAACGACCAAATATCAGTTGCCACAAGCTAAAGCGCCGCTCTTTGTGATAACGTTCGCGCAACTGGGCGACCTGCGTCAGGTGCTGTTGTAATTTTGCAGCGTCATCAGCGGCGGCCGCTTGTTTCGCTAGAGTCAACTCAGCCAGCACCTTATCTAAACCCTCCTGAAAAATAGCGGCTTTATCGGTCGGCATTGCCACCTGTTTGGCATCTTCAGTTAAACGAAACAGTTTCTCCAGGTGAGGTAGTGCTTCGCCAGGGGTAGCGGCCTCGTTAGCCAGTTTAAAGGCGAAGCCCATGGTCTTCATGGTTCTTTCCATAGTGCGAGGTTCTGCCGCAGTGGCCAGAAAACTGCCGGATAACAGCACAATTGCCAGAGTTGCTTTTAACAAAGTATCGCCCTCTTTATAGTCTGAACTAGCCGGCATTATACCTAAATCAGCGATTCAGGCGAGGCGAACCGGCGAGAGTATAACGGCATTGCGGTAAATGGCAGGATAAACCGGGAAATTGACGTAAAAAAACCGGCCGTTAAATAGCTGCGGCCGGTTAATCCAATATCGACTACTGGGATCAGAGGCTATCAAAAAACTCCTGCACCCACTGGCGGGCATCGTCCTCGTCCAGCTGGTAACGCTCCTGCACTAATTCGGCAAGATAATCCGGATCGCCACGAGCCTGCTCCAATTCGGCATAGCTGATCCTGTCCCACTGCAGCTTGGCCTGGGCACGCACCCTGCCCCATTGATTCTCGGCAAAGTAAGCACTCATAGTCATTCCTCGCGATAAAGATGACGACAACGGACGCTCATTGCAGCGCCCGTTATGAGTATAGCCTTGCCACCAAAAAGCTGCTCACTTTTTGCGCAAATCAAAGATAGGCTTTATTAAACGACTCGCGGGATTGTCGCAGATAATCACGCGCTTTTTTGGCATGATTTTCCCACGCATCGCGATCGGCCTTTTCGGTAAACGGGTTTTGCTCGGGGGCTATCGAGCGTTCAAAGCGCTCGTAATAAGTTAACATTGCGGCGGTGATCTGATTAAAGCCGTCACGATAACTCTGCATCGCTTCCAGTAACTCTGAGGTTTTCAGTACAAAACGGATCAACTCGGTATTGTTACCATCGTTCAGATAAGAGCCGGCTTTCAGGCTGATATTGCCAGCCACGGCGCTGCTGACACTTTGCCTTACTTTCTCATCTTTACTAAGGACGCGACTGATATTTTCTTTCGAGCTGGCGATATTAGCGTGCAGCAGGGTATCGCGCAGCTGCTTCTCCAGATCACGGCGAAACAATTCGATATTACGCTGAATTGCCGCGAGCTCGCTATCTAATTGACTAACTTGTTGTAACTCCCGCTCCAGTTCACTTAAAAAACGCTCAGCATCCTGATAGATTTTCAGCCCATGTTCTTCGGCAAACTTACGATCGGCTCGGCTTAATCCGGCATTCTGGTAATTAGAGCGGTCAAAACTGGCTGCCAGAAAGGATTTAAAGGGTTCCGCAAAGGCGGCATAGGTGCCAGCACTGACCACATTCAGTGTGGCAGTAACCAGATCGCCAAACGGCTTAATCATGGAGTTAAGTCTTGCCTGCTGGATTTTGGAACTGACTCGTCGCGTATCGCTAATAATATTACGAAAGGTGGTATAGGCCATTGGATTCGACATCTTGTTACGTTCGGAGCTAGCCAGTACCAAAGCTATACCCGAATGCAGCGCATTGGCGTATTCCAAATACTGCCGCTGCACTTCCAGTTGCGCGGCATAATTGCTACCAAGGGTGCGAAAGGACTCGGATTGCAATTCAATATTCTGGTCGCGGCGCAGTTTGTCGAGGATGCCACTAATGATACGTTGTTCGTTTTTATGTAAGGCGGTTGCCAGCAAAATTCGTTCTACCTGCAAATCATCCAGCTGCACAAACCCCTGGTTTGCTTCAATATCCAGTCGTAAAAACTTCCGGCCCGGATCATCAACAGAGATACGGTGCGCCTGGTAACCGTTGCTACCGCCATGGTGCTCGATTACCGCAACCGGTGACCAATTTGCGTCCACCGTATTGCGCTCGGCCACTAAAACCTGAATGCGATAGCTGGTAAACTCGGTTTCAGGTAATACCCAAAACTCCAGTAAACCCAATTCACTTAATGCATCGCGGCTAAATAAACTGGTATTACCGGCGGCACAACGCAGTGCCTGCTGTCCGGATCGTGGTTGTTCGCTACTGAGCTGGCACTCTCCCAACTGCCGCCAGGGCGTCAAAGCCGATTTTTCAAAATCACTGCTAAATACCACTGCCGCAGGCTTAGCCAGCACAGCGGCAGAACAGAGGGTAAAGCTACTAAGTACTACAGGTAAGACAAATCGACGCATACAAACCCCGATTAATAAGCGAACAGGCGCGAAGCCCGAGCGGTGAAAAGCGCTGCGATTCTAGCAATCGGCCGGACCGTCGGCAATGCTCCAGACAGACTAAAATCACAGTTTGGACCCTTGGCGAAAAAATTTACTTGACAGTCTGCGATAGATCGGCGAATTATAGCGACAGTTTGATTTTTCATCTCCCATTATCACAGGAGGCAGCTAATGCAAAAATGCGCATGCAATCGCTACGGCTACTACTGTGCTACCTATTATTTGTCCGAGTGGTTCAATAATTAGTTCTCCCTCTGCGTCAGGCGGAGGCGTCCATCTTTAACGCTCACCCTTGGTGTCATGCTCGGCTTTTTGCCGCATTACGCTTATGGTTGTGCTTCTTTGGCTGGTTTTGCTTTGACGCAGCTTTTACAACCTGATTGTCGCTAACGGCAACGTCAAAACAATAAAACTATCCAGAGGAATTAAAATGAAGCAAAGCAACCTGATCCGGTTTTCCCGGATGAGTCTGGCTGTAGCTATGGCATTGTCAGCCGGTGCTATGGCGCAACAAGCCGCGACCGAAGAGCCGCAAATTGAGAAAATTGAAGTAACTGGTTCACGCCTCAAAGGTGTGGATATGGAAGGCGCTAACCCACTGCAAGTATTCAGCCGCGATGAACTGACCAGCCGCGGCTATGACAGCATCAGTAGCTTTTTACGTGATTTACCGCAGGCCAGTGCCGGTACCTTTAATGAAATTGGCAGTACTGCCGGTAATGATGGTACCCCGGCGGGTTCAGCCGGCGTCAGTTTACGTGGTTTAGGCAGCAGCTCAACCCTGGTACTGGTAAACGGTCGCCGGGTCGCTGTTGACTCCTTCGCCAACGGTGCTGATACCTTTGTAAACGTCAATGCTATTCCGATGTCAGCAATTGAACGGGTTGAAATTCTTACCGACGGTGCTTCATCAGTCTACGGTTCAGACGCCATTGCCGGCGTTATTAACTTTATCCTGCGCAAAGACTTCGAAGGTCATGAGCTGTCTGTAATGTACGGTGATGATACTTCCAGCCATGATTTTAATCGCAAGAATTTAACCTATGTTGGTGGCTTTCGCACCGCAAACAGCAATACTACGGTCGTTGTCGATTACTTTGACCGCAACGCTCTGTTTAATAAAGACCGCGATGTTGAAGTAACTTTTAAGTCTAACACCCGTGTCACCATTGATGGCCGTGACTATCCGGAGCCCTGGTGCGGCACAGATACCAGTAATGGCAATACCCGCTGCCGTTATGATTACGTGATCCAGCGGGCGATCCAACCGGAGACCCGTAACTTTGGTACCACTGTAAATCACTATTACGATCTTGGTGATAACCGTGAGTTCTTTGCCGAAGCCATGTACCAGCGCAATACCGGTTTTACTTATGATGCACCGGCCGGTTTAGATATTACGGTACCGGGTAGTGCGACCTTTGTACCGAACTGGGCCAGAACCATCAATGCACTGGATGGTAACCCAAATAATAACATCCGCCTGCGTACACGCTTTCCGGAGCGTCGTAGTCAGGAGTTTGAAGACCAGGCTTACCGTGCACTCGCCGGTATACGGGGTGAACTAGGTAACTGGGGTTATGAAACCGCTGTCAGCTACGGTAAATCAGACAGCGAGATCCGTCATGTCTCTGGCTATTTCTCACGCGCCAAAGTGCGTCAGGCCGTTGATAACGGCAGTTTTAACCCGTTCAACCTGGGCCTGGATACACCACAAAGCGTCATTGATGGCATGCGCGAACTGGCACCACGCAAAGGTAATTCCACAGTATTATCCGTCGATTTCAGCTTAAACGGTGAACTCTTTATGATGCCGGCAGGCTCGGTGCAATCGGTTTTTGGTGGCGAATATCGCCGTGAAAAAATCTCTGATCAGCCCTCTGCCATTGCTGCCGCCGACGGTGTTTATTCGCTGGGAGCCAGCGATGCTGCCGCTGATCGTAACCAATATGCGCTGTATTCAGAATTGCATATTCCGTTAACCGAACAATTGGATGCCATTGCTGCACTGCGTTACGACAGCTACAGCGATTTTGGCAGTGATGTTAACCCCAAACTGTCGCTGCGCTACCGCGCCACCGACAATCTGATCCTGCGTGCTTCCGCCAGTACCGGCTTCAGAGCACCGTCGTTGTCGCAAATCGGCGCCGGTAAATCACTCGGTTTCAACTATATCAGCTGTTTACCTGGTCAGCCGTTCCTCAGCTTCTGTGGTAACCAGCCGGTTGAAATTGGTTATGACGAAGAGCGGGTCGGCAATAAAGAGCTAGACGCTGAGAAATCGCGGGCCCTTAACGTCGGCATGTCCTGGAACCTGACAGATAACCTGCAACTGACCGTGGATTACTGGCGCTACCGGCATACCGATATTGTTGACTACGATTCAATTACTACCCTACGTGGTTGTTTAAGCGGTGAAGTACCGGTAACCGGCAGTGAAGCCGCACTGGGTGACAGCTTTGGTTGTGTAGTAGTGAATAACGAACTGGTGTTCCTGCGAACCGGCTTTTATAACATCGGTAGCCAGGAAACTGATGGCATCGACGTTAACCTGAACTACCGGCTGGATACCGATTACGGCAGCTTTAAGTTCTATGCCACAGGCACCAAAACCTTTAACTATGAGCGGCAGCTAACGCCTGACTCACCAAAAGAAGATTTGCTGGGCCGCTTATCCGGTGCCAACGAAATTGCGCGTCCGGATCTGGTGGCGGATTTTGGTACCGATTGGCGCTCAGGCAACTGGAAAGCCAGTTTGTCAGCACATTATGTCAGTTCAATGGGCGACGGTGATTTCCGCTTTGGCGGCAATGAAACCGTGAAATCCTGGACCACGTTAAGCGGTAGTCTGGGATACGACATTACCGATAACCAGAGCATTAGCCTGGCGGTTCGTAACCTGACTGACAAGGCGCCACCTTATGCGTCTTCACCAACCAATGGCTATGCCAGCTCAGTGCATGACTGGATTGGCCGCTTATGGACGCTGCGCTACACCGTGAGCTTCTAACGCTTCCCTGGTAGGGGCGCCTGGGGTTGGTCTTTCCCCGGCGCCCTTTTTTATGCGGCACTGCCGCTATCCTGCCAGGTAAGATAGAGCCGTAAATCAAACTCCAGCTGGTGATAAGCCGGTTCCATATACTGACACAGCTGATAAAACGCCTTGTTATGTTCTTTTTCCCGCAAATGCGCCAGTTCGTGTACCACCACCATTCTTAACAGCGGCAAGGGCAACTGCTTTAACTGACTGGCGATGCGGATTTCGTTTTTACTTTTCAGCTTGCCACCCTGCACCCGGCTGATTTGGGTATGGGTACCCAGAGCATTATTAATAACATGGATTTTCGGATCGAATACGGCTTTGCTGATAGGCTCGCTGCTTTTCATATATTGCCGCTTTAGCGCCTGGGTGTAGTCATACAGGGCTTTATCGGTTTGAATATCGTGGCTGCTTTGTGGATAGCGCTGGGCCAGTGTTGCCTCCAGCTTGCCTGCCGCCAGCAGTTGCTGTACCTGCTGACGTAGCGTCTCCGGATAGCCGCGCAGATAAGGCAAGTCATGCATAAAAAATTCTTATCCTTTTGTCACAATTAATCTCGTGTTTCCGCCATAGGGCTGTCACAAGGTAGGCTTAAACTGCGCACAGTTTACCTAACTTAACCGGAGATCGTGATGAAATTATTAGTTAATGCTGTGGTGTCGTTAACCGCCCTGTTCAGCCTGAATGCGCTGGCCAGCAATAACAGCTATGTTTATTCCAATATTGAGTACTGTCAGTTACAGAGTCAGGCCGTTGCCAGCAGCCAGTTAGATGCCTATGCCCGCAAACTGGGCTTTGCGCCCGGCGTAAATGAGTGCCGTAGCCTATTACAGCCAGAAGTTACCGCACAGGGCGAGCTGGAGTTGTCGCAACAGTTACGTCAAATACAACGCGGTTCGCTGATCCGGCTCAACAAGAGAGCGGAGCAGAAACTGGCTGCCCTGCCAGCGGCAGAGCGCGCTGAGGTGTTAAAGCGGTTTGGGTTGAGATAATAGCGCAGCAGGGTTTGCGCCTTGCCCTCAGTCTCGTCCGCATAAATGAATAAGGCCCACGCTTTTGGCGTGGGCCTTATTCATTTATCTGGCGGAGAGAGAGGCCTCCGAATCTAAACGCAACGCACTGTTTTTTATATGCTTTTTCTAAAAAAGCGTCTATTTTCCGTTTTGCTACCCAAAATTTCATGCTTTTGGTTCGAAGCACAAACAGGATATCAAAGAGGCTACTCAGAGACAATGGGTATCATTTTTAATTACCCATAACCTCTATGAAAAACCTTAGTTTTACCAATTTTCCTTGAAACATTTTAACAGCTGCTGCAAGGTTTCTAGTGTCTTTACCACTTCGGCTCTGGGTAACCCAAACTGCTACCCATCTGCTTTCTAAACCAGCAAAACGTTACCTGACTCCAGCGATTAAAAAGTACCGCACGATGCAGACATACCGCGTACACACCACTCACTAATCTGCGTTTTTTGCCACTACAAAACACAGCATTAAGGAATTTTAATCAAGAGTCTTGTCAACAAAAAACCAAATCGTAAGTTGTAAACTTATTGTAAATAACGCTAGCGAACATCCGTAATT
>DAIOUM010000051.1:16442-18542 GCA_036759505.1 Alishewanella sp. | reverse complement strand
GACTAAAAGCCGATAGTCCCCAGCCTAAGTCCGCGCTACACTTACTATATTATCCTTAGCTAAGGGAATGCCGGATGTCGCATCGCGCCCATTTATTTTCGTTACGGATTTGCCATGCTTTGCGTGAGAGTCTGGCCGAGGGTTATAACCGGCACAAGCTGGTCAAAGATTTACTGGCCGGTGTTACGGTCGGCATTATTGCGATACCGCTGGCGATGGCGCTGGCGATTGCATCCGGTGTACCGCCGCAATATGGGCTTTATACGGCCATTATCGCCGGCTTTGTGATTGCCCTAACCGGCGGCTCGCGCTTTAGTATCTCCGGGCCGACCGCGGCCTTTGTCGTGATCCTGTATCCGATTGCGTTAAAGTACGGTTTAAGTGGTTTACTGCTCGCCTCAGTGCTGGCCGGGGTGATGCTGGTGGCGATGGCGCTGTTTCGGTTGGGCCGCTTAATTGAATATATCCCGGAGTCAGTAACCCTCGGCTTTACCTCAGGTATTGCGATAGTAATCGTTATTTTGCAAATCAAAGACTTCTTTGGTTTGCCATTGGCGGCGTTACCTGAGCATTTTGGCGATAAAATCTGGTTACTTGGCCAGCAATTACCACACTTTGCCTGGCCAAGCCTGTTGGTCGCAGCTGTCACACTGGCGGTAATGATTGGCTGGCGTCGCTTAAATACTGCTATTCCGCCGCATCTGCCGGCGCTCTTGGTCGGTACCTTACTGGGGTTGCTATTACTGCAATTTGGTATTGATTTACCGACGGTGGCCTCGCGTTTTAGTTATACCGCTGCTGATGGCAGCCTGGCTGCCGGGGTGCCGCCGTACTTGCCCTATTTTGACTGGCCCTGGAACCGCCCCGGCCCGGCAGGTGAGCCACTGAGTTTTAGCTGGCAGCTGGCAAAAGATTTATTGGCTGCCGCCTTTGCCATTGCCATGTTAGGGGCCATTGAATCGCTACTCTGTGCGGTGGTGCTGGATAATGCCAGTGGCCGGCGCCATAGTGCTAATAGTGAATTATTGGGGCAGGGCCTCGGGAATATTATTACGCCGTTCTTTGGTGGCATCACGGCCACCGCGGCGCTGGCGCGCTCATCGGCGAACTTTAAAGCCGGCGCCCAGTCGCCCGTCGCTGCTATGGTGCATGCAGTGGTGGTGCTATTAGCTCTATTACTGCTAACACCGGTATTGGCCTATCTGCCAATGGCGGCTTTAGCTGCGCTGTTGGTCATGGTGGCCTGGGGCATGAGTGAAGCGCCGAAAGCCTGGCACTTACTGAGAACCGCGCCACGTGGCGATGTGCTGGTATTTTTAGTCTGCCTGTTACTGACCGTAGTATTTGATATGGTAATCGCCATTACCGCCGGTATTTTGCTGGCAACCATGCTGTTTATGAAAGATATTGCTGCGATGACTAAGGTCACCGATATCAGCGGCAACCGCAAGCAAGTTGAACAGGTATTACCTGAAGGTTGGAAGGTATTAAAAATCAGCGGCCCGCTGTTTTTTGCCGCTGCCGATCGGATTTTTGCCGAAGTGGCGCTGCTCAGCCAGCAACAACGTGGGCTGGTACTCTATATGGATGGGGTGCCACTGCTAGATGCCGGAGGTCTGGCGGCACTGGATAAACTGCTACATAACAGTCGTAAGCAAGGGGTGGAATTACTGATCGCGGACTTACAGTTTCAGCCGTTAAAAACCCTGGCTAAGGCCGGCGTTAAGCCAGAGCCGGGGCAGCTGACCTTTTACCCGACCTTGCGCGAGGCGCTGGAGCAGTTGGCCGGCCGGCAAGCTGTGCCAACTGAGTCTGAGACTGCGGTATTACCGGCAAGTTAACGGCCTAGTTAGCGCTATTGCCGGCAGCACCACAGGATTGCCGCACCACCAGCTTAGGCTCAATCAGGTTGTCGGTAATGGGCTGGTTGTTGATCAGTTTCAGCAGGTTATTCACTAATAGCTCACCGGCTTTGCTGGTATCCTGCTGAATGGTACTTAAGCCCGGCGACGCAAAAGAAGCGGCTGGGATATCATCAAAGCCCATCACAGCGATCTGTTCCGGGACTTGAATACCACGACGTTTCAGGCAGCGCATCAC
>DAIOUM010000051.1:6496-16342 GCA_036759505.1 Alishewanella sp. | reverse complement strand
TCACAGCGATCTGTTCCGGGACTTGAATACCACGACGTTTCAGGCAGCGCATCACACCAATCGCAATCAAGTCACTGGCACAGAAAATCGCATCGATACTGACTCCACTGTCCAGCAAGGTAGCGGTGGCCTGATCGCCGGCACTTTCGGTTGAGATCGCATCAAAATGCGGTACCTGTTGTGGTGTAATGCCGGCTTTGGCCAGCGCATCAATAAAACCCTGATAGCGGGCACTGAATTCCGGGCTGCCCTCTGAGGCATTACCAATAAAAGCAAAATGGCGGTGGCCGGTATTGAGTAAATGCTCGCCGGCCAGATAGCCACCCTGCCAGTTATTGCTGCGAATGGTAAATTCCGGATGGCCTAATACTTCGGCCCCCCAGCAGACAAAGTGGGTTTGCTGCGCCAGTAATTTGGCCAGCTTTTCTTCGTAGTCGACATAGTCGCCATAGCCCAGCAGGATAATGCCATCGGCCTTTTTACTGTCTTCATAGTCGGCATGCCAGTCGTCACTGAGTTGCTGAAACGACACCAGCAGATCCTGGCCGTTACGGGCGCAGGCGCGGGTAATGCTGCCAAGCATCGATAAAAAGAACGGATTGATCAGCGACTCATCGGTAGTGGGATCTTCAAACAGCAGTAACGCCAGCGTGCTGCTGCGCTGCTTGCGCAGGTTACTGGCATTTTTATCCACCTTATAGTTCAGCTGGCGGGCAATTGCCTGCACCTTTTCGCGGGTTTCTTTGTTTACCTGGGGGCTGTCGCGTAATGCCCGTGACACCGTCGACTGTGACACGCCAGCCAAATAGGCAATATCAAAAGAGGTCGCTTTATCCTTCATCTTTTCCTGCTGTTTACCCAAAATGTCTGTCAAGGCCAGCTGGCTGCTCCGGCGATCTGGCCTGGCTATTCTATGTTGGCTTTACAGCCCGAGATCACGCAAAAAATCATCATCGGCTTGCTGAGAGGCGGCATTTGATTGCTCCTGTGCCTGCTCTTGCTGCGCCTGCTGCAGAATATCATCCGGATTATTCTGTACCGCTTTTTCAAATTCGCCGAGCTGGATAAACTCGGTTTTATCCATCGCCAGTTCCATATAGAAAATATTATGATCCGGTGTGCTAAAGGTTACCCGACGCGCCTGCGGTTGATCCAGTTGGGTGTTGATCAGGATCTGCACCTGTTTATTGATGGCCATCATTTTCGGCTGGCTTTGATTGATTGAGGTTTGCAGCTCTAAGCGCACCTGACCGGTAAAGTCACCGACAATCTGGTTCATCAGTTCACCCATTACGTTACCCACTTCATCCGAGGTGTGGAAAGACGCCAGCTCAGACTCCGGCATACCCATACTAAGCAGATAGCGGCGGTAAATTTCCATTGCCGCCTGAGCGGTAAAGTTAATTACCACCAGGCCGGAAAAACCGCCATCGAACAACACAAAGCAGCCCAGATCCGGGCGTAAACAGGTCTTCTGAATTTTTTGTACCATCGGGGAATGATTGACACCGGGATTACCAGCGGCGGCCAGTACCCGCTCAACCGAGCGACATAGTGTCAGCAAAATTTCATCAGTAGTAATAATATTATTTTTTTTCATGGTGCTATTCCACAACGGATCACAGAGTATTCAGACAAGGTTTTACCGCAGTTCTGACATTTTGGCTATGCTCTTAACGCAAAAGCCACGTGAAAAGCCGCAAAAATTACCGGCCTGAGCCGGTATTGGTTATGATGGCACTTTTTGGGGTACGGGTTCTGATGAACACTGCTTTACCTTCGCTGCGGATCGTGATGTTGCTGGCTGCGGTGATCGCAATCACGCCGCTGGCGATTGACATGTATCTGCCGGCGTTGCCGTTAATGGCAAAAGCACTGCAGACGACTAATGCTCTGGTGCAGCAGTCGCTGAGTATCTATCTGGCTGCCTATGCGCTGGGGATGCTGCTATTTGGGCCCTTGGCCGATATGCTCGGGCGCCGTCCGCTGGCGCTGTTTGGCTTAGCCGGCTTTCTGGTCGCCAGTGTGGCGCTGAGTCTGGTAAGCAGTATTGAAGGTTTCTTGCTTTGGCGTGCGTTACAGGCATTTTGTGGTGCGGCAGCCACAGTGGTGATCCCCGGTATAGTGCGGCATCTTTACCAACAGCATACTGCTAAGGGTATGTCTTATGTGTCGATGATTATGATGCTGGCGCCGCTGATTGCACCTGCGATTGGTAGCGGCGTGATGTATGTCACCCATTGGCAGCATATCTTTTCGTTGCTGGCGCTGTATGCCGCCATTATGCTGTTGCTGTGCTGGCACTTTTTACCAGAGATCAAGCAACAAAGTGGCAATAGCGCCCGGCCGGCATTTTTCAGTGGCTATCAGCAGGTGTTTGCTAACCGCTCAGCCTGGCCCTTTATCGCCATTTCGATGTTTGCGTCCTTTAGCTTTTTTACCTTTCTCACGGCCGTGTCTTTTGTCTATATCAGCTATTTTGGTGTCAGCGAACAGTTATTCGCGCTGTTGTTTGGCCTGAATGTGTCGTCGCTAATGTTGGCGAACTTTATTAATAGTCGCCTGGTGACCCGCCTCGGGCCACAGCGGATGCTGACACTGGGATTAGTGCTGGCGCTGTTGGCGGCGACCACGCTTAGCGGCGTCAATGCTGCCGGGCTTGGGTTGTGGTATACCGTCGCCAGTATTGCACCCTTAATGGCCAGTTTAGGCCTGATTGCGACCAATGCCGATGCGCTGATCCTGATGCAGTTTCCACAGCACAGTGGCACGGCGACGGCAGTAATTGGCACCCTGCGTTTTGGTAGTGGCGCACTGGCCGGCCCTCTGCTGGGCTTACTGTATACCGGCACGGCATTGCCATTCTCGCTGCTAATGCTGGCCGGTACTCTCTGTATTCTGGCGTCCTTACTCTGGGCCAGGGCGTTACGCCGTTAAATTTTACAGGCGCCGCCGCTGCACTCGTCGTCGTCATCGCCAAATTGTGGTTCGGCCGGTGCTGCGGCAGCGGCCGCTAGCTGAGCGGCGACCGAGTCTTCGGCAGCATCAAAATCCAGGTGATCTAAATCAAGGTCAAAATCAGACATGGTCGGTTTTCCTAATCGGCTGCCATCGCAACCTGGCTTATATTTGGCTTTATCTTATGGCACATACTGTCAGTCAGTGTAGCAGACCCGGCTGCCACTGAAAAAGCCCGGGCAGTAATTTCGTCGCTGCGCTATCCCTGCTATCATAGCGCAACTTTTCCAGCCGGCCGGAGCTTACCGATGACGACTTTAACGCTGCAAACCCCTGATGATTGGCACCTGCATTTTCGTGATGGCGATATGTTACTGGAAACCGTACCGGCCACGGCACGGGTGTTTCAACGCGCTATCGTGATGCCTAATTTAGTGCCGCCGGTCACTACGGCCGAGATGGCAATTGCCTACCGTGAACGTATTCTGGCGGCACGGCCGGCCGGTAGCCGCTTTGAGCCGCTGGTCACCTTATATTTAACCGACAAAACCAGCAAAGCTGATATTCAGCAAGCAAAGGCGGCAGGGGTCGTAGCGGCTAAGTTATACCCGGCCGGTGCGACGACAAACTCCAGCTCAGGTGTCGCGGCACTGGATGCCTTATACCCGGTATTTGAGGCGATGGCCGAAGCGGGTATGTTGCTGCTGATCCATGGTGAAGTGACTGATCACGAGATTGATATCTTTGACCGTGAGAAAGTATTTATTGATCGCTATTTGCAGCATATCGTTGCCCGCTTGCCGTCACTAAAGGTGGTGTTTGAGCATATTACTACTGCTGACGCCGCCAGCTTTGTCGCCGAAGCTTCGGATAAGGTAGCGGCGACCATTACACCACAGCATTTACTGTTAAACCGCAACGATATGTTAGTCGGCGGCATCCGGCCGCATAACTACTGCTTGCCGGTATTAAAACGCCGCACCCATCAGGAAGCGCTGCGGGCAGCGGTGGCCAGCGGTTCAGCCAAGTTTTTCCTCGGTACTGACTCGGCGCCGCATGAAAAGCACCGCAAAGAATCAGCCTGTGGCTGTGCCGGCTGCTACAGTGCGCATAGCGCGATCGAGTTATATGCGCAGGTGTTTGATGAGCTGGGCTGCCTCGATAAGCTGGAAGCCTTTGCCAGCCACTATGGTGCGGATTTCTATGGTTTACCGCGCAACAGCGGCACCATTACGCTGGTACAACAGGAATGGCAGGTGCCGGCCGAAATTATGCTGCCAAACGGTCATCCGATAGTGCCATTTTTCGGTGGCCAGACCCTGAAATGGAAATTACAGCGCGGTATTCAATAAGCCCGCGGTGCAGGGCTTATTGTTTTAGATATTGTAATAAGCGGTCCAGTGCCCGGTAACTGAGCGCCTCCAGCAAATGGGGGCGTTCGATCCTGCTACTGTGCTGTAAATCGGCGATAGTACGGCTAACTTTTAACAGCTTGTGGTAGGTACGGGCCGAAAGTTTCAGCTTTAACAGGGTGTGCTCCAGGAAATCGGCATCGCTTTGGCCAAGGCGGCAAAACTGGTCCAGCTCCTGCCCCTGCAAACGGGCATTGGCTTTACCCTGGCGGTTCAGCTGGAGGGTTCGCGCCGCCAGCACCCGCTGTTGCACTACCTTGCTGCTTTCTTCGGCCTGCGGTTGACTCAGGCTGCCAGCCGGCAACAACGGCACCTCGATTTGCAATTCGATACGTTCTAAAAACGGGCCTGACAGGCGGTTCAGATAGCGCAGGATTTCGCCATGATTAGCGCGGCCGTCTTCGTGATGGCCGGTCGGACTCGGGTTCAGTGCCGCCACCAGTTGAAACTGTGCCGGAAACTCCGCCTGACGCGCCGCCCGTGACACGTGAATTTTGCCGGTTTCCAGTGGCTCTCTTAAGACATCCAGCACCTTGCGCGGAAATTCGGTCAGTTCGTCGAGAAACAGCACGCCGTGCTGCGCCAACGAAATTTCGCCGGGCCTTGGCACTGAGCCACCCCCAACCAGAGCCACAGCCGAGGCGGTATGATGCGGCGCCCGAAAAGGCCTTTGTTGCCAATCCTGCTGATCGCGGGCAATACCGGCGATGGAATATACGGCAGCTGCGGCCAGGGCTTCCTGCTCCGTTAAGGGCGGTAAGATCCCCGCCAAGCGCTGTGCCAGCATAGATTTACCGGTACCGGGCGGGCCAAACATCAGTAAATTATGCTCACCGGCAGCGGCCAGCTCTAGCACCCGTTTCGCCTGCTGCTGGCCTTTAACATCGGCCAGATCCGGCAGTGCGTGATGTTGTCGTACCGGTAATGGCGGTATCGGTGGCAGGGCTTGCTGCGCCAGTAAAAAGCTATGTACCTGCAGCAGATGGGTAGCGCCATGCACCGCCGCATCCGGGATCAGCTGTGCTTGCTGCGCATTGCTCATTGGCAGGATGGCGGCACGGCCGGCGTCGCGGCTGGCAATCGCCAGCGGGATCTCGCCAAGGATCGGTCTTATCTCGCCGGATAGCGCCAGTTCGCCACAGAATTCCAAGTGATCGGTGCATTTTTCCGGGAGTTGGCCAGACGCGACGATAATTCCCAGGGCAATCGCCAGGTCAAAGCGGCCACCTTCTTTCGGCAAGTCGGCCGGTGCCAGATTAACGGTAATACGTTTATCCGGAAACTGAAACCCACTGTTTAGCAGGGCGCTGCGTACCCGGTCCCGGGCTTCTTTTACCGAGGTTTCCGGTAGGCCGACCAGTTGAAAGGCCGGTAAGCCATTACTCAGGTGCACCTCGACTGTGACCAAGGGGGCGGCCAGACCATAGCGGGCCCGGCTGTAGATTATCGCCAGTGACATCGTTGCTCCCTGCAAGCTACGCCTGGTTAAAGTTTATTTTAATGTTAAATAAATGCAATTTTTTAGGGCGTGTAATGGCGGTTACCGCCGGCCAGCCGTGGCAAGCCATTCAACAAACAGAAATTTTGTAGTTTTTCAGCGGCAGGCCGATAATTCCGATATACACTTTAACCACATTCTTACAGATGGAGTAAGCGGTAATGGAGTACGCCCTATGGCTTCAGCTCAGCCTCTGATCCTGCGTGGCCGCTGGTTAATTCTGGCGCTATCGCTTTGTTTTATCGTATTAAGCAGCATCGGGCTGGGCCAGTTGTATTTCCGCGGTGATTATCGGATCTTTTTTGCCAAAGATAATCCACAGCTGCAAGCCTTTGAGCAGATGCAGCTGGAATTTAACAAAAGCGACAATATTCTGATCGGCATAGCGCCGCGCAGCGGTGACGTCTTTACACCAGAGATACTGCAGTTAGTACAGGAATATACTGAGGCTGCCTGGCAAACGCCCTATTCGATCCGGGTAGACTCGCTAAGTAATTTTCAGCACACCACAGCCGAGGCCGACGATCTGGTCGTGGCCGATCTGGTGCCTGCCGAGCCACTTTCTGCCAGCGACCTGACGGCGATCCGTCAGGTCGCCATTACTGAACCGACCCTGGTCAAGCGGCTGATTGCGCCCAACGGTGCCGTGACGGCAATCAATATCACAATGCAATTACCTGAGCCGACGCAGCAGCAACAGGTTACCGAGATCTGGAGTTTTGTCAGTCAGTTATCTGCCCAGTTCGCAGAGCGCTACCCGCAGGTTGAGTTTTATCATACCGGTATCGTGGCGCTGAACTATGCCTTTGCCTCTGAGGCTGAGCAGGATGTCCGCAGCCTGGTACCGATTATGTTACTGGCAATAGTGCTGTTACTGGCCTTGTTATTACGGTCAGTTGCGGCGGCATTGGCGACCCTGCTGATTATTCTGGTCACGGTAACCAGCACGCTGGGCATTGCCGGCTGGCTTGGGATCTTTATGAGCACTGCGACTGTCAATGTGCCAACCATCCTGATGACGCTGGCAGTTGCCGATTCAGTGCACCTGCTAGCATCAATGCAGTTTGCGCTCGGCGAGGGCAAAACGAAAACCCAAGCAATCCATTATAGTCTGCAGCGTAACTGGCAACCTGTAGTGATTACCAGTGTCACCACCGCTATTGGTTTCTTAACACTGAATTTCTCCGAAGTGCCTATTTTGCGCGATCTGGGCAACTTGACCGCACTTGGCGTGATGCTGGCATGCGTATTCAGCCTGACCCTATTGCCGATTATGATGAGTGTATTGCCGCTTAAAGCCGCTAAGGTGCGGCAAGGCTCTGCCATGCTGGACCGCCTGGCAGAGTTAGTGATCCGGCGTCAGCGCCCGGTATTGTGGGGCTTTGTGCTGCTGACGCTGCTTTGCTCTGCGCTGCTTAGCCTGAACAAAATTAATGACGAACCGAATAAGTACTTTGCCAGCAGCACCAGCTTCCGGCAGGCGAATGACTTTATGGAACAAAACCTCAGTGGCTTTACCAGCATTGATTTTGCGCTTAATGGTGGCGTTGCCGGCGCGGTTAATCAGCCGGAATTATTGCAGGCACTGGAACGCTTTAGCAACTGGTTAGCCGAGCAACCGGAAGTGATGCATGTCAATACACTCAGTGATGTGCTGAAGCGGCTGAATAAAAATATGCATCAGGATGACCCAGCCTTTTACCGCCTGCCGGAAACCGCAGCAGAGGCGGCGCAGTACTTACTGTTATATGAAATGTCCTTGCCGTTTGGCCTGGATCTGAACAATCAATTGAATATCGACAAAAGCGCGACCCGTTTAACCGCAACACTGTATAACCTTGGCAGCAAAGAATTAATTGCGCTGGAGCAGCGGGCGCTGGCTTATTTTGCCGCTAACTGGCCGGACTATCAGCTAACCGCTGCCAGTGCCGCCCTGATGTTTGCCTATATCGGTGAGCGTAATATGGCTTCAATGTTAACCACCTTGCCGTTAGCCTTGCTGCTAATTTCAGCGCTATTGCTGGTTAGCTTGCGTTCCTGGCGTCTTGGCCTGATCAGCATTATTCCGAATCTGGTGCCGGCAGTTATTGGTTTTGGTTTATGGGGGCTGTTGGTGGGGGAAATTAACCTGGCATTGTCGGTCGTGGCCAGCATGAGCCTAGGGATCATTGTCGATGATACCGTACATTTTCTCAGTAAGTACCGCCATGCGCGGGAAGAGGGGCGGGACAGCGAGCAGGCAGTGCGCTATGCTTTTCACAGTGTTGGCCGGGCGCTCTGTATTACCACGCTGGTACTGGTAGCTGGTTTTTCAGTGCTGATGTTTTCCGGTTTCCGGCTTAACTCCGATATGGGCCTGCTGACCTCAGGGATTATTTTGATCGCCCTTCTGGTTGATCTATTCTTTTTACCCGCTTGTTTACTCAAGCTCGACAAATCAGGGAGAACTGCCGATGTTAGTCCGGCCACAACAAAATCAATCTGACGCCAGCCGACAGCCAGGTCGTTTTGCCAGCGTCACAGGCTGGCTGCTGGCCGCTAGCCTGCTGTGTATCCCGCTGGCGCAGGCAGATGCTGAAAAAGGCCTGGCGATCGCCACCGAGCAAAAGGCGCGTGACCGCGGTTGGGGTGACAGTGAAAGCGAACTGCAGATGGTGCTGCGCACTGCTCAGGGCCGGGAAAGTGTGCGCCGCATGCGCACCCTGGCGTTGGAAGTGCAGGGCGATGGTGATAAAAGCCTGACTATTTTTGATGAGCCGCTGGATGTGCGCGGTTCGGCTTTTCTAACCCATTCCCATCCCACTGCTGAAGATGACCAATGGTTGTATTTACCCAGTGTAAAACGGACACGGCGGATTGCCAGCCGCAATAAATCCGGGCCCTTTATGGCCAGTGAGTTTGCCTATGAAGATATGACGTCCTTTGAGCTGGAGAAATTCAGTTTTAACTATTTGCGGGATGAGCCCTGCGCTGAGCTGACCTGCTATGTGGTTGAACAAACGCCAACCGACAGTTTTTCTGGCTACAGCAAAATTCTGGTCTGGGTAGATCAGCAACATTACCGCGTGATGCGTGCAGAGTATTACGACAAGAAACAAAGTCTGCTGAAAATTTTGGAGCTGAGTGATTACCGGCAGTATCTGGATAAGTTCTGGCGGGCGCACAAGCTGAGTATGCAAAACCAGCAAACCGGCAAAAGTACCGACTTGTTGCTGGAGAGCATCCGCTTTAATACTGGCCGCAGTGCAGCAGACTTTGATGTTGCTGCCTTAGAGCGGGCACGCTAGGGAGTGATGATGTTAGGTCGCACTAGCTGTATTGCTTTGCTGGCGTGGGCATTACAACTGCCGGCCCAGGCTGCCACCTTGGGGCCGGTCGATGCCAATACGACACTCTGGCGGTTGGCGCTGGCGGCGCGCCCCGATGAGCAGGTAACGATGCCGCAGGTGATCTACGCGCTGTGGCAACATAACCCGGCCGCATTTCGCGACCAGAATTTGCATTATTTATTAAAAGGCGCCCGGTTAACGGTGCCAAGCCGCGAGCAAATGCTGGCCACACCGGTGGAGCAGGCGCATCAATGGTATTACCGCGAACTGGCGAAGCAACAATTACCAACCCGCTTAGCCACTGCCCAACCGGCTAAACCTGAACCCGTTGCCACTGCGCCGGAGCCTGAGGCAGCCGTGGCATTGCCGCAGCCAATCCGCCCTCCGGCACAACCGGCTAAACCTGTGGCAACAACGCCCCGTCCTGCGCCGTCTCCTGCAGTAACACCCGCACAGGTACCACAAGTTGCCAGTAGCACCAGCCGTTTGCAGCAGGAGTTAGGTTTTGAACAACGTTTTTTTGCAAGCCGGGGCCTGGCGGCAGCCGAGCGCTCGCAGCAGCTATTAAGTTATCGCGCACTGTGGTCGTATGAAGATGCCAGTCGCAAGCATCAGCTTAATCTGGAGCCGTATTTGCGCTGGCACAGAG
>DAIOUM010000051.1:0-6396 GCA_036759505.1 Alishewanella sp. | reverse complement strand
GATGCCAGTCGCAAGCATCAGCTTAATCTGGAGCCGTATTTGCGCTGGCACAGAGCTGACAGTGACAGCAATCTGGTCGATCTGCAGCAGGCTTACTGGCGCTATATCGGTGATGGTTGGGAATTTAAAGCCGGTATCGATACCCTGTTCTGGGGGGTAACCGAATCACAACATCTGGTGGATGTACTGAATCAAAGCGATCTAGTCGCCGGCGTTGAGCTGGAAGCTAAATTGGGGCAGCCGATGCTGCAACTCAGACGCAGTGGGAATGCCGGCACCCTGGATCTGTTTGTACTGCCGTATTTTCGCGAACGCTTATTTCCCTCACCACAGGGGCGGCTTAGTCCGCCGCTGCCGGTAAACCATGACCTGGCCTGGTATGAATCCAGCTCCGGTAAACACAATCTGGACTTTGCCCTGCGCTATAGCCAGCGCTTTGCCGGTTTGGATCTGGGGCTGAGTTTTTTTAGTGGTAATAACCGCGAGCCGGTTTTAGTACCTACCGCAAATGCCGGGTTACGACCACTTTATTACCAGATGGAGCAGTACGGACTGGATTTGTCATGGGTGCAGGGCGACTGGCTCTGGAAGCTGGAGTCGATTTACCGCCGTAGCGGGCCTTTTGACTATGTTGCCGCCACCGGTGGTTTTGAATACACCCGGGTCGGCGTCTTTGGGCAAAGCTGGGATCTGGGCTGGATTGCCGAATATCAGTACGATAGCCGCGGCAAGGCCGCGACCCTACCGGGGCAGAATGATCTGTTCTTCGGTTGGCGGCTGGCGCTGAATGATATTGCCGGCACCGAGTTTTTATTTGGTGTGCTGCAGGATCTGGATCAGCGGCAAAGCCGCAGCATCAAGCTGGAGGGCGCCCTGCGCCTGACTGACAGCCTGCGGTTAAGCCTGAACGGTTGGCTGTTTCAGAGTAATAACCCGCAAGATGCGCTGTTCTGGCTGCGTCGTGATGATTATCTTGCGCTGCAACTGACCTACTTTTTCTGATTTCTGCTTATTTAGGCTTTGGTCTGTGCTGCCTTTACGGTAGCATAGGTCTTTTGCCTGTTGTGTAACGCCGAGAAAAACGTGTCTGAGCAAGATCCTGTTGATACCAATTTCCCACTGTCGGATGCCAAGCTGCTGCAGTGGTTTGATCCGGCGACGGTCCATCGTGCCCGCGCTTATTTGCAGGCCGGTAAAGTGCTGAAACTGGAATACAACGACGATCTGAGTCAAATCAGCGCCCAGGTATGGGGCGCCGGCTTTGCGCCTTACCGGCAAAAAATCAGTCTGCGTGAACAACAAGGGCAGTGGCAGTTGGAAGATAGTTGCAGTTGCCCGGTCGGCGGCCGCTGTAAGCATGTGCTGGCTGTACTGCTGCGCTTAAAGCGCGATTATGCACAGCAGCAACTGCGGATCAAACAAATGCCACTGTTGCAGCTGGACAATTGGTTTGCCGAAGTAGCCAGAGTACGTGAACCTGATGCTGCCAGTAGCGAAGAAAGTGTCCTGTATTTACTGAGTTATGGCCAAAGTGGTTTGCAGCTTTATCCGCGACGGGTCAAGGTACTGAAAAAAGGCGGCTACAGTAAAGGCCAGCCTTTGGGTAAGTACGATCTGGTCGCGCCGCAGCCGCCAAGCTGGCTGGCCGAAGAAGACTACCGCCTGTTGACGTTATTCCGCTCCCACAATCAACAGGACCAGCATTTACTTGAGGGCCGCTGGGGTTATGAGTTGTTACAGGCATTTCTGGCAACCGGCCGCTGCTATTTTGGCGAAGCCCGGCAACCCTTAAGTTGGCAGGAGGCGCGACCGCTGCAACTGAGCTGGCAGGCCAGCAGTGGCGGACAACGGCTACAGTGTCAGATCGCAGAAGATGAGGCGAACCAGCCAATCTTTACCGAACCACCCTGTTTTATCAATACCGATCATTATGAACTGGGCCCGCTGGATACGGCACTAACGGGGCGCGAGTTAAAGCTACTCAGTAAGATGCCACTGATCCCGCCGGCGCAGCTAACCCAGCGGCTGGGGCAGCTGCAAAAGCTATTTCCGGCAGTCACTTTACCGCTGCCGGAGGGCGCAGCCGCCAGTCAGCTGGATGTGGCACCGGTACCGGTGCTGGCACTGCAAATGCGGGTGCAACAACCGAAAATGCCAGCCAGACCCGTCGCTATTCTGGCCTTTGATTATGGCGCCCACCGGCTGCCGCTGAATTTACAGCAGCGGCAAACCGAGATCGTAACTGCGGCGCAGAGTATCTTTGTGCTACGCCAGCGTGGCGTGGAAGTGGCCGCTTTAGAGCAATTGCTGGCACTGGGGCTGGTCAGTTGTGAACTGCCGGCACCGGCGAACACGCTCAGCGCTTTCTCAATAGGGGAAGGGCCGGATAATCCAGAGCTATGGCAACCGCTGCTGGAAGCCTTGCCCGAACTGCGGCAGCAAGGCTGGCGCATTGAGCAGGACAGTGACTTTAATCTGCAAATTCTGGATGCCAAGCCCTATTTACAGGTCAGTGACGGTAAACACAGCGGTTTTGAGCTGGCGATCCAGGTCGATGTCAGTGGTCAGCAGGTGCCGTTATTACCGTTAATTAGCCAGTATCTGCGGCATTATGGCCTGCCTACCGCCGGTGAAACCATCTGGCTGAGTCTGCCGCAGGGCAAACTGGCGATCCCGATGGCATTAATTCAGCCGCTGATTGATACCATCGTTGAGCTGCTGAACTTACAGAAATCGCCGCTAACGCTGGAGTTACCAGACTATAAAGCCGCGATCCTGCCGCCACCCGGCGCGGCGGAAATTCAGTATCTGAATGCCAACCGCCTGCAGCGTCTGAATGAGCAGTTACACAATTTTCAGGGTATTAGTGAGGTGCCGCTGCCAGCAGGTTTGCAGGCGACACTGCGCAGCTATCAGCAGCAGGGTTTAAACTGGCTGGTGTTTTTACGCCACTTTGGCCTGGGCGGCATTCTGGCCGATGATATGGGCCTGGGTAAAACCCTGCAAACCTTAAGTTTCTTGTTGCACGAAAAGCAGCAGGGGCGTTTAACCCAGCCGGCGCTGATTGTTTGCCCGACCTCACTCCTTGGCAACTGGCAGAATGAAGCGGCGCGTTTTACCCCGGCGCTGCGGGTCCTGCAAATTTACGGTGCCAAACGCCGGCCTTTGTTTGAGCAACTGGCAGAGTTCGATGTGCTGGTGACCAGCTATCCGCTGCTGGTGCGGGATCTGCCGCTGTATCGGCAGCGCGCCTTTAGTGTGGTGGTGCTGGATGAAGCCCAGCATATTAAAAATGCCGGCAGTCAGGCCGCACAGAGCGTGCGGGCGTTAAAACGCGACTTTAGCCTGGCCTTGTCGGGCACGCCGCTGGAAAACCATCTGGGAGAATTAAAGTCACTGTTTGACTTTGTATTGCCGGGGCTGCTTGGCACCGAAGCCCACTTTACCCAGGTGTATCGCAAACCGATTGAGAAACATGCCGATACCGAGCGGGCACAGGCATTAAAACAAAAAGTGGCTCCCTTTATGCTGCGCCGCACCAAACGTCAGGTAGCCGCGGAGTTGCCCGAGAAAACCGAAATTGTTCAGCTGCTGGAGCTGGAAGCCGATCAGCGCAACCTGTATGAAAGTATCCGCTTGATTATGGAAACCAAGGTGCGGGAGCTGTTTTTACGTAAAGGCGTTGCCGCCAGCCAGATCGAGTTTCTGGATGCCTTGCTGAAACTGCGTCAGGCCTGCTGTGATGCCCGCCTGGTACCGATCGAGCAGGCGCAGCTGGTGCGGCATAACGCCAAGCTCAGTTGGTTGCGGGAGAATCTGCCGGAAATGATTGAAGAAGGCCGGCGGGTACTGTTATTCAGCCAGTTTGCCAGCATGCTGCACCTGATTGAGCAAGAGCTGCAATTTCTCGGCATCAGTTACAGTAAGTTAACCGGCCAGACCAAAAACCGGCAGCAACAAATTGATGCCTTTCAACAGGGTGAAACAGAAGTCTTTTTAATCAGTTTAAAAGCCGGTGGTACCGGCCTGAACCTGACGGCTGCCGACACCGTGATCCATTATGATCCCTGGTGGAACCCGGCGGCAGAAAATCAGGCCACTGACCGCGCCCACCGCATCGGCCAGGATAAAGCGGTCTTTGTGTACAAACTGATTGCCCGCAATACGGTAGAAGAAAAAGTCCAACAACTGCAGCAATACAAGCAGGGACTGGCCGATCAACTGCTTAGCAGCGGCAAGGGCCAGCTATGGCAGGGGAATGCCGAGGACTTACTGGCGCTGTTTATGGCTGACTAGGGCCGGGCAGCAGCGCATAATAAGCGGCGAGCAGCGCAATATCGTCATCGGTCAGCCCGCGAGCCTGTGGGCTCATTAACGCATGTTTGCGGCTGCCATCGCGATATTGCTGCAATGCCTCAGCCAGCTGTGCTTCTGGCAAGCCTGCCAGACTAGGGTATAACGCCTGGCGCGAGATACCATTAGCGCCATGGCACGCCGCGCAACTGCGGGCACGCAGGCTGCCCTGCTGCAGCAACTGCTGCTGTTCCGGTGTGAAACGTGCCGTTAACTCCGGCTCAGGGGCGGGCTTACCGCAGGCCGCTAAACCCAATACTGCTCCTAATAACAAACCACAGCGCATTACTCCGTTCCTTTTTTAAGCTGAATCAGCAAACATCAATATGCCCTAGCCTGCCATAAAATTTTATTATTGCCCAGTTAGCCAAAACGGGTAGTGACACACTCTGCACCTCGACTAAAGTTGCAGCAGCAAGCGCCAACAAGCCCTGCTATTTTTCTGTTATGGTTAATGCAGCTTAACTTAACGGATGCCCTATGTCAGATGCTACCCCAGAGCTGCATCAACAACCCTTTGCTGACCGGCTAAGCTGGCTGGAGCAGCTAGCCAGCCGGCATAGTGCGGCCTTTATTGCCGGCACCGCTGCCCGTGAGGCCTATCTGGCGCAGCATCCAACCAAAATTATCGCGCTAAAATGCATGGATGGCCGGATCCATTTGCCGCATGCTACCCAAACGCCGCTGGGGATTATTCAGCCCTACCGCAATTTGGGTGGCATCTTCAATCTTGGCTGGCCTTATCTGGGCGATTTGCTATGTGATGATATTAATCAGGCGCTGGCGCAAGGCCGGCCGGTGCTGGTACTGATTAGCTATCATTTCTCAGCCGGTGCCAAAGAGCGCGGCTGTGCCGGCTTTCAACATGATCGTGATGCCGCACTGGCGCAGGCGCTGCAGATCCGCGATCAGCTACAGAGCATTTTTGCCGCCAGTGAGCAGTGTTATGCGCTGGTGGTTGGTTTTGAAACCGACAGCGACGCGCTGGTATTGCATGGCAGTACTGGCCGGATGCTGGATTTAAGCCAGTACAGTCCGGACCTAAGCCCGCAGTTACCGGCCTTGTTGCAACAACTCTGTCCGTTATTGCCCGCGGCGATGCAGCGCGATTTGCTGCCTCTGCTGCTGGGTAATTTGCGGCACAGCGCCTTGCAGCGGCAACAACGGCGGCAGCTGGATATTGAGCACCGGGAGTGGATGCTCTGTCTGGGGCGTGGCTTTGATTTTTTGCATGTGCCTAATATTGCCCTCATTATCGGCCCCTTTAGCCCGGACCTGTCGCAGCCGGTGAAAAAGGCTGCTGCGATCATCCTGAACAATATTAAGCAGCAGCGGATCCCGGCAGACGGCGTATTACTGCTGGCCTCGGTACCTTATCAACAGGCCGGTATTGACCGGCGCCGCGCTGAGTTAAAGGCCGCGTTTTTTTGTCAGTTTGCTAAAACAGTGATTGCCGAACAGGAACCGGCATTATTGCCGTTGCTGCAAAGTCGCAGTGCCGTGATGTATTGGCCAGAGCGGCAGCTGGAGTGGTTATAAGCTGGCTAAAACTTGGTGATTTCTACTAAATAGTGGTTTTGATCTGGCAGCTTGCTGAATTGATTTTGCGTAAGTGTTTGTTTTTATTTGAAATAAAATTTGGCCGTAAATTTGCATTAACCGATTGATGACAATCAACAAGGTTAAAACAAAGGCGAATAATAAAATGCATAACGTAACGAATAAGAAATTATGGTTAGTGCCGGTATTAGTGTTAAGTGGTCTGTTAAGCGGCTGCATCGTCGTGGTCGACGCTGCGGAAAAGACCAACGGTAGTTATCAGGGCACAGCGCAGCAAGGCGATGTTTCGCGGGTAAATGGCAGTATCAGCCTGAATGAACAAAGCCGGGCGGGCAAAGTTTCCACCGTTAATGGCAGCATCCGTCTGGCGGAACAGGTACAGATTGACAGTGCCGAAACGGTGAATGGCAGTATTAAAGCGGCACAAAATTTAACGGTACAACGCGGTTTAAGCACAGTGAACGGCAGTATTGAAACGGCGGC
>DAIOUM010000050.1:13755-18568 GCA_036759505.1 Alishewanella sp. | reverse complement strand
TATAAACACCAGCCAAACAGCTGCAAAAACAAGCAGCAAACGTCAACACGCCCTAGCAAGTGATTGAATCGGATAAAGTAGGCAGGTTAGTATGCACCTTGGTTTTTTGTTGCCGAAGCCGCGATTGCACTGAACTTAACGCCGGTGACATTGCCAAAGCTTCAGCTTGTAGCAGCATTCTCCGGAGAAAGGGTTGCCTTATTATGCAAAACCCCGCAGTAAAAACGTTTTTTGCCATCTGTTTACTCAGTTTAAGCACATACGCCCCTTTTGCACAGGCGCAAAGTCAGTTGCCGGATATCGGTGGTAACGCCTTCTCCACTCTGACCCCGGAGAAAGAAAAGCAGCTAGGTGATGTCCTGATGCGGCAAACCCGCGGCCGACTACCGATGGTTTATGACCCGCTGCTTGATGAATATATTAATGCATTGGGTAACCGCCTGGTGGCACGGGCTAATGATGTCAAATTCCCGTTTAAGTTTTACTGGGTTAATAACCGTCAAATTAATGCTTTTGCTACGCTGGGCGGTAATATCGCCTCTCATACCGGCACCCTGGCAGTAGCCGAGAGCGAGAGTGAATTTGCCTCGGTAATGGCGCACGAAATTGCCCACGTTACCCAGCGTCATATTGCCCGCTTTGTCGAAGCACAGAATCAACGCGCCCCCCTTACTATCGCGGGTTTACTTGGCGCCATAGTACTGGCGACCGTTAATCCGGAAGCGGGTATGGCAGCGATGGTGGCGTCACAGGGCGCTGCGCAGCAAAGTGCGATTAACTTTACCCGCAGTAATGAACAGGAAGCGGACCGGATCGGCATGACGATCCTGGCGGAAGCGGGCTTTGATCCCAATGCAGTGCCCGCCTTTTTCGGTCGTCTGGCCGAGCAAAGCCGCTTTGCCAACCAGCAACTGGCATTCTTACAAACACACCCGCTGTCCCAAGCGCGGGTTGCCGATACGCGCTTACGTGCTCAGCAGTTCCCACAACGCTTTGTACCCGACAGCATGGACTTTACGCTAAGCCAGGCACGGGTGTTAGCACGCTATCATCATAATACCCAGGATGCACTGGTAATTTTCAAGCGCCGGCTGGCTGAACCGGGCGGAAATACCCGCGCGAACCGCTATGCCCTGGCCATTGCCTTACTGGACGGTAAAGACTATGCCGCTGCGCTGGAGATGCTAAAACCTCTGATGGAGCAGGATCCGCATAATCTTTATTATCTGGATGTTTATACCGATATCTTGATTGGTCAGCAGCGTTTTGATGAGGCGCTGGAGCGCTTACAGCAGGAATATCTGCTGCGCCCCAACAACCAGGTTGTGACGCTAAATTACGCTAATGTCGCGGTTAAAGCCGGTAGCTATCCGCTTGCCATCCATCTGCTTCGGAATTTGTTGTATCATAAAGACGATAATATTCTGGCCTATGACTTATTAGCTGAAGCCTACAAAAAGCAGGAAGATTTCGCCCGTTACTATGAGGCACGAGCCGATCTGTTCTATCAGATGGCCAATTATCCGAAAGCGATTGACGATCTGAACGAGGCGCTAAATCATCTGAAGCCGGAAGCCCGGCTGGAGAACCGGCGTCTGGAAGCCAAAAAGCGCCAGTGGCAGGCTGAGTTTGAGCGCTTACAACGGATGTGATCGCGGTTATCCCGTTAACTGTAATTTGAATAAAAAGAGTATCCTATGATTACCCTCTACCATAACCCACGCTGCTCAAAAAGCCGCGATGCCCTGGCACTGCTGGAACAAAGCGGCAAAGCCTTTACGGTGGTTGAGTATCTGAAAAACCCGCTGACGCTGGCTGAATTGACTACTTTACTGCAGAAATTGCAGCTGCCGGCCCGCGCCTTGCTGCGCAGTAAGGAAGAAGAATTCCAGGCACTGGGTCTGGCTGATCCCAGTCTCGATGATAAGGCGCTGCTTGCCGCCATCGCCGCTCATCCGCGTTTGATGGAAAGACCGGTGCTGGTCGTGGCAGAGCGTGCCGCTATCGGTCGGCCACTTGAGCAACTTCAGGCCTTGCTGCAATGAGTGCACAGGTTCTGGTTTTGTATTATTCACGCCATGGCTCAGTCGCTGCCCTGGCAGAAAAAATCGCCATCGGCGTGCAGCAAGCCGGCGCCGAAGCGCTGCTACGCAGTATTCCTGGCTTCGGGCAGCAGGACAGTGCACGACACCCACAGGTGCAAGCCAGCGAGCTGACACTCTGTGATGGCCTGGCCTTCGGCAGCCCGGTGCGCTTTGGTAATATGGCGGCTGAAGCCAAAGCCTTTTGGGATGGCACGACCGCCAGCTGGCTGAAAGGTGAGCTGATTAATAAGCCGGCCGGTGTCTTTACATCGTCCGGCAGCTTACATGGTGGCAACGAAGCCAATTTGCTAAGTATGATGTTGCCATTATTACATCACGGTATGCTGCTAATGGGGATCCCCTATTCCGAACCCGAACTGCATAAAACGCAAAGTGGTGGCACCCCTTATGGTCCAAGCCATGTCAGCGGTATGCAACAGGATCCCCAACTGACCGTTGACGAGCAGCGGCTGGCTCTGGCATTTGGCAAACGCCTGGCGCAGCTGAGCCTGGCGGTAAAACAACAAGGATTAACCTTATGACAGCACCCGCTGCCATCCCGATGGCTGCTGATACGCAGCGTTATTTATTACTAGGCCGCCTGGGGTATTGGGGGCTTTGGCTGTTGATCCCGCTCTGGCAAATTTGGCTCTCCCCGGTCAGCTACGGTGACGATCAAGCGTTAAAACCAAGTCTGCTCAGTACCTTACTGTTACTGTGGTTACCCCTGTGGTTACCGATGTGGGGTATTATCAAAGGCCATGCCTATACCTTTGCCTGGGCGAATTTTATTGTCATGTTGTACTTTCTGCACAGCCTGACCAATTTATGGGTCAGCACTGGTAGTTATTTCTGGTTTTCGCTGCTGGAGCTGTTGCTGGCTTGTCTGATGTTTTATGGCTGTACTTATTATGCCCGCAACAGAGGCAAAGAACTGGGGCTGAAAATTCCGAAACTAAAAGACGATCCGGTACGGCGCAGTTAATTTAACCGGCCTGCGATCTGCAGGCTGCTGCAAAGCGTAATAGATGCAGTGTCTCATTATTAAGCTATTACGATGAACGAACAACTGGCTCTGTTTCCTTTAGGAAGTTTTCTGTTGCCACGCGGCAAAATGAAGTTGCGGGTGTTTGAGCCGCGCTATGTGCGGTTAGTAAAAGAGGCCGTCAGTGGCAAACGGCCTTTTGCCATGGCCACGCTGAATCCGCTGGTCAGTCAACAGCATCCGGATCGGATCCTGCCACTGGTCTGTAAAGTCAGCGTTGATGATTTTGAAACCCTGCCCGACGGCTTACTGGGGATCACCATCAGTGGTATCAGCCGACAGCGTATCATCCGGCGCTGGCAGGAAGAGGATAAACTGCATGTGGCCGAAGTAGCGCCGGAAACAGACTGGCACAGCGTTGAACTTAGTACTGAACTGAACCAATTATCTGCCGCCTTTGCCGAGTTGTTGCAGGAGTATCCGCAGCTAGCCGCACTCTACCCACAGCCGCTGCTGACCGATGGCGCCTGGCTGGCTGGCCGCTGGCTGGAGTTATTGCCCATGCAGCCGGCGCTGAAGCTGAAGTTGGCGACTCAGGATCCGCAAAGCTGTCTACAACAATTACAGCACTGGCTGGCTCATAACGCCTGAGTCTTACTCAATACCCAGATATTTATGGACCTGCACACTGAGCTGCCAGTTATTGGCAATGCAGCTGGCGATGGCCAGTTCAGTGGCGCGTTTTTGCTGACTAATGGGCTGCAGATAGACCAGCTTATCCTGCAACTGATGTTCAGACAGTAAGGCTTGCAACTCCTCGATATGCTTTTGCATCGCCACCGGATGTTTAATTTCATTGGCACGCGCTAACGCACTGGCGAGTACCTTATAACCACCCGGCATATTAATTTTCGGCGACACTGTGACCCAGGTGCTGTCAGGCGCTTTCACCTCAAAGGTGCCGCTGGTTTCAATCTGAGTGCTGTAACCGGCCTGATGCAAGGCTTCACAAAGCGGATATAAATCATAAAGACAGGGCTCACCACCGGTAATCACTACGTGCCGGGCCTGATAACCTTCAGCAGCAAACAACGCCAGCAACTGTGCCGGGCTCAGCTCAGCCCAGGCGGGTGTATCACTGCGTTTTGCCAACATAGCCTCAGGGCTGGTTTTCAGTTCCGGATCCAGGGTCCAGGTATGTTTGGTATCGCACCAGCTACAGCCTACCGGACAGCCCTGTAGCCGCACAAAAATCGAAGGCTTACCAGTGTAGCGGCCCTCGCCCTGAATGGTCTGAAATACTTCGTTTACCTGATACACCCTACCCAACCTTGTGTTAATCCGCCACAGCTGATGCAGCCACGGCATTCTTCAGCTATACTACGCGGCCCGATTTTCCGGCATTATACAAGAGAGAGCTGCTGATGACGCAAAAAGTTGTAGTGATTTATTCCGGTGGTATGGACTCCTACACGGTGTTACATAGGGCGCTGCGGGATGGTCATGACGTCTATGCGTTGTCCTTTAACTATGGTCAGCGTCATGTCAAAGAGCTGAAATGTGCTGAACAGGTCTGCCGTGAACTGGGTGTTAAGCATAAAATTGTCGATATTTCAGCAATTAACCAGCTATTAAGCGGCTCCTCGCTAACCAGTGATATCGAGGTCCCGGAAGGCCATTACGCCGCCGATAATATGAAGTCGACCGTGGTGCCAAACCGCAATATGATCCTGTTATCGCTGGC
>DAIOUM010000050.1:0-13655 GCA_036759505.1 Alishewanella sp. | reverse complement strand
ACTGATCCACTTCAATATGAATAGCTTATAACTTAGAGCAAAACGGCCTTGTTAGGGCCGTTTTTCATTTTATACTGTGTCGTTTTTAGCTGACTTGAGGTCAATGATGTTTAAATTCTGGTTTGCGATCCCTTTCTGGCAACGGGTATTAGGAGCGCTGGTGTTGGGTGTACTGGCCGGCGTCGCCCTGGGCGAGCAGGCTACGCTGTTTAAACCGCTGGGAACGCTGTTTATCAACGCCATCCGGATGCTGGTCGTGCCGCTGGTGTTTTTTGCACTGATCAATAGCATTACCTCGTTAGCCGATCAGCACAAGATGCAGCGGCTGGCACTAAAAACTGTTGCCTTATTTCTGGCAACGGCCTTGGTCGCCAGCTTAATTGGCCTGACAGTGGGTAGCCTGATGCAGTGGGGCTCAGATCTGCAACTGACCGCGGTCGAAGTACGCGAGCGGGTGATCCCGCCGGTATCCGAGGTGATCACCAGCCTGATCCCCACTAACCCGGTGGCGGCGCTGGCGGAAGCCAAGGTACTACAGATCATCGTGTTTGCGGTGCTGTTTGGTATTGCTATCAATCAGGTGGGCGAAAAAGCCGAACCGATGAAAAAACTGGTTAATGCTGGTGCTGAGATTATGTACGCCATTACCCGGATGGTACTGCAACTGACTCCCTTTGGCGTCTTCGGTCTGATGGCCTGGGCTGTCGGGAGCTTTGGTTTAGCCACCCTGCTGCCACTAACCAAGTTTATTGTCGCTATCTATCTGGCCTGTCTGCTGCATATGGCCATCGTTTACGGTGGTTTGGTCAAGCTATACGGCGGTATGGGCTGGCGCGCCTTTTTTAAGGCGGTATTACCGGCGCAGCTGGTCGCGTACAGCAGTGCCAGCAGTTATGGCACCTTACCGGTGAGCTTTAAAGTTGCAACCGAAGATTTAAAAGTATCCAAAAATTACGCCAGCTTTGTACTGCCGCTGGGCGCGACCATCAATATGGATGGCTGTGGCGGTATTTTTCCGGCCATTGCCGCGATCTTTATTGCCCATCTGTATGGGATCCCGTTACAAACCACCGACTATCTGCTGATAGCCGGTACCGCGACCCTGGCATCGGTTGGTACAGCCGGCGTGCCGGGTACCGCAATGGTGATGTTGACCGTGACGCTGAGTGTAGTCGGTCTGCCACTGGAAGGCATTGCCTTTATTGCAGCTGTCGATCGGATTGTCGATATGATGCGCACCGCCACCAATGTCACCGGCGATCTGATGGTGGCCAGAGTGATTGGTCAGCAAGAAGGCCTGCTGGAAGCAGACGATGCAGCCACCAATTCCGCAGAGCCAGCCTGATGAGAGTTAGTGTTGGCATTAAGTCGCTAAGCCGACTACCGTACCAAGCCGCCGCCGTGCTACGAAACAGCAGCTACCCCGGCCTGTATAGCCTGATCATCGACGCTGATGAAACTGAGCTGGACCAGCTGCAACAGCAACAAGAGCAACAACTGCCAGTGCTGTTAACTCTGAGTTTGTGGCAGGCTGAACTTGCTGCGACTAAAAGCTTACCTGAGGACGCCGCTGCTCTGTACCAGCCACTGGCGGCGTTACCTGAAGTCTGGCTGCAAGGCCGGGTGGCCGGGCAACTCAGCGCCGACAGTGTCCTGCTGCAACTTGAGACAGAACAGACGCCGCTTATGGTCTGGTTTAGCGCGCCGATTGCGCTGGAACAAGGTAGCTGGCTTTGCGTGAAGGGCGAGCTACACGCAACACCGGTATTTGCACCAAACTAAATAACAGCACCAAACTCAATAAAAACGCCGGCACTTGCGCCGGCGCTATCTTTATTTGCGGCTAAGTTATCAGGCGGCAAATAAGCGCTGATGCAGTTGTTTCACCACACCCGGCCCATCGCTGTCCTGGACCAGAAAACACAGGTTATGTTTTGAGGCACCATGGCAAATCAGCCGCATATTAATGCGTTCCAGCGTACTGAACAGCTCACCCGACACCCCTTTGCTGCTGTGTAAATGATTGCCAATAACCGCGACCAGACTCAGGCCGGTTTCCACACTGACTTCACAAAAAGTTCTGAGCTCATCCAGAGCCGGCTCCAGATTGCTGCTAAATGCACTGGTCATGCCGCCCTGATCTAAGGTAAGTGCCACGCTGATTTCAGAGGTCGTAACCAGATCCACTGAGATCTGATGCCGGCTCAGCGTGTCAAACACCCGGGTCAGAAAACCGGGCGCATGCAGCATAGCCGGGCTTTTTACCGTAATTAAGGTTTGTGATTTACGCAGCGCTATCGCACGGTACGGTGGTCGCTGTTGTACCTCTTTCGCGATCCAGGTGCCCCCCGCTTCCGGTTCCCGGCTGGAGCCGACAAAGACCGCGATATTCTGCCGCATCGCCGGTAACAAAGTTGCCGGATGCAGCACCTTGGCACCAAAGGTCGCCATTTCAGCTGCTTCATCAAAGCTGATTTCCGGGATACAACGGGCTTCTGCAGTTAGGCGCGGATCCGTTGTAAAGATACCAACCACATCGGTCCAAATCTGTACCGTGACTGCCTGCAAGGCTTCGGCCAGCAACGCAGCGCTATAATCAGAGCCGCCACGACCCAGGGTCGTCGTTTGTTCAAACTCGTCGGCACCAATAAAGCCCTGAGTCACGATCCGCTGCTCCTGTAACAGCGGAGCCAGATGCACCGCGGCTAAGTCAGCCAGAGCGCCGATTTGCGGTTCTGCCTTACCAAAGCGGCTATCGGTGCGCATCACCCGGCGCACGTCAAAACACAGCGCTGCCTCGCCGCGTTCGGTGAGAACCTGCGCAAACAGTACCGAACTTAAGCGTTCACCAAAAGACTGGATTAAGTCTTTGTGGGCACTACTATAAACTGCGCCACCGTTTTCAATCAGGGCTTTTAACTCGCCCAGTAGCAGCTCAATCTGAGCGGCAACGGCTTGCGGCTGCTGCAAGCGGTTTAATACTTTGAGCGTGATCTGTTCAATACCGGCGTAAGCATCGTAGCGCTGCTGTACCTCGGTAGTCTTGGTTATATCCACCAGCAGGTTGGTCACGCCAGAGCTGGCACTGACTACCACGACACGGATATGCTCGTTGGCAAGAATAATATCAGCACAGCGCGACATCGCCTCAAAATCGGCTACGCTGGTACCACCAAATTTGGCAATAATGAGTTTGGACACGGGGGTCTCTCCTTAACAAAACAGATAAGCAGAGCATGGCATTTGCTAACAAGCAAAACGAGAAATGAAACAGACCGTTGCTGTAACTAACAAAGGCCAGAAGCTCTCCACCAAAACATCAGGTGACAGTCCTAAGGATTCAGCCTTAGCAACCGGGTGCACAACCACTATCTGTTGCTTACCCTCGGCGCTAAACCCCCTCTTCTATGCTACGAGTGATAGTGCTCTGACATAGAATACCTGGCTAGCGCGCCTCTTCTGGTCTATCGAATACGATTGACGGTGCGTACTTTAACGCGTTCTGCAACTAAAAGCAAACAGCCTTTTAGCCATCTAAACGTAAAGATGCCTTTTATTTTGGATGCCGTCAAGTGTAATCAGTAAATAATTTGTATCCTGGCGCCAGCAGGGTTAACAACAGGCGATAAAACAAGCAAAAAAGGTTGGCGCTTTCACCTTTGTTTTTAGCAAGGGCCTGGCTCAACCTAGGTATACTGCTTTTGGATCTGTTGCAAACGCGCTAAAAAGCGCTCCATCTGTTGCTCATCTGTCGCGTCGGCATGCCATTTATTATGAAAACCCAGCGTCAGCTGCACTACGCCATCCGAGAAATAGGCTTCATAGCCGTCAAAGCCCTGGCTGACGCTAATACCATCCAACACAAAGCCGGCACCATGTGCCGTTTGCTGGGGCTGGCCATACTTTTCAATCTTGGCATACAGATTAAGTAAAAACTTTCCATCTATCTCATTTTGCATGGTCATGGTCCTGAGTCGGTCGTTGCGGTTTGAACCCAATACGCATCCGCGGTATAGTTTGGCCCGTATTATAAGGAGAATAACATGAAAAAAACCTTACTCGTGGTTGCCCTGACCACGACCTTTGGTGCACAAGCCCAGCTCGTGCAACCAGCGCCGCTGGTGTCAATTCCCACCCATGATGCCTTTTTTGACAATTTGAGAGCGCTGTGTGGTAAAGCCTTTGCTGGCAAGCTGGCGGTGGATAACCCACCGGCACCGGGTTTCGAAGGCGCATTGATTATGCATGTGCGCCGCTGTACCGACACTGAATTACAGATCCCTTTTCACGTTGGCGATAACCACTCCCGCACCTGGATTATCACCAAAACCGGTTCTGGCTTGTCATTAAAGCATGATCACCGTAATAAAGATGGTTCGCACGATGACCAAACCATGTATGGCGGCCATACCGTCGATGCCGGCTGGCCAACAGCGCAATCTTTTCCGGCCGACCAGTACTCAAAAGAGTTATTTGCCGCCCGCGGCATCCCACAATCTATCGGTAATACCTGGCAGATGTTTATCCATCCGCAGCAATTCAGTTACCGCTTGGTGCGCGAAGGCCGCGAATTTCGGGTAGACTTTGACCTGACCAAGCCAGTCGCACTGCCGCCAACGCCCTGGGGCTATGCCGACTAAGTTACCCGGCGCCGGCTAATGCCAGCGCTTTTTAACATCACACAACACCAAGGAAAAAAAGATGTTGAACCTGAAACACCCTGCACTGCTGCTTGCTGTATCTGCAGCTGTTGCGCTGTCGGCCTGTGGCAAACCGGCAGAACCGCCAACCAAGGCCGTGCAACCTACCGTCGCGGAGCTGGTCGATACCGACTTTAACCCCAAGCTGGCGGAATATATTAAAACCTTGTCTGATGATAAATTCCAGGGCCGGGCGCCCGCCACCAAGGGCGAAGAGCTGACCGTTGCTTATCTGGAAGAAAACTTTAAGCGGATCGGCTTAAAGGGTATCGATGCTGACAGCTACAAGCAGCCGGTATCCCTGGTACAGATCGATCCGAAACAGGTCTCTGCCATGACCTTAAGCGGTGGAGGTGAAGCTCTGCCTGCCAGTCTGGCCTACCGGGATGACATGTTTGCCTGGACCACCCGGGTAACGGAAAATATCAGCGTCACTGACAGTGAGATGGTATTTGTCGGTTACGGCATAGTGGCGCCGGAATATAACTGGAACGATTACGAAGGCCTGGATGTCGCCGGCAAAACCGTGGTGATGTTTGTCAACGATCCGGGCTTTGCCACCCAGAATCCAGAGCTGTTTAATGGCAACGCCATGACCTACTACGGTCGCTGGACCTATAAATTTGAAGAAGCGGCCCGCCAGGGCGCTGCCATGGCGTTAATTATCCATGAAACTGACGCCGCCAGCTATGGCTGGGGTGTCGTCGCCCATGGTTCACCGGTAAAATTTGATTTAATCAAAGAAAACAAAAATATGGACCGCGCCAAGGTTGAGGGTTGGGTAACGACCGAAACGGCGCAAAAACTGTTCGCCAATATAGGCAGCGATATTGAAACCTTGCGTAAACAGGCATTGTCTGGCGAGTTTAAACCTGTGCCGTTAAACGTTAAGGCGTCAATCAGTATTGAAAACAATCTGCGCGAGCTACAGTCCAGCAATGTGGTTGGCTATATCGAGGGCAGCAAATATCCGGATGAGTACATTCTGTATATGGCGCATTGGGATCACCTGGGTATGGACTTCTCCAACCCGACCAATAAGGTATTTAATGGCGCTCAGGATAATGCCAGTGGCACCGGTGCGGTCATTGCGCTTGCCGAGTACTTTGCCCAGCAACCACAGCCCGAGCGTTCGGTGGTCTTTATGTTGGTGACCGCGGAAGAGCGCGGTTTACTCGGCTCGGCCTGGTATGCCGAAAACCCGGTATTCCCGCTGGAGAAAACCGTCGCGGCCATTAATATGGACGTGATGAATGTGTACGGCCCAATGAAAGATATGGTGGTGGTTGGTCTGGGCAATACCGATTTAGAGGAGATCCTGGTCAAATACACTGAACAGCAAGGCCGCTATGCGGTAAAAGAGCCCAATCCGGAAGCCGGTATTGCTTACCGCTCTGATCACTTTAGCCTGTCGAAAAAAGGCGTGCCTATTCTGTATGCCAAAGGCGGTAATGATCATTACCAGCATGGCGCTGAGTGGGGCGCCAAACAGCGGGCCGAGTTTAACAGCTGTTGTTACCATAAAGTCACCGACGAATGGGACGACAACTGGGATCTGCGCGGGGCACAGCAGGACCTGTTCCTGTATTTCCGGGTCGGTCATGAACTGGCGAATAGCCGGCATTGGCCAAACTGGTATCAGGGCAATGAGTTCCGCGCCATCCGAGACGCCTCAGCGGCTGCCCGGCAATAACACCTTTATCCATCAGGCAAAGCAGCGCAAGCTGCTTTGCTATCAGTTCAGAGCAGATTCAGTTAGGATTACCTAAAGTCTAGAGACGCCTCAGTCAGGGAGTTGCTATGCGTCGTCTGCTAAAATCCGTTTTGCTATTGCTATTAGGGTTACCGCTGCTGGCGGTACTGGCGTTCGCCTATCTGCAATGGCAACTGGATAAAGCCGGCGTGCGTGATCTGTCTTTTCAGCTCCGGAAGGTATCACTGCATCAGCTGCATCTGTCTGAACTTAGCTTTCGACTCGACGCCCCCCAGACCGCGACACTTCAGCTGCAGGACGTGCAGCTGAGCTGGTCCTGGCCAGCTTTTTTCCGGGCGCAGGCAGAAAGTGTCTATATCGCCGAAGCCCGCTTACAGCTGTTTGCCCCGGCTAGCCCCGCAACACCCCCTGAACATCCTTTTAGTCTGAATACAGATTGGCGACTACCCAGCTGGTTACCAAAACAGATCACGCTGCCTGACATCCAACTGCTACTGCCCTGCCCGGCGTTACAATGCGAAGTCAGTGCAGCGGCATCGCTCAGTAATACGGACAACGAACAGTATTTGCTGCGGGTACAGGCCAGCTCACCAGAGCTTGCTCAAACGCTGCGACTCGATGTGCAGTATCAACAGCAAGACAATCAGCAAGCACTGCAGGCTACACTGCTGTATCCCGAGGTACTGGCCCTTAGCCTGAAACAACAACTCGGTAGCGCACGTCAGGCGAGCACTGAATTGGCACTGGCCATCTCGCCACTGCCGACCGAGTTACAACATTGGCTCGCCAGCTGGCAATTGTTACCTCCGGCAGAATGGCTGGCCGAGTTTACCCAGCCACTACATTTTTTTGTTAACGCTAACTGGCAATTACCACAACAGCTGCAGCGCAATACTGCGATACCGCTACAAGATGCACAGGTCAACGTACTGTTAAGAGCGCCAAGTGCCTTTGCGCTGCCGTTTGGCGCGGTCAAGGGCGAGGCTGAGCTCGCATTGGCTATTACGCAGGGGGAAATCGAGAATTGGCAGCTCACTGGTGATCTCCAGCTAAGTCATTATCTGCCACCGGCACTGCAGGCTGCGCTACCAGAGGCGGCAGCAGCGCTGTATATCAGGCTAAACTCCTCAGGCGACTCCGCCAGCCTGACATCATTACCGCTGCAATTAACGTTAAGCTCTGCTGCACCGCTGGCACTTGATGCCCAGCTTAACGCAGAGCTAAGCTTAAGCCCTGAACTTAAGCTTAGCGTACCGGAGGCTGATCTGGCTGTGGTACTGGCACAATTCACGCCCTCGGCTGAGCTAAAGTTAACCGACACAACTCTTAAAGGACGCTTCAGTCTGCTGTGGCAAACCGATAACTGGCAGCTTCGCAACCTGACACCTCTCAGTCTGCACAGCCAGCTGGATTACGCCGATATTCAAAGCCGGCTTGAGTTTAGTGCCAGCGAACTCAACCTGAGTCAGCATGGCAACAATACGCCGCTTAATCTGAATAGCCAGCTTAGCGTGAAGCTGGGACAGCTGGTTCACCCCTTGTTACAGCGACAGGACTGGCAGTGGGAAAGCACGCTCAGTGGCAATAGCAATAATCTGGCGCTTAACGGCAAGCTGGAAAATGGCGCCGGCTTAAGTGCTCAACTGCAAGCACAGGCTGCTTTTATTAGCGCCACACCGCAACTGCAACTGCACTGGCAATTAGCCGATATTTTTTTACTGGCCGGCAATCCATTAGCCGCAACGCTGAAAGATTGGCCTGAGCTGTTAAGCCTGCAGCGAGGCCGGATCCTGGCGTCCGGAGAGCTTGCGGTCGCAGCACAGCAACCGCGGCTGCAGCTGCAAGCAGAATTACGCGAGCTATCCGGGCTTTACGATCGTACTCTGTTTAATGGCTTAACCGCCCGTTTAATCGCGCAAAGCGACACAGACACGCTACGACTGCACATACCTCAGCTGAGAGTCACACAATTGAATCATGGTATTGAGCTCGGACCGCTGCTGGCCGCAGCCGACTATGAGGCAAGTTTGACGGCACCTGCTGCCGGCACCCTCAGCTTGCAACAGTTTGAAACCGATTTTTTACTCGGCAAAGTCCAAATCCGTCCGCAGCAGTTTCAGTTGGCGGCAAGCGAGCAACAGGTGGTACTACAACTGAATCAGCTCGATCTGACGGAATTGCTGCGGCAACACCCAAGCACTGACGTAAAAGCCCGCGGTAAAATCAGCGGTGAAATTCCGCTACGCTGGCAGCAACAGCAATTCGAGGTTGCCGCTGGCGTGCTGGCGGCCGAGCAACCCGGTGGCTGGCTGCAATACAAAAATCCGGCGGCAGCAACCAGCAGCAATCCCGGCATGAAGCTGGTTTTTGAAGCACTGGATGATTTTCATTTCAGTGAGTTACAATCTGAGGTTAGCTACAGTGGCAGCGGCCGGCTTCAGCTGGCGTTAAAACTTCAGGGCTATAATCCGGCAGTACAACAAGGTCGCGCCATCAACCTGAATATCACTCTGGAAGAGGATTTACCGGCGATGCTGGCCAGCTTGCAGTTGGCTAGTAAATTAAACGATACCCTGACTAAAAGAGTGCAACAGTATATTCAACAACAACAGGCAGCCCGCAAGGCGGCAGGAGACAAACCATGAAGAGGCAAGCGCTGCCAGCGCTAATACTACTGGGACTGGCCACAGCCTGTACCCCAAAAGTTGAGGTTGCACTGGCCAATGAACCGATCAACATCAACCTGAATGTAAAAATTCAGCATGAAATTTTTATCAAGGTCGACAAACAACTGGATGAGTTGTTTAGCGATGCCAGTGGCCTATTTTAAGGAAATCTGAAGATGCAAGTGCATAAGTTAATGACGAGAGCGTTGCAACACAGCCGGTTACTCTTCCTCAGCCTGCTGCTGGCCTTTAGCTTGCCAGTACTGGCGATGAATTTGCAACAGGCGATGGCGGCACTGCCTAATGCTAAGGCGCAGGGCCTGGTTGGCGAGCAACCGAATGGCTATCTGGGCGTGGTACAGGCTGGCACTGATACAGAGCTGCTGGTCAAGCTGATTAACGATGCCCGCCGCGCTGAGTATAACCGGCTGGCCCGTGAAAATAATATTGCGGTCAGTGATGTCGAAGCAATGGCCGGCCAAAAAGCGATAGAGCGCACCGTGCGCGGTCACTTTATACTGCTGGATGGCAACTGGATCCAAAAACGCTGATTTTTGCGCCAGATCAAACTCCCGGCAGAAAAATGCTGCCGGGCATTCGACTTTAGTCGCATATTTGCCCTGCCGCTTATGCTGTACCATGCTTAGTTGGTCTTAAACCCACTAAGAGGTAGTAGCATGAATGCTATTTTCTTGATGTTAATGGGCCTGGGTGCTATGGCACTTGGCTATTTCGTCTACTCAAAATTTATCTGCGAAAAAATCTTTAAAGTCGATCCAAATTTCCGTACGCCAGCGCATGAAATGCAGGATGGCGTGGACTATGTACCCACCAATAAATATATTCTATGGGGTCACCATTTTACCTCTGTTGCCGGTGCAGCGCCGATTATCGGCCCTGCAATTGCCGTGATCTGGGGTTGGGTGCCGGCATTCCTGTGGGTGGTATTTGGGACTATCTTCTTCGCCGGTGTGCATGATGCCGGAGCTATCTGGGCCAGTAGCCGCAATAAAGCTAAGTCGATTGGCGCCTTAACCGGCGATATCGTTGGCAACCGTGCCCGCAGCATTTTTATGATTGTGATCTTCCTGGTGCTGCTGATGGTCAACGCGGTATTTGCCGTCGTAATCGCCAACCAGCTAATTAGCTTCCCCAGTGCTACGGTGCCGGTTTGGGGGGCGATAGTGGTCGCGCTGATTATCGGCCAGCTGATTTACCGTAAATTAATTGGCCTGCTGATGGTGACAATCATCGGTGTCGTTGCACTCTATGCCATGATTTATGCCGGTCCGATGTTCCCGTTGGCCTTACCCACCGAAGTGATGTTTGGCCTGAATGATCGCCAAACCTGGATTATCCTGTTATTCGTCTATGCTGCCATTGCCTCGCTGTTACCGGTTTGGGCCCTGCTGCAGCCGCGGGATTATATTAACGGTATTCAACTCTTTATTGGTCTGGGCCTACTGTATGCGGCGGTTATCTTTGCCAGCCCGGATATTGTCGCGCCGGCCTTTAACACCGAGGTGCCAGAAGGCACGCCATCCCTGATCCCACTACTGTTTGTCACCATTGCTTGCGGTGCTATTTCCGGTTTCCATGGTCTGGTCTCAAGCGGCACGACGTCCAAGCAACTGGATAAAGAGCCGGATGTGCGTTTCGTCGGTTACTTCGGCGCTATTGGTGAGGGCTCATTAGCTCTGGCTGCCATTATCGCCGCGACCGCTGGTTTCGCGACCCTGGCGGATTGGCAGGCAATTTATCACAGCTTCGGTCAGGGTGGCGTTGGCGCCTTTATCCGTGGCGGCGCGAATATTTTACAGGACGGTATCGGTTTAGACATGGTGCTGGCGCAAACGCTGTTGACGGTAATGGTCGTGCTGTTTGCCGGTACCACTATGGATACTGGTCTGCGGTTACAGCGCTATATCTTCCAGGAATGGGGGAGCATCTACAATATCAGTTGGATGCAAAAAGCTGCTCCCGCTACACTGCTGGCTGTCGGTAGCTGTTTACTGCTGGCCTTTGGTGCCGGTGGCGATGGTTCAGGCGGTATGCTGATTTGGCCTTTATTCGGTACCACTAACCAGTTACTGGCTGGTCTGACCCTGTTGGTGATTACTGTGATGCTGGTCAAGCTGGGACGCCCTATGTGGTACACGCTGGCGCCACTGATGTTTCTGCTTACCATGACCACCCTGGGCTTATTAATCCAGTTAAAAGCCTTCTATGATAAGGGCGATTGGTTCCTGTTTACGCTGGATATTATTATCCTGGTAGCGGCGATACTGGTGATCCTGGAGTCAGGCTCAACCCTGACTAAACAGATCAAAGCCAATAAAGCCGCGAAAGCATGAAACTGGATTTAAAGCTCGACAACCTTAAGGCCTGGTTCCGCCAGGCCAACTTCTACGTCGAGGAGGTTTACAATGCCCCCTACCGCTCGGCGATCGCCCGGGCGCAGCGGGAGCAGGATGACCTCTTTATGTTGCTGATCTTCTCTGAAATGATGGGTGTGCCCAACCCAGCCAGTTATTACACGCTGGAGCTGCAACCTTTGTTATTGGAGCGCTTCCATGACTGGCATCTGCGGATGGGTATGGAACACTCGCCACTGGATAATTTTAAATGTTGTTAACCGATAAAAAAGTCCTGCTGGTCGGCGGTAAAGGGGGAGTTGGCAAAACCACGGTATCCTCTGCGCTGGCCGTATTGGCCAGTGAACGTGGCAAAAAGGTATTGTTGGTCTCGACTGATCCGGCGCATAGCCTGGCCGATGCCTTCGGCCGTGAGCCTTTTGGTGACCACATTACCCGCCTGGCTCCTAATCTGGATGGCCTGGAACTGGACCCGGATCGGGAAGTCGAGCAACATCTGGCGAAAGTGACTGCGCAGTTAAAGCGCTTTACCCGGCCAGAGATGTTTAGCGAGATTGAGCGACAGATGCGGCTTACCCGTCAATCGCCCGGCGCACAGGAAGCGGCAATGCTGGAGCGGATTGCGCATACTATTGAGCTCGGCCTGACCGACTATGATGTAGTGATCTTTGATACAGCCCCAACCGGCCACACCCTCAGATTACTTAGCTTACCCGAAGCCATGGCAGCCTGGACTCAGGGTTTGCTGAATGCCAATCAGCGCTCCGCCAAGCTGGGCGAAGTGCTGGGGCATCTGACACCGAAAGGCGGCCGCGATATTACCAATCCACTGGCCGATCCGGCTGAACATGCCACGGCCGGCATGGATGAACGTAATAAAGCCATTACCGAAACCTTATTAAGCCGGCAACGTCTGTTACAACGCACCCGCGAATTGCTGCTAGATAAGCAACGTAGTGCATTACTCTTCGTATTAACGCCGGAAAAATTACCTATTCTGGAGACTGGCCGCGCAGTAAAAACGCTGTTGGATGAAAAATTACCGCTGGCAGGTCTGGTGGTGAACCGCATCCTGCCGGCGCATGCTGATGGTGAGTTTCTGGCGCAGCGTCGCTTACAGGAACAGCAGCATCTGGCGCAAATCGAGCAACAATTTAGTCAGTTGCGCCGTTATAAAGTGCCGTTACAAGCCACCGATATTCAGGGGGTTGATGCCTTAAGCCGCATGGCCACCCTGCTGGCAGCAGCAGGGCTTTGACGATCGCTCAGGCCCATAACACACTTAATACCAGCAGGCTGATAAAGCCAAGCAGCGCCATACTGTTATAGATGGTAATTGTCAGAACATATTTCAGCAGGGTTTTTGCCCAGCCCTGCTGATAGTAGATCTTTTGGAACAAAAACAAATACAGCGGGATCCAGCACAGTAACAACCAGATCAGCTTGTTACAGATTGTTGCTAACAAGGTCAAGCTACTATGGTCAGCGGCCAGTTGTAACAAGACTATTGCCGCCAGCATGTGCAAAATAAAGCTATGGCTGTGTAAGGCGACAATCAGGTGCTCCATATAAAAGCGACCAGAACGCCAGTAAAGCAGCTTTAGCATTAACGCAAATAACGGCAAGAACAACAGCATCATCTGCGGTGCTAATGAAAAAAACTTATTGATCGCCAGCTTAGGCTGATTGGCCAGTTGTTGCATCTTTTCGTTGTAGGCTTGCTGTTGCGCTAACGTCAGAAACGGCAGACGGAATAATTCCAAATCATGGTCCTCCTGCCAAACACCCTGCTCTACCAGCTGTTGTTTAACGTCCGCCATCACCTGTTGTTGCTGCGCCACACTCTGTGCATCTTGCGGCTGGTTTACCACCACACTGTTGGAAAATAACGATGAAAACAGCAGAAAGGTCAGCACTGAAGTAAATAAATACAGCCGCAGCGGTGGCACATAGGGTACCCGGTGGCCATTTAAATAACGTTTACTCAGATAGCCCGGCCAGAACCACAATGGCAACAAAGTTCGCCACAACCGGCTATCCCAGTTACTGAACTCACCAAAAAACTCAGTAAGTACCCCGCTCAGATTACGGATATAACTCTTTTTTTCCTGGCCACATTGGTGGCAAAACGCCCCCTGCAAAGGTTGCGCACAGTTATCACAACGTCCTTGTTCCGGCATAATTTCAGCAACAGTAATGA
>DAIOUM010000049.1:5155-18747 GCA_036759505.1 Alishewanella sp. | reverse complement strand
GTTTACTCTAGCACGACGAGGCGACCTCGTACATCGACCAACAGAGACGGCTTAGCTGTGCACTGCTAATGGTAAAGGGCGGCATAATATAGATCAGGTTATTAAAGGGCCGGATCCAGACACCGTGCTCGACAAACTGGGCCTGCAATTTTGCCACATCCACTTTTTGCCGCATTTCCAGCACGCCAATGGCGCCCAGCACCCGCACTTGTTTTACTGCCGCAAGCTTAGCACAGGGGGCTAACTCTACGGTAAGCTGTTGTTCTATCGCCGCCACTTGCTGCTGCCAGTGTCCTTCGGCAATGATGCTGATACTCTCCAGCGCTACCGCACAGGCCAGCGGATTGGCCATAAAAGTCGGGCCATGCATTAAACCGCCGGCCGCACTTAAACTAATGCCGCGGGCAATTTCATCGCTACACAGCGTGGCGGCCAGCGTCAGATAGCCACCACTTAACGCCTTGCCCAGACACAGGATATCCGGATTAATTGCGGCATGCTCACAGGCAAACAGCTTACCGCTGCGGCCAAAGCCTGTAGCAATTTCATCGGCAATCAGCAGCACCTGATACTGGTCACAGAGCTCGCGTACACCGCGTAAATAATCCGGATGATAAAAGCGCATACCACCATAGCCCTGAACGATCGGCTCCAGAATGATGGCGGCGATGTCATTGGCAGACTGGCGCAGCAGGTCACGTAGCGGTGTCAGATCGTTATCGTCAAAGGGGCCGGCAAAAGCACTCTGTGGTGCCGGCAGGAAATCATGCTGTGGCAGTAACTGGCTAAACATACTATGCATACTGTCATGCGGATCGCAGACCGCCATCGCCGCGAAGGTATCACCGTGATAGCCTTTACGCAGACTCACCAGCCGGGTTTTTTGGTTTTGACCCACACCTTGCCAGTATTGCAGCGCCATTTTCAGCGCCACTTCTACCGCAATAGAGCCGCTGTCGGCCAGGAAAACCTTGCTGAGATTGGCCGGTACCATCTTAAGCAGCTGCTGACAGAGTGCCACGGCAGGTTGATGGGTAATGCCGCCAAACATTACATGCGCCATCTGGCTAAGTTGGCTGCTGATGGCCTGATTCAGCCGCGGGTGATTATAACCATGCACGGCTGACCACCAGGAAGCGGTACCGTCAATCAGTTTACGGCCGTCTTCCAGCTCTAGTTCGCAGCCATCGGCCCGCACTATCGGATAAACCGGTAGTGGCGTTAACATCGACGTATAGGGGTGCCAGATATGCTGGCGATCAAAATCCAGATTTATGCTCATAAAATAATCAGTAGTAAACTTTGATGGCTGGTCTGCGTTGACAAGCCGGGGTTGGTCGCTAGACTAGCGGAAAAACTATTGCGGCTCAATGCTGCTACGCTGATAACAGGGATCCCCATGCAGGCCACATCTTTTCAGGTTACTCCCCGCCATAACTGGACTTTAGCCGAGGTTAACGCGCTGTTCGCCTTACCCTTTAACGATCTATTGTTTCAGGCACAGTCGGTGCACCGGGCACATTTTAATGCCAATGAGGTGCAGGTTAGCACCTTACTGTCGATTAAAACCGGTGCCTGTGCCGAAGATTGTAAGTATTGCCCGCAAAGTGGCCATTACAATACCGGCCTTGAGCGTGAGCGGCTGCTAGAGGTAGAAAAGGTGCTGCGCCAGGCTGCGGCCGCGAAAGACAAGGGCGCCAGCCGCTTTTGTATGGGCGCCGCCTGGAGTAACCCTAAGCAGCGCGATATGCCGTATTTAATTGAAATGGTGCGTGGCGTAAAAGCCATGGGCCTGGAAACCTGTATGACTCTGGGTAAGCTGGAGCCGGAGCAGGCGCATTCACTGGCTGCAGCGGGCCTGGATTACTACAACCATAACCTGGATACCTCGCCGGAGTTTTACGGTGAAATTATTACCACCCGCAGCTATCAGGATCGACTGGATACGCTGAGCCATGTGCGCGATGCCGGCATGAAAGTCTGTTGTGGTGGCATTGTCGGTATGGGCGAAAGTGCCAATGACCGCTCGGCGTTACTGATGCAAATTGCCAATTTGCCGCTACATCCGGAGAGTGTGCCAATTAATATGCTGGTGAAGGTGGAAGGCACACCGCTGGAAAATGTCGCCGATCTGGACGGTTTTGAGTTTATCCGTACCATCGCCGTGGCCCGTATTATGTTGCCGCACAGTCATGTTCGCTTATCAGCCGGTCGCAGCCGGATGAATGAACAGATGCAAGCATTGTGCTTTTTCGCCGGCGCTAACTCCATTTTCTACGGTGACAAACTGCTGACCACCGAAAACCCGGCGGCGGATGCGGATATGCAATTATTTGCCAAGCTCGGCATAGTGCCGGAAAAACGCCAGGACGTGTCGGATGAAGCCCATGCGCTGGCACTGGCCGATGCTATTAAAGAGCAGCAAAATCCGCCGCTATATCATGCTGCAGGCTAAGCGGCATGCAGCTTGCCGCCATGCAACAGGCACTTGCCGAGCGCGAGGCTACGGCGCTCAGGCGTAGCACCAGGGCACTTGGCGCCGTCTCTGGCCGGTTATTGCATGTCAATGGCCGGCAGTATCTGAATTTTTCCGGTAATGACTATCTGGGGTTGGCCAGCGAGCCCAAAGTCCAGCAAGCGCTGTGTGATGCGGTCAGCCAATATGGGGTGGGCAGTACCGGCTCACCGCTGGTAACAGGTTTTCATGCCGCGCATCAGGCGTTAAGCGCTGAGCTTTGTGACTGGCTTGGTGTTGAGCGGGTTTTGCTGTTTAGCTCAGGCTTTGCCGCTAACCAAAGTATGCTGGAGTGTCTGGCCAGTGCCGATGATCAGCTGCTGCTCGATAAGCTCTGTCATGCCTCCCTGATTAGCGCCGCACAGCAGCATCCTTCACAGGTCAAGCAGCCACTGCGGCGTTTTGCGCATAATGAGTTGGCATCCTTAGAAAAGCTGTTACAAAAAACCGCCAGCGCCAGTCATCAGTTGGTGGTGACTGAAGGTGTGTTTAGTATGGATGGTGATAGTCCGGATCTGCCGGCTATGCTGAGGCTGTGTCAGCAGCATCAGGCCGCGCTGCTGCTGGATGATGCCCATGGTATAGGCGTACTGGGGCCAGAGGGGCGCGGTACTGCTGCGGCTCAGGGCATTGCCTGCAGCGAAGTGTTTTGCACTATGGCCAATTTTGGCAAAGCCCTGGGCGCCAGCGGCGCTTTTCTGGCAGCGAACAGCACCGTTATCGAATATCTGGAACAGTTTGCCAAACATTATATTTACAGCACAGCGCTGCCACCGGCACTTTGCGTGGCAGTGCACTGTGCCATCCGCTTAGTTCGCACTGAGCAGTGGCGACGTGACCAGCTGCAGGACAATATCCGCTTGTTCCGACAACTGGCGGCAGAAACCGGTTTACCGCTGCTGCAAGCAGAAGAGGCGACAACGAGCTGGCTGGATAGCAGTCAGCACAGTGCCATTCAGCTGCTGCTATTAGGTGAAGCCAGTCGCGCTTTGGCACTAAGCCAGGCCTTGCAACAACAGGGGATTTGGCTGACCGCGATCCGACCTCCAACGGTACCACCTAATAGTGCCAGGTTACGTATAACGCTGAGCGCCAGTCATCAGCCGGACGATATCCGGTTTTTAATCAATACCTTAAGGCAGTACTTTTAATGCAAGCTGTAATGCAAGCTTCTCCGGGCGCCATCGCCGCCTGTTTTGGTAAAGCCGCGGCAAGTTATCAGCACGCGGCCCGCTTACAGCGCCAGGTCGCCTATCAGGCGTTGGCCGGTTTAACGGCTGCCGGTTCGCTTACAGGCACAACACTGGGCAACACGCTCGATTTGGGCTGCGGACCGGGTTGGCTGCATCCGGAGTTAGCACCACATACCGAAACGCTGACTGCGCTGGATTTTAGTCCCGGCATGCTGGCTGAGGCCAAGGCACAGGGGCAGGCGGCGCATTATCTGTTAGCCGATGCGGCGGCGATCCCACTGGCTGATGCCAGTATCAATACCGTATTTTCCAGTTTAATGCTGCAGTGGTGCCCTGAGCCAGCCCAGGTACTGCGCGAGATTAGCCGGGTACTGACGCCAGGGGGCCGGGCTGTTGTCACGACCTTAGTTGCCGGCACCCTTAGCGAGTTGCAGACCGCCTTCGCCGCCGTGGATCAACACCAGCATGTGCAACATTTTTTACCCCTCAATGCACTGAGCGCCGCCGCAGAGGCCTCAGGCGCAAGCTGGCAAGTGCACAGCTATCAGCTTGACCTTAGCTACCCGGATATCTTTGCGCTGGCAAAAGAGTTAAAACAATTGGGCGCCAGTTATATTGCCAATCGTGGGCGGCAGGGGTTAACCGGCAAGGGTTACTGGCAACAGGTTGCGGCGGCCTATCCGAATGCCAGTGCTTCAGGTTTAACGGCCAGCTATCAGGTTGCGGTGTTACAGCTTAGCAAGCCATGCAGGGATTAATGATGAACCAACACTGTTTTTTTGTTACCGGCACTGATACCGATGCCGGTAAGACCTATGTCAGTGCTTTGTTGTTACAAGGCTATGCCGCTTTGGGCATCACAGCGCTGGGCGCGAAGCCGCTGGCAGCGGGTGCAGAGCAGGCGGCGGATGGCAGTCTGCAAAATAGTGACGCGTTACTGTTGCAGCAGCATTCTGGTATCGCGTTACCTTATGCGCAGCATAATCCGGTGTGTTTAGCTGAACCGGCCGCACCGCATCTGGTGGCCGCGGCGGCCGGTATCAGGCTGGATGAGCCACAACTGACTGCACATTTGCAGCAGTTACAGCAAACTCAGGCGCAGCGCATTTTAATCGAGGGCGCTGGCGGTTGGTTATTACCCTTATCGGATAAGCGTTATCTGGCGGATTGGGTGCTGGAACAGCAATTGCCGGTGGTGTTAGTGGTAGGCATTAAGCTGGGCTGTTTAAATCATGCCATGCTCACTGTGCGGGAATTAGAGCGCAGTGGCGCCAAAATCCTTGGTTGGGTCGCCAATATTATCAGCCCGGATATGCTGTATCTGGCACAAAATATTGCGGACTTAACGCAGCGTATTCAGGCGCCCTTGCTGGCTACTGTGCCTTATGCCGCTGTCGCTAAGCCTGAAATCGCGCTTCAGTTAGCGGCTGCCCTAGAGCAACAGCTGGCTTAGAGCGTGCTGAGTGCTTATATTTGCTTACACTTTTTACCTGACTTTTCATACTTTTTACCGTAAAACGGCAACCAGAAATTGAATTCAGGGTCTATGCCCATATATACAGGTGCAGTAAATCTTAAGAGGGTGTATCGATGAAACGGGTGTTGTTATTTCTGGCAACCAACTTAGCGGTGATTTTAGTTCTGAGCATTGTATTAAATATCGTGTTCAGCTTTCTGGGAATAGACCATAGCAGTATCGGCGGCTTACTGGTGTTTGCCGCGATTTTTGGCTTTGGTGGCTCCTTTATCTCGTTACTGATGTCCAAATGGATGGCCAAGCGCTCTACCGGCGCTGTGGTGATCACTCAGCCGCGTAATGCCACTGAGCACTGGCTGATGAATACCGTGGCCAAGCAAGCGAAAGCGGCAGGGATCGGTATGCCGGAAGTGGCGGTCTATGACTCGCCGGAAATGAATGCCTTTGCTACCGGTGCTAACCGCAATAATGCGCTGGTCGCTGTGTCTACCGGTTTGCTGCGCAATATGAGCGAAGATGAAGTCGAAGCGGTGTTGGCACATGAGGTGTCTCACATTGCCAATGGCGATATGGTGACGCTGACGCTGATCCAGGGCGTGGTGAATACCTTTGTGATTTTCTTAGCGCGTTTAATTGCCGGTGTTATTCGTAACAACAACCAGCAAATGGGCCAGCTGGCGTATTTTGCTATTGTGATCGTACTGGAAATGGTATTTGGTATTCTGGCCAGCATCATTGTGATGTGGTTCTCACGCCAGCGTGAATACCGGGCTGACGCCGGTGCCGCCCGTTTAGCCGGGGCAAATAAGATGATTAAAGCGCTGGAGCGGTTAAAGTATAACCATGAAAGCCGCCTGGAAGGCAGTATGATGGCCTTTGGTATTTCCGGTAAGAAAGCCAAATCAGAGCTGTTTTTAAGCCATCCACCGCTGGAAAAACGCATTGCTGCGCTGCAAAACAGCCGGCAGTTTTAAGCCTTAACTTAAGTCTGCAAGTAAGCCTTAACCGACAGCACCCCGCACTAGCGGGGTGTTTGCTATCTGGTGCGCTACCGCCAGTTAAACCTTACGTACAAACTCCGACTTCAGGCTTATAGCACCAATCCTGTTAATATTTCGCCGCTTTATCTTCGTTATTCAGCTAAATGCCGCGCCCGCACCGTCTTTGGCCGGATAATTTGCTATGCTGCCAGTTCGCTTTGTTGCCTTGCACGCTGCAGGCTATGTTGAGGAGAGCTTATTTATGACCCTGGCGCTGATCCCCGCACCCAATATCGCGGCTTTTAATCCACCGCGGCGTATTTTAATGGGCCCCGGGCCTTCTGATGTCTATCCGACCGTGCTGGCAGCACAAAGTAAACCCACTGTCGGCCATTTGGATCCGCTGTTTGTCGGCATGATGGATGAACTGAAACAACTGCTGCAATATGCGTTTCAAACCTGCAACGAGATGACGCTGGCCATCTCCGCACCCGGCTCAGCCGGGATGGAAGCCTGTTTTGTCAACCTGGTAGAGCCGGGTGAGAAAGTGATCGTTTGTCGTAACGGCGTGTTTGGCGAACGGATGCGGCAGAATGTCGAACGCTGCGGTGGTATTGCCGTGACGGTCGATCATAGCTGGGGCGAACCGGTCGACCCGGCTAAGGTTGAAGATGCGTTGAAACAGCACCCGGATGCGCGCTTTCTGGCCTTTGTGCATGCGGAAACCTCAACCGGGGCGTTATCAGATGCCAAAACGCTCTGTGCGCTGGCCAGGCAGTATGATTGTCTGAGTATTGTGGATGCTGTCACTTCACTTGGTGGTGTCGAGCTGCGCGTGGATGACTGGGGTATTGATGCCATTTATTCCGGTAGTCAGAAATGTTTGTCTTGCGTACCGGGTTTATCACCGGTGTCTTTCTCGCCGGCTGCGGTGGCAAAAATCAAGGCACGTAAGACGCCGGTGCAAAGCTGGTTCCTCGATCAAAGCCTGGTGATGTCCTATTGGAGCGGCGGTGCTAAACGGGCTTATCACCATACCGCACCGGTTAATACGCTGTATGCGCTGCATGAGTCGCTACGCTTACTGGCCGCTGAGGGCCTGGAGCAAGCCTGGGCCAGACATCAAGCGATGCATCAGCAATTAAAGCAGGGGTTACAATCACTGGGTATCGACTTCGTGGTGGCTGAACCATACCGCTTGCCGCAATTAAATGCCATTTATATCCCGGCCGGCGTGGATGATGCCGCTGTGCGTAGCCGTTTGCTAAACGACTATAACCTGGAGATTGGCGCCGGCCTTGGCGATCTGGCCGGCAAGGCCTGGCGCATTGGCCTGATGGGCTTTGGCGCCCGGCGCGAGAACGTGGCGCTGTGTTTACAGGCACTGGGGGAAGTTCTGCGTTAGTTCGGGTTGATGGTTAGCAACAAGCCAGCGTTTCAGTGCTGGCTTTTTTTATCGTTTTTTCCGGTCATTTGAGCGGCTGTGACTACCCGTGGTAGCGGCATTCTGTTAGTTTCTGGCTATTAGAATAACAATATAACAGCAATGAGGTATTCACCATGGCTATTGGCCGCCGTTTCCCGCTCACCTTAGTCTCCCTGTGTTTTGCTAGCTGCTTTAACCCGGCATTGGCCAGCACAGCAAGCGAAGGCTACTATCGTTTTCCGGCTTTGCAGCAACAACAACTGGTGTTTACCGCTGAAGGTGATATCTGGAAGGGCAGCCTTGGCCAGCAACAGGCACAGCGCCTGACAACTCATCCGGCACTGGAGCGCGATCCCTTGCTCGCCGCTGATGGTCAGACGCTGTATTTTGTCGCCAATTACGAGGGGACGGACGAGGTTTATCAGCTGGCACTCAGCGGTGGTCCGGCCCAACGCCTGACCTTTGAAAACAGCCGGGTGCGTTTGTTACAAAGCCTGAGCGATGGCCGGTTGCTATATGCTACCGATAACGCCAGTGGCCCGGCGAATTTCTGGCAGCTGACCTTACTCGATCCGAAGACCGGCCTCAGTACCATACTGCCGCTGGCCGATGCCAATAGCGGTCAGCTGGATGAGGGCAGTAATACGCTGTTTTTTACCCGTTTTGGCCTGCATCTGACCGGGGATAATGCCAAAGTTTACCGCGGCGGCGCCATGGGCGAGCTCTGGCGCTGGACCTTAGGCTCAAGCGTAGAAGCCGAGCGTTTATTGCCGGAACATGCTGGCTCTATTAGTCAGCCTCAGGTGGCTAATGGCCGGGTTTACTTTATCAGTGATGCCGATGGCAATAGTAATATCTGGTCGGTCACCTTAGCTGGTCAGGATCTGCAACAGCATACGCAACAGCAAGACTGGCGTATTGGCCGCTTATCGGTCAGTGGCGGTAAGGCGGTGTATCAATTGGGTGCCGATCTGGTGCAGCTGGATTTAGCCAGTGGTAAAAGCCAGACGCTGCCATTACAACTGGCGTCGGATCGGCTGCAACAACGCGAGCGCTGGCTGGATAAGCCGCTGAGTTACCTCACTGACGTCACGGCTAATGCGAATACCAAACAAGCAGCCTTAACGGTACGAAGCCAGATTATCCTGGTCGGCCAGGACAACAGACGCACAGTTCAGATCGCAACGCCAGAAGGCAGTCGCTCCCGGCAAGCCTTGCTGAGTCATGATGGTAACTGGGTGTACGCTATTAACGATGCCAGTGGCGAAAACGAGATCTGGCGCTTTGCTGCCGATGGCGCTAACCGTGCTGAGCAATTAACCAAAGACGGGTCAACCTTCCGTTGGGGCTTACATCTGTCACCGGATGGCCGCTATCTGGCGCACGATGATAAAAACGGCGATCTCTGGTTACTCGATCTGCAAACTGGCAGTAATCGCAAAATTTATCAGCAAGGCTGGGGACATTCACCCTACGCCGATGTGATCTGGTCAGCAGATAGCCAGCTACTGGCCTTTACGCTGAATCATCAACAGCGACCGCGCAGTCAGGTGGTGCTGTACAGTCTGGCTGAGCAGCGCAGCGAAGTACTGACCAGCGATAAATATGAATCCTATGCTCCGGCCTTTAGCCCGGATGGCCTTTGGTTGTACTTTCTCTCTGATCGCCAGTTCCGTGCCACCCCGTCCAGCCCCTGGGGCGACCGTAACCTGGGGCCGATGTTCGATAAAAGAGCGGAAATCTTTGCCCTTAGCCTGAAAAGCGACGCCTGTTTCCCCTTTGCGCCGGCGCAAGAGCTGGTTAACTGCGATAACAAGGCTGCCACCGAGGCGATTCAGGGCCGTCGCGCACAGCGTATTGATTGGCAAGGGTTAGCTAGCCGTTTGTGGCAGGTGCCAGTCAGCGCCGGTAACTACCGCCAATTAAGTCTGAATAACGAACGGCTTTATCTGCTAAACCTTGAGCAGGGCGAGCAGGCGTCTGAATTACTGACTGTTAATATTGCCCAGCGTGCAGTGAAAATCAGCAGTGTTAGCAAAGGCGTGGCGCGTTATCAGTTAAGTGCCGATGGCAAAACCCTGTTTATTCAAAAAGCGGCGCAGGATAACAGTGGCGAGCTGTTATTGGTGCCGGCCAGCGATAAGTTACCGGCGGATCTGAGCACGGCCCGGTTAAATACCGCAGCACTGCGCCTAGCGGTGGTGCCGCAAACCGAGTGGCGACAGATGTTTAATGACGCCTGGCTGATGCACCGCGATTTTTTGTTTGACAAAAATATGCGCGGGCTGGATTGGCAAGCGACCCGCAGCAAGTATTTACCGCTCTTACAGCGCGTCACGGATCGGCACGAACTGGACGATCTGTTATCGCAAATGATGGGCGAGCTAAACGCTCTGCATTCGCAGGTGCGCGGAGGGGAATATCGTGACGATCCCACAGCGCCCGGTGCGGCAAGTCTGGGGGCGCGTTTAAACAATCAGCCGGGCGGGGTGCAGGTCGCGCATATTTATCAGACCGATCCGGAACTGCCGGCTCAAGCTTCACCGCTGGCAAGACCAGGGGTTAATATTCAGGCCGGTGATCTGATTATCGCGGTGAATGGTCAGCGCATCAGCAATCTGGCGGAATTGACCACAGCACTGCGTAATCAGGCGGGTCGCCAGGTGTTACTGGAGCTAAAACGCGGTAATACCGCACTGAAGCGTATTGTCGAACCTGTGCCGGCGGCGCAGGAATCGATGTTGCGTTATCAGGACTGGGTACAGCGCAATTTGCAGCAGGTCACTGAGGTATCAAGCGGGCGTTTTGGTTATTTGCATCTGAATGCGATGGGGCCGGCAGATATTGCCAATTTTGCCCGTGAGTTTTATGCCCATTTCCAGAAAGAGGGCCTGATTATCGATGTGCGGCGCAACCGTGGCGGCAATATTGACAGCTGGATTATTGAGAAGCTGTTACGCCGGGCCTGGTCGTTCTGGCAGCCAACCCATGGCGCGCCCTATACCAATATGCAGCAAGCCTTCCGCGGCCATTTAGTGGTGCTGGCTGACCCCTTGACTTACTCTGATGGCGAAACCTTCTCCGCCGGCGTGCGGGCGCTGGGCCTGGGCCCGGTGATAGGGCAACGTACCGCTGGTGCCGGTGTCTGGTTATCCGGTCGTAACTTACTGGCCGACCGTGGTGTGGCGCGGGTAGCGGAAACTCCGCAGTTTGCCATGGATGGCCGCTATATCATCGAAGGTTATGGCGTAGAACCGGATATTGAGGTGGTGAATTTGCCTTATGCCAGCTTTAACGGCCAGGATGCCCAGTTGCAGGCGGCACTTAACTATTTAACCACACAGTTAAGCCGCCAGCCGGTACAACCGCTGCGGGCGGCGCCGCTGACACCGGCGATAGCTGAGGATATTAAACGCTGATTAAGCTTGCTTTTTTGCGGCCCCGGCGTATCTTGAATAAAAAAGGCAGAGAAGGAGTGACTATGCCATTTAGTGCTGAGCTGATAGAAGATACGGGTGCTGGCGTTGTTTAATCTGGACAGCATCAATTCCGGGATCAAAGCGCACAAGGTCGCGCAACCTGAAGTGCTGGCGGCTATTAGCCGCCTTTATGCCAAAGGCTTGATCAGCCAACCGGACGGCGGCTATCTGACTGATCTCGGGATCCATTGTGCGGAGCAATTGCAAAGCACCTTGCGTATTTTGGGTGCACATCAGAGTTAAGGTGGCGTTGTACGGCATATTACGGGCGCTTTAGCGCCCGTAATTGTTTACGCTCACGCTTGATGAGTTGTTGCAACAGGTAGGCCGCTTGCTGGTTACCGGCGAAGACCAGCTGTTCATAGTGCTGGCGCAGCTGCTGCAGCAGCTCAGCCTGGCCCGGATTGGCTGTTGCCAGCCGGTTTAGCCAATGACTCAGTGGTTCAGCACTTTGCCCGGGCGGCGGCAACACGGACAATACCTGACGTCGCCAGTGGTCCGGCGCCTGTTGCTGTCGCAGCCGCTGCTGGCGGTAGCGTACCAGCGTATAAGCCATCAGCAGTGACAGCACTCCGAGTGAGATAGCGACAAGCAGCGGCCAATAGTGCAATAAGGCGGCGAGTTGCTGCCACAGCGCCGATTGCTGGTTTTGATCAAAGCCTAACACCCACACCGACCACAGATAATCCAGATGTGACCACTGTAATGCCAGTTGTTGCAGCCGACCCGGTTGCCAGCCACTGAGTAGCGCGCGCTCCGGTTCACTTAGCGCCTGCGCCAGCCCCTGTAAAATCCGCTCAGGTGCAATGGCCGCAGTCGGGTCAAACAAATGCCAGTAGCCATCCTGCAAATACTCAACCCAGGCATGGGCGTCACGCTGGCGCACAATTAAATACTGCTGACTGGCTTGCCAGTCGCCGCCCTGATAGCCGCCAACCACCCGTGCCGGTACGCCGGCAGCTCTGAGTAACATCGCGCTGGCTGAGGCATAGTGGCTGCAAAAACCGCTGCGGGTTTGAAACAGAAACTGATCAATGGCATCGGCCCCTAACCTTGGGGGCTCCAGCGTGTAGTAAAAGGCTTGTTCACGAAATAGCGTGGCCAGGGCCGCACTCAGCTGATGGCCATCACTACCATATTGTTGTTGCAGCTGCATGGCCAATTGCTGGCTGCGAGGATTGCTGTTGCCGGCTGGTTGCAAGTTAAGCTGCCGCTCAGCGTTTGCCACCAGTGGTAACGGGCTTAACAGGCTGCTGACCTGATAGCTAAGACGCTGACTGATCAGTTGCGTACTTTGCAATAGCGCTGCCGGACGCGGCTGCAGGTTTTCGCTCCAGCTCAACGGCAGGCCGAGGCTAAACACATCGCGCTGAAAACTACTCTCTGCCAGTACCTGATAGTCGAACCGGTTTTGGCTATCAGTGATTGCCGGGGTGGCCAGCGCAGTTAGCTGCTGCTGTCGCCGGTCAAAACGGCTATGCTCCTGCCAGCGGCGGCCATCAAAATTTTCATAGACTTTAGCACGCCAGTACCAAAGTTCCCGGGCTGGCGGCGGCCCGTTAAAACTGACCCGAAAAGCCAGGGCATCATTTTGCACCAGCCGTTCAATACTGCCGGGATCCAGTTCACTGCCAAGGCCGGTACTGGCTTGTTGCTGATTCGGCATTTGCCACAGCGGTGGTAAGCGCGGGAATAACAGGAAAAGCCCGAGCCAGATCGGCAACGCCAGTGCCACGGTTTTTAATAACGGCTTAAGTTTAAGTTGACTACTATTCGGGGCAAATAACTGAAAATGCAGCGTTAAGTTCAGCGCTAACAAGCCAAAAATCAGCAGTGCCATTAGCATTTGCTGATAAAAAATAAAACCGCAACTGAGCGCAAAATACTGTACCCACAGCAGTTGTATCGCATCACGGCGTAATTTCAGGCTAAAGCTGCGTCCTACCGCAGAGAGCAGCAAAATATGAAACATCAGATTCATCGCACCGATACTGCGCGCCTGCCAGAATAGCAGCAGTAACAGCGGTGCGAGCAGCCAGTTGATCTGGCGTGGACTCAGGGGTTCTGCCTGCTGATAAAGCCGCAGCAGCAACCAGCCAAATAACAACAGGAATAACGCGCTGCTCCAGAGAGTAAAGGCATCCTGAAACAGCAGCAAGATACTGAATTGCAGCGCCACAGCCAGCTGCTGCCAGCGCCGGCTAAGTTGCAGCTCCTGGGCTAACATAACGCCAACTCCTGTAAGCAGCGTTGCAGATGTTGTGTGCCCTGACCCAGGGCCAAGGTTTTGCCCGGTAACAATAAACCATAACGTGAACCAGCGCCTTCCAGCTGTTGTAAACGGTAACAGGCGTGCTGCAGAGCCAGCTCCAGCGCCGCGCCACTGGCGTTAGGCACCTTAACCCACTGCTCATTTACGGTATTGCCATCCTGTTGCTGGCGGACTATTGGTTGTTGCGGGTTGGTCGCCAGTTTTTTCCACAGTATGCGCCGGGGTTGATCACCCGCCTGATACGGTTTTA
>DAIOUM010000049.1:0-5055 GCA_036759505.1 Alishewanella sp. | reverse complement strand
AATTGTTGCAGCCGTTGCCCCTGTAAACCCAGTTGCAGCATCTGACAATTTGCACTGTTAAGCTGTAGCGGCAGGGCAGCAGGTTGATTAGCGAAGGTTTCGGCATCGGCAACCACGCTAAGTTTAAGCCGGTACAGGTTATAAAACGCCAGTAACATCGTCAGCAACAATAAACTCAGCAGCATAAAGCTGCTTAGCAGGATCAGATTGTTTTGATAATTGGTGCCCAGTAAATACAGCAGCAGCACCAACAGCGCAAACCAGAGCCCGAGGCGGCTTGGTAAAATATAGATCCGCTTTTGCGTCAGGCAGACGCTGGGTTGCGCCGGTTGGCTACGCGCCAGATAAGCCTGAAACTTTTGCTGCAACAGCCGCTTTAGCATAAATAACAAAGCCTGCTTAAACCGGGCAGGGTGTTTGTTCCAGCAGCTGCTGGCTAAGTGGCGACAGACCTGCCACGCTTTGTGGGTTTAAGCGGTGCTCGGCTAAGTACGGAAAGACGTTTTGTACATCTTCGGCGGTGGCATAATCCCGACCTTGTAAAAAGGCCAGAGCCTTTACCGCCCGTACCAGGCCTTTGCCGGCGCGTGGCGATAATGGCAGCATACCGCTTTGGCCGCGACTGGCCCGGATCAACGCCAGCAGATAGTCCAGTAACGGCTCACTGAGCTTCACCTGTTGTAACTGTTGCTGCATCGCGATCAGTTGCTCCGGCAACAGCGCGCGGCTGATAAAGCTCAGGCGAGAACCCTTGCTGTCGTCACGGAGAAGCTGCTTTTCTGCGGCCGCATCAGGAAACCCCAGCGATAAGCGGAATAAAAACCGGTCCAGCTGCGACTCCGGCAAGGCATTAGTACCGGAGTGAAAATGCGGATTCTGGGTGGCTATTACAAAGAACGGCTCTGGCAGAGGCCTGCTATCGCCGTCAATGGAGACCTGACGCTCTTCCATGGCTTCGAGCAGGGCGCTCTGGGTTTTTGGGCTGGCGCGGTTAATTTCATCAGCCAGCAATACCTGACTAAACACCGGGCCCGGTTGAAAATAAAATTGCGCTGACCGGGCATCATAAATATTCATTCCCAACAGATCAGCGGGCAGCAGGTCGTTGGTAAATTGTACCCGCTTGTAGCTTAAGCCGAGCGCGTTGGCTAAGGCATGCGCCAGTGTGGTTTTGCCCATGCCGGGCAAATCCTCCAGCAGAAGGTGGCCTTGCGCCAGTACTGAGGTTAACGCCAGACGGATCTGCAGGCTTTTGCCCAGAATGACCTGATTCAGTTGTTGTTCGATATGATGTAGCTCGGCTAACACCCTGACTCCTTAACAATTGCAATGGTCAGGGCTGTTATTCCTGAACCGTTAGGTTGACGCTTCCTGTAGCCACCGTACCAGTTCAGTCCGGTTCCGGCTATGGGTTTTTTTAAAGATGGCAGATACATGGACCTTTACGGTATTGGCACTGATTTGGAGCTGTTCGGCAATTTCTTTATTCCGGGCGCCTTCGGCGATCAGCATACTAATGCGTTGCTCCTGATCGGTGAGTAACGACGGCAGTTTAATCCGTTTATTCGACTGTTCACGCAACTGGAACAGCGCATCCAGTGCATCGGACATCACTTTGCGGCCGTAATAAAGCTGACCAGACATCAGGGTTTGCAAGGCAATTTTGATAATGTCAGGTTTTTCATCGTTGTAAATCACACCGCGTAAACCGGCGAACAAAGCCCGGTTTGGATCAATCAACTGACGCTCGGCCTGAAATAAAAATAATGGCACCTGCCGGCTGACACTGAGTAATTTAGCGGAAAAGCCTTTCTTGACCGAGGTTTCACTGCTGAATTGGTATCCGGCCAGAATACCTTTATACTGGCGCTGCGCTGTAAAGGCGGCGAGGGTGGTTTGCTCGACATCAATGCCAGCGGCACGGGCATGGCGGCACGTACTAAGTTGTTCAGTTTCATCAGTGAGTAATATCAGGCGTGAAAACCTTTCCATAACAGCTACCCTTATCGCGAATACTCTAACTATATAACGTCAGACCACAATTTGAAAAGCAAAGACGCATGAAGAGAATACTTTTTGTTTGTTTAGGTAACATTTGCCGCTCACCAACGGCACATGCTGTGCTGCGACAGTTAGCGGTGCAGCAGGGGCTGGAGTTAGAAGTCGAGTCTGCCGGTACCAGCGCCAGCCATAAGGGCGAGCCACCGGATCCCCGCTCGGTGCGGGTTGGTTCGGCGGCCGGCTATGATTTTTCAGCGCTGCGCTCCAGGCCAGTGCAGGATGGCGACTTTGCCTATTACGACTTGATTCTGGCGATGGATAAGCAAAACCTGCGGGAATTAGCGAGCCGTTGCCCAGAGCCCTATCAGCATAAACTGCGCTTAATGCTAAGCTTTCACCCTGAATATCCGCGCTATCAGGAAGTACCTGATCCTTATTATGGTGGCAGTAAAGGTTTCGAGCTGGTGTTACGGTTATTGGAAGAAAGCTGTCAGCAGCTGCTGCAACAATTACCGGCCTTAGCTGAGCCAGAGGGGCAATAAGCGCGATAGCAGGCACTTTGCAGTGAAAAAGTGCCCGCTCAGGATTGAATTTACGTCCAGAAGTCTATAAGTTTAGCGGGTGTGTAACTAACTTACAGGAATAGCATCGTGACCACCTGGACGCCACATAGCTGGCGCAACCTGCCGATCCAGCAGCAACCGCAGTATCGGGATCAGCAACTGTTAACCCAAACAGAACAACAACTGCACAAATACCCGCCTTTGGTTTTTGCTCAGGAAACCCGGGATTTGTTTAGTCAGCTCGGCCAGGTGGCCGAGGGTAATGGGTTTTTACTACAGGGTGGTGATTGCGCCGAAAGTTTTAACGATTTTAATGCGCCGAAGATCCGCGATACCTTTAAAGTATTAATGCAGATGGCGGTAGTGCTGACCTTTGCCGGTGGTTTACCGGTAGTGAAGGTGGCGCGGATGGCCGGGCAATACGCCAAGCCACGCTCCAGCGATCTGGAAACCATTAACGGCGTAAGTTTGCCGAGCTATCGCGGTGATATCGTCAATAGCTTTGAGTTTACCGCCGAAGCGCGGGAGCCGGATCCGGCGCGGCTGATCACCGCTTATCATCACTCTGCGGCAACGCTGAATTTACTGCGTGCCTTTGCGCAGGGTGGTCTGGCCGATTTGCACCAGGTCGCGCGCTGGAATATGGGCTTTGTTGAAAGCAATCCGCTAAAAGAGCGTTATATGAGTGTGGCAAACCGCATTCAGGAAGCGCTGCGCTTTATGGAGATTTGCGGTATTACCGCGCAAAATTCGCCGTCGATCCGCGAAACCCAGCTGTTTACCTCGCATGAAGCCCTGTTGCTGAATTACGAAGAAGCCTTGACCCGGCGGGATACCTTAACCGGCAAATGGTATGACTGTTCGGCGCATATGGTATGGATTGGTGAGCGTACCCGGCAACTGGATCATGCGCATATTGAGTTCTTCCGCGGCATCCATAACCCGGTCGGGGTTAAAGTAGGGCCAGGCATGCAGGAGGATGATTTAATTCGTCTGATTGATGCGCTAAATCCGGACAACACCGCAGGCCGTTTGACGCTGATCACCCGGATGGGCGCCGATAAACTGGCCGATAAACTACCGGCCCTGGTTCGCCGTGTGAAGCAGGAAGGCCGTAAAGTGGTCTGGAGCTCAGATCCGATGCACGGTAATACCGTGAAAGCCAGCAATGATTATAAAACGCGGGATTTCGAAGCCATTTTGCGGGAAATCCGCAATTTCTTTGCCGTACATAAGGCTGAAGGTACCCATGCCGGCGGCATTCACCTGGAGATGACCGGTGAGCATGTTACAGAGTGTACCGGTGGCGCCTATGGTCTGAGTGAAAGCGATTTATCCAGTCGTTACTTCACCCAGTGCGATCCGCGCTTAAATGCCGATCAGGTACTGGAACTGGCGTTTTTAATTGCTGATACTTTAAGCGCCGCCCGTAAATAAGCTTAAGCCCTGACTGCTTCTTCGGTCAGGGCTTTTTCTCTGTCCTGCTGCTACCCCAAGCGCACTAATACTTCTGCCGTTTTAAGCCGGTCATAGCGATAATTTTCGCCGAAATTTCTTCAATCGATAACTGGGTTGAGTTTAAAAACGGGATCTGCTCGCGCTGATACAGGCGTTCCACCTCTTTTAGCTCCAATGTGCACTGTCGTACTGAAGCATAACGGCTGTTGGGCCGGCGCTGTTCGCGAATTTGGCTTAAGCGTTCCGGACTGATGGTCAGGCCAAAGAGTTTAGCTTTATGCTGTTTTAGCTCCGGCGGTAATCGCAGAGCCTCCATATCTTCTTCGACAAAGGGGTAGTTCGCTGCTTTGATGCCGTATTGCAGCGCCAGATAGAGACTGGTCGGGGTTTTGCCGGAGCGGCTGACGCCAATCAGAATAATATCGGCCTGACTAAAATTCTTCATATTGGCGCCATCGTCATTGGCCAGCGCAAAATTGACCGCATCAATCCGAAAATCGTAGGTTTTCTCATGCATGCTGTGGGTGCGGTGGGTTTTCGGCACCGGCGCCAGTTGTAGCTCCTGTTGCAGCGGTGCGACAAAGGCATTTAAAAAGTCATAACAGATGCCGTTACTTTGGCTGATCTGTAGCCTGAGTTGCTCGTCAACGAAGGTATGAAACACCAGCGGCTTTAAACCTGTAGTTTTATAACAGTCATTAATGCGTTGTACCACCTGCTGTGCCATGGCGAGTGTTTCGACAAAGGGTATGGTAACGTGCTCGAATTGTGCAGGAAACATCGTCAATAGTGCATGACCAAAGACTTCTGCGGTAATGGCAGTACCATCGGAAATATAAAAAGCAGTGCGCACGTCAGCTCCATTTCTTGTAAAAAAACTACATGAAAATTAAAGATTTTCTTACTTGCAGCCAAAGTGTAAAATCGCTGCGATTGTAACCCTTGCTGTAAGCTTACCTGCTTGGCAACAAAAATTGGAGAGAAAGGTGCAAGAATTCGTCATTTGGTATCAGGACCTGGGCATGCATGATGT
>DAIOUM010000048.1:0-18756 GCA_036759505.1 Alishewanella sp. | reverse complement strand
TGATCCTGCATTTTTTGGCCGGCGTAAGTTTTCCTCGCAACTATTAACTGAAGGGAAAGCACAATGAAAAAGATAGTCTCACTTGCGGTCGCCACCACTATGCTGGCGACGCTCAGTGCATGTAATAGCAGTGATCCTATTGTCATACCACCGGCTCCGCCGCCACCACCGCCATCATCTGTGGTTGATGCGACTTTGCGCGTTGTTCATGCTTCTTCGGATGCGCCAGACGTTAATGTGTTAATCGGTGGTTTTCCGGCTATTACTGGTTTGGCTTATGGCCAAAGCTCTGAGAATTTTGCTCTCGGTCCAAATACCTACAACGTTGCCGTACAAGCGATTCTACCTGGTACTGCCACACCGACAGTGATTGGTCCGGTTAATTTGGCATTGGCGGAGGCGAAAAACTACAAAGTTTTTGCCGTAGGTTCGGTTGCCGGTGCTACCTTGGAGCCATTGGTTGTAACCTCTGATGTAAAAGCACTTGCTTCCGGTAATGTAAGGTTACAGGTAGTACACGCTGCTTCTGCTGCACCCACAGTCGATATTCATGTCACGGCGCCGAATGACCCACTGGGATCTGCATTAGCCACGCTGGATTATAAAGGTTTTACCCAGGCATTGGATGTACCTGCCGGCGATTACCGCGTCCGCATTACCTTGCCAGGTCAAAGCACCGTAGTGTTTGACTCTGGCACCCTGGCGCTGGCTGGCGGAACTGATCTGGTGGTCGCAGCGATTAACAATCGTTTCTCGGGTGCCTCACCTGTGTCGTTACTGGCAGTAACGCCAAATGGTGATGAGCTGGATATTAAAGATGTCAATACCACATCATCAGTGCGGGTGGTACATAATGTGTCAGATGCACCAGCGGTCGATGTGATTGTGAATGATGCGATTAAACTGGTTGAGGGTTTAGCCTTCCCCAATTTTACTCCCTATGTTGGTGTCGCGCCGGATACGTACAATGTGAAGGTCGCTGCTGCTGCGGATAACAGTGTGGTGGTGATTAACAATAACCTGACGCTGGAATCAGGTAAGTTTTACAGCGTGCTGGCGGTTGGGTCTTTAGGTAACAATACTATCGAGCCGTTGGTGTTAACCGACAATCCACGGCGCGTTGCTACTGAAGCCCGGGTACGTATTGTTCATGGTTCAACACTGGCTGGTCCGGTAGATATCTATGTTACCCCAACTAATGATATCAGTACCGCAACGCCAGCATTCAGAAATGTACCCTTTAAAGCAGAAACCGGTTACGTCAGATTAGCTGCTGGCAACTACGTCGTGACGGTTACTCCAGCTGGCACCAAGACTGCGGCCATTGGTCCTGTTCCTCTGACCTTGCAAGCGAATAAGATTTACACTGCAGTAGCCCGTGATGGTGCCGGGTTAAATGCTGATGTGGGTCTTATTTTACTGGATGACTTCGTACAATAAGGCGAAGAGCCATTAATCTTTAGCAAAGCCGGAGCTCGCTCCGGCTTTTTCTTTGCTTTTACCATGCGGTAAAGGTTCACACGCCGAGCGCTATCTTCGCTATAATGCCGCCGCTGGTTAAACCTCAGCTTTAACCACAACCGGAGTGCTTATGGCGTTAACACGAGAACAGCGATTAGGTGGCGCCTTTGCCGCCAGCGCTTACACCCTGTGGGGCATAGCTCCGCTGTATTTTAAACAGATTGATTTTATTCCGGCACCGGAAATTCTGATCCACCGTATTGTCTGGGCTTTTCTGCTATTGCTGTTGATCCTGCTATTGCTAAAGCAGGGGAGGGATACACTGGCGGTGTTTGCCAAGCCCAAGCTGGTTGCCTGGTTACTACTGTCATCCGTACTGCTTGGCGGCAACTGGGGGCTTTTTATCTGGGCCGTCAATAACAACCATATGTTAGACGCCAGTCTCGGCTACTATATCAATCCCTTGCTAAATGTACTGCTCGGTATGCTTTTTTTAGGCGAGCGGTTACGTAAGCTGCAGTGGTTGGCGGTGATACTGGCATCGCTTGGTGTGCTGTGGCAAATCATTGGCTATGGTGCTGTCCCCTGGATAGCTTTGGCGCTGGCCAGCTCCTTCGCTGTCTATGGTTTACTCAGAAAGAAGTTGGCAGTAGATGCAATTAAAGGACTCTTTGTCGAATCCTTATTATTGTTGCCGTTAGCGCTCTGGTATTGGTGGGCTTATGCCGACAGTCCGGCTGCTAATATGCTGGCTAACAGTGCCGGCCTTAATCTTTATCTGGTCGCTGCGGGTCTGGTTACGACAGTGCCGCTACTGTGTTTTATTGCGGCTGCCCGCCGTCTGCAGTTATCTACTATGGGCTTTTTTCAGTATATCGGTCCAACCTTTATGTTTATCTTTGGCGTCTGGTTATACCGGGAGCCTTTTGCACTGGAACGGCTGTTTACTTTTGGTCTGATCTGGCTGGCACTGCTCTGTTACAGCCTGGATGCCTGGCGGCATAATGTCAGAAAGCGGGCATAAAAAAGCCAGCTTAATGCTGGCTTTATCGGGTTAGGTGCGGTTAACGGCTGGTTTTCAGCTCGGTATTAAATACAATACCGTGCTGTTCAATACCAAAACCAAAACCCAGCTGCATATTGCTGTCCATCATCCGCTTCAGCTCATCTGGTACCGGTTGACCGGACATTGCCGCCGCATCAGACAAGGCGCTGAAAAACTGCTTATAGTCGGCGCCCACTGCCATAATGCCATTCTTAGTCAGTTTTTCGCTGGCCAGCTGAGTGGCTTGAGCCTTAGCTTTATCCCCAACATACAGCATCAAATGATTGGCACTGGCTTTTAAGCGCAGATCCAAACCCAGCATAGCGGCAGGCGGGAATACCTCACTGACGGAAATCTCTTCACCTGCAGCTGGTAACTGAATACCTGCTAACATCGGCGTCATCGCGATAGCATTTGCCGCCAGCGTTTGCGGATTATCAGCAGAAACCGTTACTAACGCATCGGCCTGGTTTGGTTGACCGGTCGCCGGATCCAGACTAAAACCGTTAATGGTGACGGAGAAACCCTGTAAGCCGTTGGCAGCCATCCCGGCCATCGCCAGCATCATCAGCGGGTTTTGTGCTTTCATCTGTTCCTGAATTGCAACCAGTGGTTCACAGCTGACAGATAAATCCGTCATACCAGCCCAGATCTTGCTGACAGACGGGGTTAGCTGGCTAATTTCGGTTCCCAGCGCCAGATAGAACATCGAGCTGTGTACCTTACCGTTCAGAGCATTAGGGATAAAGCCCTGTAAGCCTTGTAAGCCCTCTAACGCGACCTTGCTGCTGGTTGGCAGCAGCATCTTGCTGCGGATATGGAACTGACCGTTAGCCTGGGTCACCAGCTCGCTGTCCATCACCATACCAGGCCAGGTTTGGGCCAGCATCTGCATATCTGTGCGGCAAGCCGGGGTTTGCCAGCTTTGCAAAGCTTCTGGCACTTCACCGTTAAAGGTCAGTTGCAGATCACGCGCCAGTTGGTTACCGTCAGTGGTGGTCAGTGCCAGTGCCAGCTGTTCGGTGCTAAAAAAGCCCAGACCATCGGTTTTCAGTTGATACTGCTTAACATAGTTTTCCAGTTTGCCACTGTTCGCCAGATTTTTTGCCGGCTGCTCCAGTGCCAGACTTTGCAGGCGGTGTGAGTCTGATAGCGCATGGTGGTGCAGAGCAATGGTAGCCCAGCCACGTTCAGTGCTGACCAGTAATTCAAAGCCTTCAGGCGCGTCGTCAGTACGGTAGCGGCGGAAGCTATGGCCGTTCAGACTGGCGTCCTGATAGCTCAGGCCGCTGCGTTGTCCCAGATTATCCAAAAAGCTTAAAAAAGCCTGTTCATTGGCCAGTTCCAGCCGAACCACCGGTGCTGCACCAACCAGATAGAATAAGGAGCGCGATGCATTGGCGATACCGGTTTCGCGTTCAAACTGCTCCGGGCTGCCCAGCGCATTAATAAAGCCTTCAAACAACGCCAGCGCAAACTGACCGGCGGCCGGGGCTTGTTGTTGTAACACTGCTAAACCCTGTTGCAGGTCTTCGCCCTTCAGGTAGTCCGGTGTAATACCAACGGTAGCCAGATAACTGACCATATCCAGCGCTTTAAACTGGCCGGAAAACAGCACCGTATCAGCCGGTACATAGGCCAGCTCGGCATGAAAAGCCTGGCTGTCCTGTTTACTCAGGAAATAATAACCGGCGGCGCCGGCGGCAACCACAGCGGCGGCAATCAGGGTCTTACGCATTGTCTGCTCCTTTGACAGATAAAAAGTGAAAAGCGCCTGTTAGCGCTTTTCATCAGGGAAGGTGATGTTTAACTCCAGTACAGATAACTCATCACCACGTTGCTCCAGTGATACCGCGACCTGATCGGCCGGAATATCCACATATTTGCGGATCACTTCCAGAATGTCGCGCTCCAGCTGGGGCAGGTAATCCGGCCCGGAGCGTCTTTTCCGCTCATGGGCCACAATAATTTGCAGGCGCTCTTTGGCAGTGCTGGCGGTATTTTTTTTAGTTGAACGAAAATAATCCAGTAACGACATCAGTTAGCCTCCAAACAACCTTTTAATAAATCCTTTTTTCTCCACCGTCAGAAAACGGAACGGCACAGTTTCACCCAGCAGACGTTTTACTGTGTCCAGATAGGCCTGGCCGGCGTCACTTTCTTCATCCAGAATAACTGGCTGGCCTGAGTTCGAGGCATTTAGCACCGCTTGCGACTCTGGAATCACGCCCACCAGCTCAATAGCCAGAATTTCTTTCACGTCTTCGACACTGAGCATTTCGCCTTTTAGCACCCGCTCCGGGTTATAACGGGTCAGCAGTAAATGCTCTTTAATCCCTTCCAGGCCTTGTTCAGCGCGGCGGGATTTGCTCGACAGCATCCCCAGGATGCGGTCTGAATCACGTACTGAAGACACTTCAGGGTTGGTGACAACCACGGCTTCGTCGGCAAAATACAGGGCCATCATGGCGCCAGATTCGATACCGGCCGGTGAGTCACAGATAATAAAATCAAATTCAGCAGACAGCTCATTTAACACCCGCTCTACGCCTTCTTTGGTCAGGGCGTCTTTATCGCGGGTTTGCGAGGCCGGCAGGATAAACAGGTTGTCGACCCGCTTATCTTTAATCAGTGTTTGTTTCAGATTGGCTTCGCCATTAATCACATTAACGAAGTCGTAGACCACGCGGCGTTCACAGCCCATGATCAGGTCCAGATTCCGTAAGCCGATATCAAAATCGACAATTACAGTTTTTTTGCCGGCTAACGCCAGGCCCGTACCAATAGCGGCACTGGAAGTGGTTTTACCGACACCACCCTTGCCAGAGGTAACCACAATAATTTTTGCCATAGTGACTTTCCTTACACTAATTCTGAAATGACTAAACTTTCGCCCTGCCAGCGGATGCAGGCCGGTTTACCCCAAAACTCGCCTTGCAGACTATGGCTTAACCAGTAATTCCCGGCTATTGAGACCAACTCGGCCTGCATGTTGTAACAGTAAATGCGTTTGCTGCTGTCGCCACTGGCACCGGCAATGGCTTTGCCACGCAGCGAACCATAAATATGAATATTGCCATCGGCAATCACTTCTGCGCCGGCGCCAACGGCACCCTTAATAATTAAATCGGCGCCCTTGGCATAGATTTGCTGACCGGAGCGAACATTCTGCTCGACAATCTTGCTATCCATTGCCTGGTGTTGTACCACCACCTGTGCCGGTGCTGAACGCTCTGGCGTGGTGCTCTGTGGTGCGGGCTCTACCGCTTTGGCAGTATTGCTCTTACCCGCCTGCAACACTGCTAAACCGGCTTGCTGCGCAGCCGCTTTTTGTGTGGCATTGGCACCTGTTACCCCGACCAGTACCAGCTTTAGCTCAGTAAATAACTGTTTTAGCGCGGCAAAGTCCGGGTTGCTGTCGTTATCCTGTAAGTTAATCACCAGCGGTGCCTGATAAAAAAAGGCCGGCGCTTGTGCCAGTTTGGCAGCTAACAGGGATTGCAGACTGCTGATGCTAAGATCGGAGCAATGTAACACGGATAAAGGGAATAAACTGCCCTTTAATTCTAAGGAGTGTTCAGACATAAAAGTTCAGCGCTTTTACTATTATTATTACTGCTGTCGCAGCGAGAATTTTTCTGCGTCCGACAAGCTCTGTCGTTACGCTTGATCAGCGGTTCATGTTATAGTCTTGCCATCTGTTAGGCAAGTTGATGAAGTAGTTTTATTCTATGTTATGTGCGGTATATCGCAGCCCACGAAAAGAGGGCACCTACCTGTATATTGAAAAGCGGGACGACTTTAGCCAGGTACCCGCTCCCTTATTGGATACGTTTGGGCAACCGCAGCTGGTGACAGTGTTAAATCTGGCCAAACGGGAACATTTAGCCCTGGCCGATATTCAAAAGGTGAAAGCGGCGCTACAGCAGCAAGGCTTTTACCTGCAATTACCCCCGCCAGTAGCTAATCTGCTGGATGAGCATCGCGCGGCTTTGCAGCAAACGACGCTCAGCAACAAGGAGTCAGAATGAAAAAGAAGCTTATTGCCAGCCTGCTGCTGGCAGCCGGTTGGTTAAATGGTCAGAGTCTGGCCGAAGAGGCGAAACCGGATTTTCAAAGCTATACCGCAGCCCTGAAAGCCGAAGCACAAAGCCGCGGCTATGATCAGGCGTTGCTGGAAGCCGTGTTTAGCAGCCTGCAATTTCATGAGCGAGTGGTCAGCGCTGACCGTAGCCAACCGGAAGTAGTCGAAACGCTGGATACCTATTTGCCGAAGCGGGTCAGTGAAACCCGGATCCGCATGGCGCGCGAACGTTATCAGCAATATCAGCCACAGCTGGAAGAAATTGGTAAGCGCTACGGCGTGCAGCCGCGCTTTATCGTGGCGTTGTGGGGTCTGGAGAGCAGCTTTGGCCGTTTTCAGGGTAACTATTCGATCCCCTCGGCGCTGGCAACGCTAGCCTATGAAGGCCGGCGTGAAGCCTTTTTCCGCACCGAGTTTTTCCATGCTCTGGATATTTTAGCGCAGGGGCATATTGATCTAGAGAATATGAAAGGTTCCTGGGCCGGCGCCATGGGCCAAAGCCAGTTTATGCCAAGCTCCTTTCTCGCCTATGCTCAGGATGGTGACGGTGATGGAAAAAAAGATATCTGGACTAACGAACTGGATGTATTTGCTTCTATTGCCTATTACCTGAAACGCCAGGGTTGGAATAACAGCCTGACCTGGGGCCGCGAAGTAAAACTACCGGCCGGTTTTGACGCCGCTCATGCGATTCAGCGTGGTAGCCTGGCGCGTAATGAGTGGTTAAGCCGCTGGGATGCATCTGCCCGCAGTATGGCTGACTGGCATAAGTTAGGGGTGCGGCGTTTAAATGGTGACGCGCTGCCGCAACGCGAAATCAGCGCTGCTCTGGTGTTACCGGATGGCCCGAAAGGCCGTGCCTTCCTGGCGTATGATAATTATAAAAGCCTGATGCACTGGAACCGCTCTTATTATTTTGTCACCAGTGTCGGCTATCTGGCAGATCTTATTGTGGCGGAGCAAAGTTAATGTACCAGCATCAGGATTGGCAGGGGCGAGCACTTGAGCTGCCGCCGGGTAAGGTTGTTTGCATCGGGCAAAACTACCAGGATCATATCGCGGAGATGCAAAGTAAAACGGCGCCCGAAGCGCTGTTTTTTATCAAACCGGCCACCTCGCTGGTGCCGCTGGCGCCGGCTTTTAGCATCCCAGCCGATCGCGGTGAGGTGCATAATGAGCTGGAGCTGGCGGTATTGATCGCCAAACCGTTGAAAAATGCCGGCTTTGCTGAGGTTACTGAGGCTATCTGGGGCTACGGGCTGGCATTGGATCTGACGCTACGTGACGTGCAGGGGCGTTTAAAACAACTGGGGCGGCCCTGGGAAATTGCCAAAGGCTTTGATGGTGCCTGTCCAATGTCGCCGTTGGTGCCCAAAGCAGAAGTACAACATCCGCAACAGCTGGATTTTAGCTTGTTGGTGAATGGTGAGCTGCGCCAGCAGGGTAACAGTGCCAATATGATCCGCGGTATTACCCAGCTGATCAGTGAAATGAGTCAGCATTTTACCCTGCTACCCGGCGATCTGGTGCTGACCGGCACGCCGGCTGGCGTTGGCCCTTTGCAGGCTGGCGATAAGCTGAGTGTGATCCTGGCCGATCTGCTAAAAATAGATAGCCGGGTTGAGGTATAAATGAGTCTGACCGAACGCTTCTGGGAGCAAAAAAGCCTGGGCGAGATGAACGACGCTGAGTGGGAAGCCTTATGTGATGGCTGCGCCAAATGCTGTCTGAACAAGTTTATTGATGATGACGAGGAAGAAGGCCCGACCGCTGAGCTAAAACAAGGTGAAGAGGTGGTTTTTACCAATATCGCCTGTCGTTATCTGAATAGTCATAAGTGCGAGTGCACCCAGTACAGTCAGCGCACAGTACTGGTACCGGATTGTATTAAGCTGACCAAAGACAATCTGAAAGATATTTTCTTTATGCCCAATAGTTGTGCGTACCGTCGGTTACATGAAGGCCGGGGGTTGCCGTCCTGGCATCCACTGTTAAACGGCGGTAAAAAAAGTCTGATGCACAAGAAGCAAATGTCAGTGCGCAATAAAACCATCTCTGAAGATCTGGTCAACCTGGATGACTTTGAAGATTACATCGTCAGCTGGCCATTAAACGATTTGGATTAAGCGATGAGTCTGGAAGAATCGATTATTGCCGACAGCGTCTTGCTGACGGAATTAAGCCGTTATCTGAGCCCGGCGATGGTACAGCTTGGCCTATCACTGCTTTCGGTGCTGGCTTATATTCTGATCAGCCGGCGGCTGGTGCCGCTGATTTACGGTTTACTGGCTGGTGGCCGGATGCGGCCGGAGATGAATAAAAGAGCCATAGTGGTTTTCCATATCCTGCTCATGCTGTTGCTACTGGTAGTGCTAAGCATTATCTGGGGTGTGGATATCCGTGGTTTGCTGGTACTGGCCTCCTCAATTATCGCGGTAGCCGGTGTCGCCTTATTTGCGTCCTGGTCGCTGATCAGCAATGTCACTGCCTTCTTTATCCTGCTGGGGCAGAAAGACTTTGCCGAAGGCAGTAAGGTCAGGATCATTGATGGCAATAATGCACTGGAAGGCGATATTGCCGAGATCCATTTGTTTAACACCGTGCTGCGCACCAAAGAGCAGGAGCGGGTGATCTACCCGAATAACCTGATTGTATCGCGGCCGGTGGTGATTATCAGTGCGGCCCCGGCGCCGGTGCGTAAAAACATCGATGTATTGGCAAAGGCCGAGCGCTGGCGTAAAAAAAATCTGCAAAGTCAGCCCGTTAATCGAATTAGCAAGTGACACTGGCTGACAAAGCCGGTAGATTTGTCGTTAATACTCTAATCAGCTCAACACAGCCGGATGCGCTTAAAACAGATCAAACTGGCAGGTTTTAAATCCTTCGTTGACCCTACTACAGTGCCGTTTCCGCAAGCGATGACGGCCATAGTGGGGCCAAACGGCTGTGGCAAATCCAATGTGATTGATGCGGTGCGCTGGGTGCTGGGCGAAAGCTCGGCGAAAAACCTGCGCGGTGATGCAATGACCGACGTGATTTTTAACGGCTCGGCGCAGCGCAAACCGGTGTCGCAGGCCTCCGTCGAGCTGGTGTTTGAAAATACGCAGGGCCGGCTGGCCGGCAATCTGGCGGATCGCAGTGAAATTGCGATCAAGCGCGTCGTGACCCGTGATGCTCAGTCGTTGTACTTCTTAAATGGCAGTAAGTGCCGCCGCCGCGATATTACCGATATTTTCCTTGGCACCGGCCTGGGCCCCCGCAGCTATGCCATTATCGAACAGGGCATGATATCGCGCCTGATTGAATCTAAACCGCAGGAGCTGAGGGTCTTTATTGAGGAGGCCGCCGGCATTTCCCGCTATAAAGAGCGGCGGCGCGAAACCGAAAACCGCATTAAACATACCCGGGATAATCTGGATCGCCTGACCGACGTGCGCGAAGAGCTGGGTAAAAATATCGACAAACTCAAGCGGCAGGCAGCTACCGCACAGCGCTATAAAGAGCTGAAAGCGCAGGAGCGCACACTGCGTGCCCAACTGACAACGATTAAATGGCTGGGCTTTAACGACACGCTAAACAAGCTGGAACAGCAGCTGCGCGAGCAGGAAACCGAGCTGCAGAAATATCAGGCGGCGCAGGCGGGCGATGAGCGGGTGCTGACCGAATTACGTGAACAAGCCCATACTGCACGGCAACAGCAGGAGCTGTGTCAGCAGCAGTACTATCAGTTGGGTAACAGAATCAGTGCGCTGGAGCAGCAAATTGTCGGCCAGCGTCAGCAACAACAGTTACTTAGTCAGCAGATCCAGCAAAAGCAGCTGAGTCTGGCCGGTTTTCATGAGCAACAGCAGCAGGAGCAGTTGCAACGCGCCGAGCTTGAAGCGCAGTTGGAAGAGCTGATACCGGAACTGCTAGTGTTGACTGAGCAGCAGGAAGAGTTACAGGCACAATTGCTGGAAGCGACGGAGCAGGCAGCCGAAGCACAGCTGAATTGGCAAGACTGGCAACAACAGCATTATCAGCGCCGCGAGCAACTACAACAGTGGCGGCTGCAACTGCAACATTGGGCGCAGCAACAACATCAGTTGGCCGCACAGCAACACAAGTTGACCGAACAGCTGGCCCGGCTGGAGCCTGAGCAGGCAGAGCAAGAGCTGGCGCTGGCAGAAGCCCGGCACCAGGAGCTGGCAGAGCAAGTCGCCGCATTGCAGCTAGAGCAGGCAGAGCTTACTGCCGCCCTGGCGCAGCAGCAACAGCTGAGCGCGCAGGCGACCCAACAACGCCAACAGTGGCAAAACCAACAGCAAGTGTTGAGAATCGAGCAACAACGTCTTAGCCACAGTCAGCAACAAGCCAGCAGCAGCGGACCTTTACTGGCAGAGCAGCTGCAAATTTCAGATGGCTGGGCGCTGGCTGTTACGCTGGCACTGGGCGCACTACAACAGGCTGAGCTGGCTGCTCATGATGAGGGCAAAGCGCTGTATGTGACCGCAGCGGCTGGCGACAACGCGGCGCCGGCTAATACCCTGGCCAGCGTGGTGCGCTCAGGGGTGTATCCGGATTATTTCCGGCAGATTTTATTGGCGGTGGATGAAGCGCAGGCACTAACGATGCTGGCACAGCTTAAGCCCGGACAATCGGTGATCTGTGCACAGGGTAAATGGTTCGGCGCTAACTGGGGCCAGCAAAGCCAGGCGTCGCTGACCGATAGCCGTTTGTTACGCCAGGAGCGGTTACAACAATTAGGGCAGGAGTTAGCTGAGGTTGAGCAGGAGCTTGCAGCGGCTGCGGCAGCAGAGCAACAACAGCTTGAATTGCAACAACAGGCACAGCAGCAACTTAGCCAGCTTAATGCGGCACTCAGCAGCCAGCAACAAACCTGGCAGCAGCAGCATACGGTGGTGCAGTTAAAACAGCAGGCACTGCAGCAATTAAGGCAACAGAGCACACAGCTGCAGCAGCAGTTGGCAGAATTACAGTTACAGCAACAGGCGCTGGCGGCAAGTGCAGAGCAAACCGAACTTAAGCTTGCAGAGGCGGAGCAAGAGTATCAGCAGGCGGTAACGCAGGAGCAGCAGTTACAGCAGCGCCAGCAACAGGCCAGGGCGCAGGAAGAGACGTTGCGCCAGCAATTGCAACAACAGCAAGGTCAGCACAGCCAGCTGCAAATGCAGCAACGGCTCTGTCAGCAGCAATTGCAAAGTGTCGAACTGAGTTTAAGCCGTGCGGCTTTGCAACAACAGCAATGGCTGGAGCAACTGGCCGAATTGCAGCTCCAGCTGGACGAACAACAGGATCCGGCACTGCAACTGCAAGAGGAATTACAGGAAAGCTTGTTGCAGCGCAGTGACGCCGAACAGGCGCTAACCAATGCTAATCAGCAGTTGGCTGCCATCCAGCAACAGATCCGTGAGCTGGAGCAGGGACAAAGCGGCATAACCCAGCGTTTAAGCAGCCAGCAAAAAGCGCTGGAAAATCTGCGGCTGGATGCTGAAGGCTACCGGATCCGCGCCAATAATATGCTGGAGTTGTTGCGTGAGCAGCAGGTGAATATGAAACAGGTGCTGGCTGAATTGCCGGCCGATGCCGATGAAGCACAGTGGCAGCAACAGCTGGATAAAACCGTGGAGGCAGTTAACCGGCTTGGCGCCATTAACCTGGCAGCGATTGAAGAGTATGAGCAACAGGCCGAGCGCAAAGCCTATCTGGATGCCCAGCATCAGGATCTGACTTCGGCGCTGGACACGCTGGAAACCGCGATCCGTAAGATCGATCGCGAAACCCGGCAACGCTTTAAAGAGACCTTTGATCAGGTGAATGACGGCTTAAAACAGCTGTTTCCAAAGGTGTTTGGTGGCGGCAGTGCCTATCTGGATCTGACCGATGATGACCTGCTGGAAACCGGGGTCAGTATTATGGCCAGACCGCCGGGTAAAAAAAACAGTACAATTCATTTATTATCGGGTGGTGAAAAAGCCTTAACCGCTTTATCATTAGTGTTTTCAATATTTAGACTTAACCCGGCACCGTTTTGTATGCTGGATGAGGTTGACGCCCCGCTGGATGATGCCAACGTAGGGCGCTTCTGTAATCTGGTGCGGGAAATGTCGGATACCGTACAATTTATTTATATCAGCCACAATAAAATTGCCATGGAAATGGCCGCGCAATTGATGGGGGTGACGATGCAGGAACCCGGTGTGTCCCGCGTGGTCGCAGTAGATGTGGATGATGCTGTCAAACTGGCAGTAGCCTAAAAGAGCAAAAGGTATAACAAATGGCTAGCGAGTTGCGTTTGGTATTAATTATTATCGGGGCCCTGGTGTTGGGCGGCTTGTTTTTGCATGGTCTGTGGACGGTGCGAAAAAACAGTAACAAGGTACAGCATCGCTATCATCCGGAGGAGGACAGCAAAGACGAGCGTCCGGGTGAAGGTTTTGACGAATACGGTATTGGTCAGGTTAGGGTGGTAAAGGGCGCTGGTAAAGGCAGTGCCGAGCAGCGTACCAAGCTGCACCCAAGCCGTACTGCAACCAAACCCACCAGCCGGCCAATTGATGTTAAGCGTCCGGCTGAGCAAACCGACTTATTTGCTGAGCCGAAAGAGCCGGTATTTAATTTCTCGGCTTTAGATGAACAGAGCATTCCGGAGCAGGATGAACTGCTGCCGGAAGAGACCGATTACGGTTACGATGAGATGGCGGCCGACGAGCGGGCAGACGACGCCGCTGCTGCACCCTCAGAAGTACTGATCCTCTATGTGCTGCTGCCTGAGCAGAAAGAAATCCGCGGTCAGGAGCTGTTATCAGTGTTAACCATGCTGGGCTTTAAATACGGCGATATGGACATCTTCCACCGGCATCAGGACAGTGCCGGTACCGGTGAGGTGCTGTTTAGTCTGGCCAATATGTTTAATCCCGGCACCTTTGATATTGAGCGCATGGACGAGCTAAGCACCCGTGGTCTGAGCCTGTTTATGACACTACCTGGACCGGGCGAGCCGTTGCAAAACTTTAACCTGATGAATAACGCTGCGAAAAAGCTGGCGGAAGAGTTCGGTGGTCAGGTGTTAGACGGTCAGCGCAGTGTGCTGACGGTGCAAACCGTGCGGCATTATGTCGAGCGGATCCGCGAGTTTCAGCGGCAACAACTGATCCGCGGTTGATTGCCAGGCTTTAATCTAACGGCAGGATTATCCTGCCGTTTTTGTTGGTGAGTTTGCAAATGATGTCTCCTGAACAGCAAATCGCTCAGCTGCGCCGGCAGCTGGAACACTTTAACTATCAATACTATGTGTTAGACGCCCCCAGTGTGCCGGATGCCGAATACGATCGGCTGTACCGCGAGCTGCAACAACTGGAACAGCAGCATCCAGAATTGATTACCGCCGACTCACCAACACAGCGGGTTGGTGGCGCACCCTTAGCCAAATTCTCTCAGGTTAGCCATCAGGTACCGATGTTATCGCTGGACAATGCGTTTGATGACAGCGATTTTCTCTCCTTTGTAAAACGGATGCAGGATCGGCTGGATTTTGCCGGCGATTTTAGCTTTTGTGCTGAGCCTAAGTTAGACGGCCTGGCGGTCAGTATCCGTTACGAACACGGCGTGTTAGTGCAGGCGGCAACCCGCGGCGATGGCAGCACCGGCGAAGATATTACCGCCAATATCCGCACCATCCGGGCGATCCCGCTGCGCTTAAGCGGTGAAGTACCGCCGGTACTGGAAGTGCGCGGCGAAGTCTTTATGCCGCTCTCTGGTTTTGAACGGCTGAACAACGATGCCAAGGCACGCGGTGAAAAAGTCTTTGCCAACCCGCGTAACGCCGCAGCGGGCAGTTTACGGCAGTTGGATCCGGCCGTTACCGCGAAAAGACCGCTGATGTTTTATGCCTATGCGGTTGGTCAACTGGATGATCCGAAGACACTATTAAATAACCGCTGCCATTATCAGCGGCTGCAGCAGTTAAAAGACTGGGGCCTGCCGGTATGCCCGGAGATCCGTCTGGTTGAAGGCACAGCAGCAGCGCTTAGCTACTATCAGCAGATCCTGGCCAAACGCGCGGCGCTGCCTTATGAAATTGACGGTGTCGTTATTAAGGTCAGTAATCTGGCGCAGCAACAGGCGCTGGGCTTTGTCGCCCGCGCGCCGCGCTGGGCCATTGCCTTTAAATTTCCGGCGCAGGAAATGCTAACCACGTTACTGGACGTGGATTTTCAGGTCGGCCGCACCGGCGCTATCACTCCGGTCGCGCGGCTGGAGCCGGTTAATGTCGGCGGAGTGATGGTCAGTAACGCCACGCTGCACAATCAGGACGAAATAAACCGGCTGGGCGTACAAATTGGCGATAAAGTGATAGTGCGCCGCGCCGGTGATGTGATCCCACAAATTGTTGCCGTCGTTACCGAGCAGCGCCCGGCACAGACAAAGCCGGTAATCTTCCCCGAGGCCTGCCCGGTCTGTGGTTCAGCGGTGGAGCGGGTGAGTGGTGAGGCGGTGGCCCGCTGCAGTGGCGGTTTATATTGCGCGGCACAGCTGAAAGAATCGCTAAAACATTTTGTCTCGCGCAAGGCGCTGGATATTGAAGGTCTGGGCGATAAGCTGGTTGAGCAGTTAGTCGAGCAGCAACTGGTGAAAACACCGGATGCGATCTTTGACCTGGATATGCCGTCCTTAGTTGGCCTGGAGCGGATGGGCGAAAAATCGGCACTGAAGTTGTTAAATGCCATTAAAGCCGCGAAAAGTACCACCTTGCCGCGCTTTATTTATGCCTTAGGGATCCGGGAAGTGGGCGAGGCGACGGCGCTAAATCTGGCTAATCATTTTGCCAGCCTGGATGCCCTGATGGCCGCCAGTATTGAGCAGCTGTTAGAGGTTAGCGATGTTGGCACTGTCGTTGCTGAGCATTTGTATCATTTCTTCCGCGAGCCGCATAACCAACAGGTGGTCAGCGCCTTACTGGCGCAGGGCCTGCATTGGCCGGCGATAGCACAGCAACAGGTTACTGAACAGCCGTTAAGCGGCCAGACCATCGTATTAACCGGTACTTTGAGCAGTATGGGCCGCGATGAAGCCAAGGCGTTATTACAGCGGCTGGGAGCCAAAGTCTCCGGCTCGGTGTCAGCGAAAACCCATGCCGTCATTGCCGGCGAAAATGCCGGCTCGAAACTGGCGAAAGCCAGTGAATTACAGGTACCGGTCTGGGATGAGCAACAGATGTTGGATTTGTTTAAGCAGTATGGAGTCAGCCCGGATGCCTGATTGGTTAGTTAGCTTATTACTGGATTGGGGCGCCTTGTTTCGCCCCTATGTGCGCGATATGGCGCTGGCCATGGTGGCAACTACTCTGGTGGTGTTTGGCGATACACTAAATCAAAGTGTACGCCGGCAAACCGCACACTGGCACTTTATCTGGCGCACCGCTATTTTTGTGCTGCTTTGTGCCTTTGGCTATGGCGCCCTGACGCTGTTTTTAACGCCGCTGGTGGCCAAGCAATTGGCGGGTTTAAGCAACCTCTGGCTACCCTGGGTGAGCCTGGCAGTCTTTGTGCTGTTGGGGATGCTGGCACAACGCAAGCGACAGGCATGAAAGACTGGCCTCTGCTGGATAAATACGGTCTGACGCCGATACCACAACGCTTTTACTGGTTGCTGGCGCTGCTGCTGCGTCCTTATTTAAGCTGGGTATTGGTATTGACCTTGCCGCCGCAGCAAAAAGATTTACTGAAACTGTTCTATCCACAACAGCAGGACTTTTTGATTGCCTGTGTCATTGCCTTGCCGGTACTGTTGGTAGTGGCGGCACTAAGTCAACGCAGCGATAAACGCAGCGCCGCCTGGCGCGCCATCTGGCGCCACAGCCGCGGCTTGTTATTTATCAGCTGCGCCGCCGATCTGGCTTACAGTATCTACGATTTACCGCCGGATGTGATCCTGGATGCGCCCTGGCGGCTGGTTGCGGTGTTTGGTCTGGGGCTTGGGCTATTCTGGCTGCTGCGCTCGAAAACTCTGCCGCGGATCTTTAGCGAATGGCCAGAGCCGGTAGAGAAATAAAGTACTGCGACTCAGGCATTCATCGATAACGGCTGTTGCTTGCTTTTTAGCTGTTCATAACGACGCTGCTGCTCGGGTTTAAGGGTGGCGCCGGCGACAACCAGCTCACATTGTTGCAGCAAACGATAGCGCAGGTCTGGTGCGCACAGAGGTCTTGGGCTGGTTAGCAGGGTTTGCAGTAAGTTGAGTGCAATACCGGCATTCTTCGGCATCACCTTGTGTGCCAGAGCGAAGGCTTCAAACGCCTGCTCCCAATGTCCGCGTTGATAAAGCTGTACGGCACTGTTGTTAAGCTCGCGCGGACCTTGTTGCATTTGCCGGCGCTCGGTGACTTCCTGTTGCAGGTAGGCGCCCAGCAGCGGATCGGGTTGTTGCTGTTTACAGTGCTGGCTGATTTGGCTAAACAGTTGTTCGGCCGCGTCGGTAAGCCCCACTTCATGCAGTGCTTTGGCCTTATCCAGGGCATCTTCCAGCGAGGTGATCGGCTGATCGGTTTTCAGATCGCGTAGCAGCGCCTTGGCTTTATCTTTGTGGTCCTGTAAGTACAGCAGACGGGCCTGTACTACCTGATGTTGCTCCCACAGATCCTGCTTGGCAAACTGCTTTTGTAACGCCTGTAAGCTTAGATTTACCTGCCGGTTTAAGCGGCTGTGCTGCTCTTCATCTTCAGTGGCCAGCGCAAAATCAATACTGGCCCGCGCCAGATTCAAATACAGATCCGGCTGTTCAAAAGCCGAGTAACGGGCATATTTCACCATATCCCGTGCCGCTTGGTATTGGGTTTCGTAATCATGATTCAGGCGGGATAACTGCAGTAATTTTTGCTGGCGCAGTAAATTTCGCGGTGCCAGCTCGGCGGCATCAATCAAATGCTGTTGGGCTTGCTGGTAATGCTGTTGTTTAAACTCCAGCTCTGCCAATAAGTCGAGCGCAAACAGCCGGCTTTCGCTGCGCAGTAATAACTCTTCCAGTAAGTTAAACGCCTGCTGTTCCTGACCTTTGGCGACATAACACCGTACCAGACCCATCTTGGCCCAGCTAAAGGGCTGAATACTCAGCATGGCGAGAAAGAAGTGTTCGGCATCGGTAAATTCTTGCTGTGCCAGCAGAATATCGCCTTTGAGCTTTAGCAACAGCGGAAACCATTTACGTTGATTGGCATCAGCAAGTTGCTCGTCGATATAATTCAGCGCCGCCTGGTAATGCTGTGCATCCAGCAACTGATACAACGGGCGCAGCTGTTGTTTACGTTTTAGCACCCGTTCAATACGTAGCTGTAAGTCTTTAATTACGAAGGGTTTGGCCAGAAACTCGTCCGGCTGTAATTCAATAACACTGTGTACCAGGTTCGGATCGGTCTCGGCGCTGATAAAGATCACGGCACTGCTGTGCTTTTGCAGGCCACTGAATTTTAATTCGGCAAACAGCTGAAAGCCGTCTTTGCCATCGGCCTGGTTATACGAGCAGATAATAAGATCGAACAGGTTGTTACGGCACAGTGCCAGCGCCTGCTGTGGCCGTTCGGCAATGGTAATATTCTGATAACCCAGCTGCTCCAGCGTGTAGCGCAGGTAGCTTTGTGACAGGGGTTGCTCATCAATAATCAGGATGCGTTCGTCCCGCTTGGGTGCATTTTCCATTACAGGCTGGATCCGAGAACTTCGTCTAAAGCTACTATAGCAACTTTTTGCCTTGAGTTAACCGGGCAGGATCAATAAATAGGCGATTGCGCACTAAATCGGTACTCTGTATTTACCACTTTGTTCAAGATCTTGCGGCCAGAAGGATATTTTCCGTGATGCCTCACCGATATTAGTTAAGCCCTTAGCTGCGGTAGAATTTTCGTAACAGCAGCAGGGATGCTGCGGAGGCTGAAAGGGCACAGGGATGTGATCCTTGAAGCCGGTGGAGAAAATTGCTACCCAGCTAAGGGCGCTGCCCCAATCTCAACGCTACTGGTGCTCTTCGTTACGCAGGTTCTATCTCGGTGCATCCGGCGGCTAAACGCGCCGTACAACTTTCCTGGGGCACGCCGTGAATACCTCCCTGTAGGCTCCCCTTTGGCATCCATGCCAAAGACGTCCCCAGAAAAGTGTACTCTGCATTTACCGCC
>DAIOUM010000047.1:8982-19231 GCA_036759505.1 Alishewanella sp. | reverse complement strand
TCGTGACCTCGACCTTGGCAAGGTCGCGCTCTACCAGCTGAGCTAAACTCGCATTGTGTTACACATTTTTCGCACATCACAATCTGGTATTGCGTGTGGTTGTTGCCGCTGCCTGAGTAAAAAGCTATTTAAAATTACTATTTTTAAATGGTGCCCGGGGCCGGACTTGAACCGGCACGGGGTTTCCCCCGAGGGATTTTAAATCCCTTGTGTCTACCGATTTCACCACCCGGGCATACTGTGCGTGGGCACCGACAGAACGGCGCGCATCTTAATTAAGGCCGCGCCATTATGCAAGTTATTTCTCTAACTTGGCAGAGGGTATGGCTTTTATCGTAGTATTGTCACGTAAGATTTTATCTAAATACCCCATGGCAAATGCCGACACAACGAAGGTAATGTGAATTAGCAGATACCATTTCAGCTTCTCGTTATCAATTTGCTCAGTATTCATAAACACCTTCAACAGGTGAATCGACGAGATGGCAACAATAGAGGCCGCGACCTTATTTTTCAGGGAATTAGAGTCGAGCTTACCCAGCCAGCCCAACTTATCGTCGTGACCATGTAAGTCTAAACGCGAGACAAAGTTCTCATAGCCGGAAAACATCACCATCACAATCAGGCCGCCAACCAGGGCGATATCGATCAGGCTTAACGTAATCAGGATTAATTCCACTTCTTTCATACTAAAAATCAGCGGAATAAAGTGAAACACTTCCTGGAAAAATTTAATACCCAGCGCCAGCAAGCACAAGCTTAAGCCAAGGTAAATTGGCGCCATAATCCAGCGCGTGGCATACATTAAACGTTCAAAATAACGTTCCATAACAATTCCTGTTAAAATATCTTGCTCAATAATGGGGGCGCGCCGCGTAGCTTCAAGCCTGACGCGGCCGCGTTTTTACTCTGTTACCAGGCTAACGAAGACGGCAATTTTGGCGTCGACAACAAGCTAATAAAACGCTGCCAACGCTCATCTTCGCTGCTGGCCTGCTCAACATACTGTTTCACCAAATCTTTGCCCCAGTTGTAGTTAATTACATAGGCGCCGTAACTTCGGACAAAACGTAGCCGCTGCCGCGCTTCGGCCTCGCTTTGCAGCAGATATTGCTGCTGCAGGGCAACAAATTGCTCTTCGTCAATCTCGCCATTTAGCAATAAGCGGGCGGTTTCATTACCGGCATAGCTAAGGCGTGCCATCAGTTTTAAAAAGCGGTCGTAGCTTGCGGCCTGCGATGGATCCAGCCCGGCTAACGGGTACAGGACGTCGCGTTCAAACGCCAGTTTTTGCTCACCGGGAAAGGCGATATCAATACCATAGTTGGCGGTGCCTTCCGCGATTAACGACTGCGGGCTAAAAAGCGCATAAACACTAAACTCCACCCAGTTACGCTTTTGTTTTAGCTCGGTTTCCAGTAACGCATTATAGGTGTGGTGGCCGGGGTAGCCCTCGTGACAGCCCAGATCGACGGCGCGGGAGATATCAATCGGCCGCTCGGTATTAATCTGGATCAGGCTATAAGCCTTGCCCTGATACCAGTTATAACCGCTCCAGGGTTTGTCGGTTACAAACTCCAGCGTAAAATTCTCCTGCGCCGGCAGGCTGATGCGCTGCAGCGTGCGGTCGCGACACTCCGCGATCGCCCGTTCAAACACCAGCTGTAATTTATCCGCCGGAATAACAAAATTTTTGCGATAGGCCACGACCCGCTCGGTCAGACTGCCCTCGCCGGGTACCAGTTGCTCCAGCTCAGCCAACACAGGGGCAAAGCTGCTTAGGTCCTGTTGCGGTGGCTGGGTATCGTAGAGTTCGCTAGCTTGTTGTTCAAAGCTGGCCGCAGTGCCGTTTTGTAGCGTATCGGCATGGCTAATCAGCGCCGTTAGCTGTCGCTGTAAATAATGCAGCCGCAACTTTAACATCGCATCCGTTTCGCTATGCGCCTGTAACGCATCGCGCAGCAGCTGAGCTTCAGCAAGTAGCTCTGGCAGGGGTTGCGGCTGCTGTTTTACTGCCTCGGCCCATTCAGCCGGGCCATAATAGGCATCGACATAGTTGCTATCGTATTGGCCGAGTGCCAGCACCAGTTTCACATAGTGCTCGGCGGCTTCATCCAATACGGCAACACTGACCGCTGCGGCCGGCTCACTGTTTAAAGGTGCCGCGGGTTTATCACAGGCCGTCAGCAACAGGGTGCTGCACAACAGCGCAGTTAAAGGTTTGAATAGGGTTTTCATTCGCAATCCTGCAATGGGAAGAATGTCGGCTAATCTAGCGGTGAGTCAAAGGTTACGCAATATGCGTTGCCTTATGCGACTAAAGTTTCTGCAAAAATTTATCCATTTAGCCATCTATACTGTTGCAGATAAAAAATAACCATGGTATTACTAATGGCGTTCTGCAACTTCGACTTTCAAGGCAGTAAATGATTTCTTCGGTATTAGTGCGTTTCAATAGCCTCCTCCTCGTGCTCCTCTGCGCTGCGCGGGGCCGTGCTTATTGGTGAAAAACCCTTACCGATAAACCTAAAACCCCGTGCCCAAGGCCGGGGTTTTTTGTTTTTATCCCGGCAAGCAGTACGCCACGATTTGATAACATAGGATTGCGTAATGAGTGCTGATAACAAAATCTGGATCTTCGATACCACCCTGCGTGATGGCGAGCAGGCACTGCGTGCCAGTTTAAGCCAGAAGCAAAAAATCCAGCTGGCGCATGCCATTGCCCGCTTAAATGTCGATGTAATGGAAGTCGGCTTCCCGGTGTCCAGCCCCGGTGATTTTGATTCGGTACAGCGTATCGCGCGCGAAGTAAAAGGCCCGATCATTTGCGGCCTGGCGCGGGCCGTTGCAGCCGATATTGAAGCCTGTGGCGCCGCGTTAAAAGATGCGGAACGCCGCCGTATTCATACCTTTATTGCCACTTCCCCGCTGCATTTGCAGTACAAGCTGCGCAAAACCCTGGCCGAAGCCTCAGATCAGGCGGTCGCCGCCATTAAACTGGCCAGCCGCTATACCGATGATATTGAGTTCTCCTGCGAAGATGCCGGCCGCACCCCGGTGGACGATTTATGCTGGATTGTCGAGCGGGCCATTGCTGCCGGCGCCACCACCATTAATATTCCGGATACCGTGGGTTACACCATCCCCAACGAATATGCGGCTATTATCAGCACGCTGCGTAACAAGGTGCCGAATATTGATAAAGCGCGCTTAAGTGTGCATTGTCATAATGACCTGGGGCTGGCGGTAGCGAACAGTATCAGCGCCATTCAGGCCGGCGCGCGGCAAATTGAATGTACCGTCAATGGTATTGGTGAGCGGGCCGGTAACTGCTCGCTGGAAGAAGTGGCGATGATTATCAACACCCGCAAGGATATTTTAGCGCCGCTGTATACCGACATTAAGACCACCGAGATTTACCGCAGCAGCCATCTGGTCAGCCAGATCTGCAATATGCCAATCCAGCCCAACAAAGCCATCGTTGGCGAAAATGCCTTTGCCCACAGCTCGGGTATTCACCAGGATGGCGTGTTAAAAGCGCAAAGCACCTATGAAATTATCTCGCCTGAACAGGTCGGCATCCGCCAGAACGAATTAAACCTGACATCACGCTCGGGCCGTCATGTTATTCAGCACCGCTTAGCTGAGCTGGGTTACACCAAAGACGACTACGATCTGGAAGCGGTGTACAGCAGCTTTGTCGCACTGGCCGATCAGAAAGGCCGGGTGTTTGATTACGATTTAGAAGCCCTGGTGTTCTTCCAGAACCTGCAGGAGCAGGACGAGTTCTACAAGCTGGAGTTTTTAAGCTCCTCTACCCATACCGGCCATGTCGCCAGCGCCACAGTAGGCTTAAGTTGCGGCGGCAAGATCTTTACCGAAGCCGCCACCGGCAATGGCCCGGTCGAAGCGGCGTTTCAGGCGGTACAGCGCATTAGCAAATTACAGATCCGGATGGTCGATTTTAACCTGTCGGCGAAAGGCAGCGGCGAAGACGCCCTGGGTCAGGTCGATATTATTGCCGAACATGAAGGGCGACGCTTCCACGGTGCCGGTTTGGCCACCGATATCGTCCGCGCCTCAGTGCTGGCCTATGTGCATGTGCTGAATATGATCCAACGTGCCCAAACCATCGACGCCCATAAACAGGCCAAAGCGAACGAATCCCAAATTAAACAAGCAGCAGGTGAGATATGAGTAAGCATTACAAGATCGCGGTATTACCCGGTGATGGTATCGGCCCGGAGGTCATGGCCGAGGCGATTAAGGTACTGCAAGTAGTGGCGGATAAATTTCAGTTCCAATTAACGTTAACCGAAGCGCTGGTTGGCGGCGCCGCCCTGGATGCCACCGGCGTACCACTGCCGCCGGACACGCTGGCGCTGTGTAAAGCCAGCGATGCCATTTTATTTGGCTCCGTCGGCGGTCCGAAGTGGACTGGCCTGGCACCGGATATGCAGCCCGAGCGTGGCTCTTTGCTGCCACTGCGTAAAACCTTCGACTTATTCTGCAATATGCGTCCGGGGCAAATTTATCCGGCCTTTGCCGACTTATCGCCACTGCACCCCAGGGTCAGCAGCAAAGGCATGGATGTGCTGTGTATCCGCGAATTAACCGGCGGTATTTATTTTGGCGAAAAGGGTCGTAGCGGCGACACTGCCTTTGATACCCAGCGCTATAGCGTGGCAGAAGTGACCCGCATTGCCGAAGTAGCCTTTCAGGCGGCGCAAAAGCGCGGCAAAAAAGTCACCTCTATTGATAAAGCTAATGTACTGCAAACCAGTATTTTATGGCGCGAAACAGTGGAACAGGTGGCCAAAAACTACCCGGATGTCACGCTCGAGCATATGTATATCGACAATGCGGCGATGCAGCTGATCCGCAGCCCACAGCAGTTCGACGTGATGCTGTGCGATAACCTGTTCGGCGATATTTTATCTGATGAAATTGCCGCCATCGCCGGTTCATTGGGCTTGCTACCGTCAGCCAGTTTAAATGGCAGCGGCTTTGGCTTGTACGAGCCCGCCGGTGGCAGTGCGCCGGATATCGCCGGCCAGGGTATCGCCAACCCTATCGCGCAAATATTAAGTGCCGCCCTGATGCTGCGTTACAGCTTTGGCGAAGAAGCCGCTGCGCAGGCGATTGAGCGCGCGGTGCAGCAGTGTTTAGAGCAGCATATCGTCACCCGTGATATCGACCCGAAATCTACTTATGGCACCGCCGCCGTTGGCGCGGCCATTGTCGCCACCTTACAGCAGGAGACACACTGATGGGCCAGACCCTGTATCAGAAAATTTACCACAGCCATGTGGTTGGCAAATTAAACGCCAGCACCGACTTATTATTTGTCGACCGGCATTTAATTCATGAAGTGACGTCACCGCAGGCGTTCTCCGGCTTAAAACTGGCTGGCCGCGCGGTGCGCCGCCCGGATCTGACCTTTGCTACCATGGACCATAACGTTTCTACGCAGCGCCGCAGCCTGGATGCAGCCGGTGAAACCTCGCGCAAGCAGTTAGAAGCCCTGGCCGCCAACTGTGATGAGCACCGTATTCCCCTGCTGGATCTGACCCACCCCGATCAGGGCATAGTGCATGTGATTGGCCCGGAGCAAGGCTTAACCCAGCCGGGGATGATTATTGTCTGTGGTGATTCGCATACCTCGACGCATGGTGCTTTCGGCGCTCTGGCCTTTGGTATCGGCACCTCGGAAGTTGAGCATGTGCTGGCCACCCAAACCCTGCCGCAGCAGCAGGCGAAAACCCTGAAAGTGGAAGTTAACGGTGACCTGCCGGCTCATGTTACGCCCAAAGATGTGATCCTGGCGGTCATTGGCAAATTAGGTACGGCTGGCGGTAATGGCTATGTCGCCGAGTTTTGCGGTAGCGCCATTCGCGGCATGAGCATGGAAGGCCGCATGACACTGTGCAATATGAGTATTGAAATGGGCGCCAAAGCCGGTTTAATTGCCCCGGATGACACCACCTTTGCTTATTTAAAAGGCAAAGCTCATGCACCACAGGCTGAGCATTGGGACGCTGCCGTTAGCTATTGGCAGAGCCTGCATTCCGATGCTGATGCCGTGTTTGATCACAGCATCAGCCTGGATGCCAGCAGCATCAGCCCGCAAATTACCTGGGGCACTAACCCGGAACAGGTGATTGCCGTTGATGAGCCGATCCCGGCACCGGAAAGCTTTAGCGACGACACCAAGCGTCAGGCCGCGGAACGCGCCCTGCAATATATGGGCTTAAGCGCCGGCCAGAAACTGACCGACTATACCGTTGATGTAGTCTTTATCGGCAGCTGCACCAATAGCCGGATTGAAGATTTACGTGCCGCCGCCAGTGTCGTGCGGGATCGCAAGGTCGCGCCCGGCGTGCGGGCCTTGGTAGTACCTGGCTCTGGCGTGGTCAAGCGGCAGGCCGAGCAGGAAGGTTTAGCCGAGATCTTTAAACAAGCGGGCTTTGAATGGCGGGAACCGGGCTGCTCAATGTGTCTGGGCATGAATGACGATCGGGTTGAAGCCGGTCAGCGCTGTGCTTCCACCAGTAACCGTAACTTTGAAGGCCGTCAGGGCCGTGGTGCCCGTACGCACTTAGTTAGCCCGGCGATGGCCGCCGCCGCCGCCATCGCCGGTAAGTTTGTTAATGTCGCCCGTTTAGAAGGAGCCGCCCAATGAGCCAGATTTTTAAACAAGGCCTGGTGTGTCCGCTGGATAAAAATAACGTTGATACCGACCAGATTATTCCCAAGCAGTTTTTAACCTCGGTGAGCCGCGATGGCTTTGCTGAAGCGCTGTTTTATGACTGGCGTTATCTGGCTGATGGCGCCGCTAACCCGGACTTCGTGCTGAATTATCCAGAGTATCAGGGCGCGTCAATTTTATTAACCCGCGCCAACTTTGGCTGTGGCTCCAGCCGCGAGCATGCGCCCTGGGCGCTGCAGCAGTATGGCTTTAATGTGATTATTGCCGAAAGTTTTGCCGATATATTCTTTAATAACAGCGTAAATAACGGCATGTTATTAATTACCTTAAGCAAAACCAATATCGAGCTGTTGTTTAACCGCTGTGCCCAGGGGCCGCAGCAGTGGCAGATCGATCTGGCAAGCCAGGAGATCCTGTTCGGCAATAACGCGGCGATGGGCTTTAATATCGATCCGGATATTAAACAGCGTTTACTCTCCGGGCTGGATTTTATCGGCTCCAGCGAGCAGTTAAATCCCCAGATCGCCGCCTTTGAGGCGCAGCGGCGTAGTAACTTACCCTGGTTGGGTTAGCGCTAGCCGTGTCGCAGCGAAGCCAGCATTAGTTGGCTTCGACCAGTAAACCGGTAAAGGCCACCCACTGTTCGGGGGTGGTCAACTCCTCTGCCAACTCACCGCTTTGCAGCTGCTGCCAGGTCAGCGGCCGCTGCAAATTAAAGCTCAGCTTCAGACGCTGTGGTTCGTGCAAAAACAGCAGCAGATTCTCGCGAATGCGCTCAGTGACCAACTCTGTGCTTTGCACATAGATTTCCAGTTGTGGCTTTAGCTCGGCCAGCTGCGCCGTAGCAGGCTGCGCTAACAGCACGGGCTGCAGTTGCTGCAAATAGCCGTTATTTTCCAACGTCAGTTCACCACTGACCAATTGCAGCGCCGCCAGCGCCTGCTGCAGTCTGGGCTGCTGCTTACCCTGCTGATAAGCCTGCTGCTGTTCCAGATCCATCGCCGCCAGCTCACTGCCTAACTGCCATAACGCCTGTACCGCTGTCAGTTGCAGTTGCAGCTCTAACCGCATCGCATCGCCAACCCGCAGTTGCTGCTGCAAGGTCAACAGATCCTGCGTTGGTTGGTACTGATACCGGTAATCCAGCCATAGCGGCGATGCAGCCAATAATTTTCCGACTTCCGGCGGCAGCATCTGCTGTAGCAGGTTACTCAGCTGCAATTGCTGGATCCGTAATTCACCCTGCTGCGACAACTTGCCGGGTTTAAAACCGCGGATACTTAAGCGGCCAATTTCAGCCACGGTACCAACACCGGCGATTTGCAGCTGTAAGCCACTTAAGCGGTAATGATCGCGCCAGTAGTTCGCGCGGATTTTGCTGTAATTTAGCTGTACTGCCGGCATCAGCCCCTGACTCGCCATCTCGGCATACGAGCTGTTAATCAATTCAATCTGGCCGGCGATCAAGCGCTCAGCTTTATAATTGCCATAGTAAAACCCCGCGGTTGCCAACAGCAGCGCGCCGAGCGAAATAATCAGTGTTTTTTTCATCAGTTCTACAACATCTTCCGCGAAATTGTGCAGACTACCATAGCCTTATCGTCGCAATAAAGTTTTGACAGTGTTATTTTAAGGTGTAGTTAGGGCGTGTTGACGTTTGCTGCAAAAACAAGCAGCAAACGTCAGCACGCTCTAACAGCAGACTGTTACAATTGACCTAAGTTCGCCATGGAATACAGAAGATGCCGGAATATTTTTTATGGTTTGATTTACTGGGGATAGCGGTGTTTGCCATTTCCGGCACCCTGGCGGCCTGGCGTAACCATATGGACGGCTTTGGCGTGATCGTGCTGGCCAGTGTTACCGCCATCGGCGGCGGTACCCTGCGCGACCTGATCCTGGATGTGCCGGTGATCTGGATAAATAATAATACCTATTTTTATGCCATCTTTGTTGCCGCTATTGGCACTATCCTGCTGGTACGTAACCGGCTGACCATTCCCAATAATACCCTGCAAATTGCCGATGCCTTTGGTTTGGCGTTCTTTGTGATTATGGGTACCCAGAAGGCGCTGGATCATGGTACCTCCAGCATGGTGGCCATTATGCTCGGCACCATGAGTGGCGTCTGTGGCGGCATGATCCGCGATGTGCTGTGCCGCGAAGTACCGATGGTGTTTCGCGGCGAGCTCTATGCGGTAACCTGTATTTTCGGCGGCATTATCTATACCTCGCTACTGGCACTGGCGGTACCGCAGCTGTATGCAATGCTGGCCGGTATGCTGGGCTTATTATTGTTGCGGCTGGCGGCGATCCGCTGGCACATTACCATTCCGGTATTCGGCAAGCATCATCAGGAGCTGAACGAACCCTGAACAGAGTACTAAAATGGCGGCCGATACTTTAATCTACCGCAACAATCCGGCCGGCCCTTTTCGCTACACTTAGCCGCAGTTAATGGTTAAGGAGAGCTACTATGGCCAGCCACAATCCGCATCGTGTTTATATCAGTACCACAGCCCGTTCTAATCAGTATTTACTGGCAGAATTTAAGCCCGACGCGGCGTTCTACCAGCAGTTCAGCAGTCATGAAGCCTGCTACCAGCAGTTAGCCCAACAACTGTTTGCGCTACTGCCGCAATATGATTTGCGCAATGTGCAATTAATTGCCAATGACAAACTGCCGGTGGTGCGCTTCCATCAGGAGGCCTATACCTTACAAACCGAAAAGCAGATCCTGTTTTTCTATAATCCTAAATACCATGAAGGTCAGGGTATCTTCAGCCAGCCTGATTATCAGGCACGCAAGATCCGGGTGGTATTTCTGGCCACCGGCGAAGAGCTGCGATCCCAGGCTGCGGCCTTTCACAGCAAAGTAGTACAGTGTCTGCAGGCCTGGCAGCAACAGTTACCTGGTAAGCCGGCACTGAAACTGCGCGACCATCAGCAGCTGTCTTATGATCTGTTTGCAAAAACTAAAGGTCATAAAGAAAGTTATGGCTATAAACTGCGCGGCCTCTACCCACGTTACAAAGCCCGGCACTGTGCGCTACCGGACGAACACAGCGAGCTGACTTACGTCACTGTTACCCTGCCCCTTACCCGGCAGCTTAAACAGCAATGGCTTGCAGCGGGTGCGACCGACTTTAGCCCGCTGTATCAACAACTGCAACAACGCTTTGTCGAAGCCTGTGCCGGCAAAAAGCTGGACCGGCTGGCCATCGTTGCCAATGGTCTGACACCGGTAGTGCGCAGCAGCAAGTGGGACCAAATCGAGCAGAACCGCGAGCTGCAGAAAATTAGTTTTAACCCGGATTGTACTGAGCCCCAGCTGCTCACCTTCTGGCAGGCTGATAAGCTGGTTGAGAGCGCACACTTTATTATTGTGGCTGATAAAGACGACAACACTGAGTTTGGCTATGGCCGCTTTATGAATCAGGTCGAAGAGGCGCTACGCAGCTTCGCCCGGCAACTGGAGATTCCGGCAGAGCGCCAGGATCTGATTGTACGTTTTTATCAACATATCAGTTATATCCTGCC
>DAIOUM010000047.1:0-8882 GCA_036759505.1 Alishewanella sp. | reverse complement strand
CAGAGCGCCAGGATCTGATTGTACGTTTTTATCAACATATCAGTTATATCCTGCCAGCGGCCTAATCCCCGGCATCGCAACGGCAGCTGGTCTGCCGTTGCTCCCCCTCGACAGCTTGACTTCTCATTAATGATAACTATTATCATTTGAGGGCAAACAAGAAATCTCAGAATGTGCAAAATCTCTGCTCAGCCTGGTCGCCTCTGGCATTCCAGCTGTTTGAACCAGATTTTTTATCAGAGGGGTGTAACATGACTTTTCGAATTGAGCATGATTCGATGGGAGAGTTGCAAGTACCTGCGAAAGCCTTGTATCAGGCACAAACTCAGCGTGCCGTACAAAACTTTCAGATTAGTCGCAAGCCAATGCCAGTGGGTTTTATCAAAGCCTTACTGCAGATTAAAAAAGCCGCAGCCCTTACCAATGCCGAACTTGGCTTACTGACCGCGCCACAGGCCCGGGCAATCAGTCAGGCAGCAGAGCAACTACTTAACGACACCGACTTAAGTCAGTTCCCGGTGCCGGTGCTACAAACCGGCTCTGGTACCAGCAGCAATATGAATGTGAATGAGGTGCTGGCGACGTTGGCCAGCGAGCTGTGCGGCGCCAAAATTCACCCTAATGATCAGGTGAACCTGGGGCAAAGCAGCAACGATACGATACCAACCGCGATCCAGCTTAGCAGCGTGCTGGCGTTACAGCAGCAGTTACTGCCCGCGATTCAGGGTTTGCAGCAGACGATCAGCGAAAAATCTGCCACTGTCGGCCATATTGTTAAAACCGGTCGCACCCATTTAATGGATGCGATGCCCGTGACCTTCGCGCAGGTACTAGGTGGCTGGCACAGTCAGTTGCAACATGCCGCACAACAATTACAGCAGCAGATACCGCTATTAAGCCAACTGGCGCAGGGCGGCACCGCGGTAGGAACCGGCATTAACGCTCACCCCGGGTTTGCGGCGAGGTTCGCCCAACAGCTCAGTAAGCAAACCGGTCTGAGGCTGAGCGTCAGCCCGGATTTTTTCTTTAACCTTAGCTCGCAGGACGGCGCCCTGGCGTTATCAGGTTGCCTGAAAACGCTGGCCGCCGCCTTACTAAAGATCGCTAACGACCTGCGTTGGATGAATTCCGGCCCCCTAGCGGGTTTAGCGGAAATCAGTCTGCCCGCGTTGCAGCCAGGCTCGTCAATTATGCCCGGCAAAGTGAACCCGGTTATTCCGGAGGCCGTTGCTATGGCCTGTGCTCAGGTATTTGGCTGTGATACAGCGATTAGCATCGCTGCCCAATCCGGCAACTTTGAACTTAACGTGATGTTGCCGCTGGTGGCCGATAACTTACTTCACGCCATAGCTTTACTCAGCGGCAGTTGTGACGCACTGGCTAAACAGGCCATCGCCGGCTTTACCGTCAACGAGCCACATATTGCTGCCAATCTGGCGCAAAACCCGATCCTGGTTACAGCCCTTAACAGCCGTATTGGCTATGAACAGGCAGCGCGTATTGCCAAGCAAGCCTATCAACAAAAACGCCCTATTCTGGATGTCGCCGCCGAGCAAACCGGGATCGAGCGGGAGGAGTTGGCCAGCTTGTTGGATCCAGCGCATCTGGCCGCGGCTAAAACTATTACCAATCAATCGCCCTGACCACAGTAGCGCTGATACTAACCATGGCTCACCCATCAGGTCCATATGTCATATACATATCTGAAATATAAATTGATAACTTATTCACAATTTGATATACAAAGTCCACAGGGAGTTTTGTCTGGAATGACAGTGGAGAAAACGCAGTGATGCCTTATAACCAACTATTAATCTTATCGGATGTCAGTATCAGCTGTAACTTGGTGCTGCTAGCGAAATCGCTGGGCATACCGGTAAAGCAGTTATCAGCAACCGAATTCCAGGCGCAGCAAGATCTGCCGCAAAACACCTTGATCGGTATACAGTTAAAAAATGTCAGTGTGGGTAAGAACAGCTTCAATACCTTATTACAGTCTGTTCGGAAATGCGGCTCAGTTTTTTTATTCAATGCCGAGCGTGATGTTATCAATAGCGCTCTGGCAATTAAAACCGGTATCCGGGGCGTAATTTATCGTGATGAGCAATTAGATAAAGTCTTGTCTGCTCTGAGTAATATGATGAAAGGTCAGTTGTACTATTCAAGAGCAGAGCTCTCTGCCTTTGTTGACCAGACACTTATGCCGGAGGAAAGCAGTGATATGTTGTTCAGCTCAGAAAAATTTCTGATCCTGACCAAACAGGAAAAACGGATCACTAAACTTATTGCTGAGGGTGCCCGCAATAAGGAAATTGCCGACCAACTCAACATTAGTACTCACACGGTAAAAGCTCATGTTTCCACTATTTTGCGCAAAACCCAAGCCCGCAACAGAGTAGAATTAATTAAGATTGCCCAAGGAGAGCCAGCTGCACGCTCCCCCTCTTATATCTAGGCCTTGACTAGGCTTCTGGCCGCCAGAAGCCTTTCGCAACACCTTGCTCCACCAATTCCATCACTGCTAACTCGATTGCTTGCTTAACCGAAAACATCACCGGCTCGTTGGTTGTATAACCGGCTTCGGCTTCAACCAAACGATTGAGAGAGACAAAGCGGAATAATCCAGCTCTCAACTCTTGAGAGAACACTTTTTTAGTCGTTGATACCGAGAGTAAAACCTGGCCGGTGAACACATCAACAGCACGCAAATAAACCGTAACCTGGTCCTCGCGATAGAGTTCTGAGGCACCAATACCGAAGTATTCAGCACCGATACCACCGGTAGTTAGATTGGTTTCATAACCAATAATGCCGCCTTCAAGCAACAACCGGGCTTCTTTCATCGGTGGCAGTTCAGGAGCGCCTTTGTTTGAAGTGTAGATCCGCCTTTCTGTAAGCAGATTTTGCAATCCTTCCCGCTCTAACGGGGAAAACCAGCCACTCTCAATCAGCGTTTGGGTCAGAATAGAGGTCGCGCCCTGAGTCACAGCCGTTGAGAAACTCGACACATTAGCCTGGGGCTTATACTGTCCTGTTTGATCGCGAAACGCATAAACAGAAACCGGGATAGGATGTCGCGGCTGCTTATCTGATTTGAGGCTCAACATAGCGGCAGACGTCGGATTGATTTCAGCCGGCGTCAGATTTAAGGTGGGTTTAGGTACAAAAGCGCAACTACTCAATACGCTGAATAACAAAACAATGCTAAATCGCATACTTACCTCGGTAAAACGGGAATACGAATAATGGTGGTATCACCAGTGTTTTGATTGGTTATCGTGACCAGGACACTGCCGTCAGTATCCTGAATCACTTCGATGCGATATTCACCAGTGTCGTATACACCTTCAACCAGCTCACCATCTGCAATGCGTCTGGTCAGCGAGTTGATAATATTGCGCTCCAGAGCTTCCCGGAATTTATCGACAAAAGATAATACAGGCCTTTGTAAGGAATGCGCATTTTGACTTTGCGCCTTTTGCAGCAAAAAATTGCCATTTAGTGGATTACCACCAAAGCTGGGATTTATCGGCGTGTACACCAGTTCAGTCGCCAGCGCCTGGCTAACAGGCATTAAGGTCCCGCTGCACACTAGCAGAGTCAGAAAACATGCTTGCTTAGAAAGTCGATTCAGCACCGAACCACTCCTCTGTTTTAATTTTTACCAATTCATCCACCGCAATTAAGATCGCTTGCTCAGCCATCTGCTTGACGTCATTTTGCCGGCGACCAAAATAGTTTTGATAGATCCGTCTTTGGTCCAACTCAACCCAAAGAAAGGTTCCTGCCTGAGGATAGATTTGCTCGTACACCACGATAGTAACGCCGTCTGTAGACGGCACTTCACGCCAATAGGAAGAGAAGTAAAAGACAAAGTCTTTGCCAAAGCGGGAAATCGTTCTATCCAGCACCATGCCGCTCAACTCAATCTCTGCTTTCGCAGGCGAGAGGCAACAAATAAGGATAATAAGTGCGAAAAATCCATTTCTCATAATTAGCAGAGCGGCTTACGCCGCTCTGTTCTATACATTAAAAAACATCTTATCGCACTATATTAAACATCTTATAAACAAACAACCCTAATATTTAATTTGATGCGTTTTGATTCACAATCGCGGTGTTGAATGAGCCAATCTGTACCACTTGCAGTACATTATCAACGCCACCCTGAGCACCCAGTACCAGGTTGTCGCTACCTTGCTGAGTAATTAACACTGTGCCGTTATCACCGGCAACCCGGAACGACGGCGCATTATCACCGCCAACCCAGTTTTGGCTGCCACGTTGCAATACATTTAATGTATTGCCATTACCTTCAAGTAACACGTCTACCAGGTTCAGATCGCCGTTACGCTGATTAACAGTAACATTGTTGTTATTGACCGACTCACCGGTGACGATAACTTCGTTGGCATTACCAGCTTGATTTACATTTAAACGGTTACGATCACCTGCCACATCAAGCAGCGCGAAGTTATCACTACCATTCTGGCTGATTCGACCATTGTTGGCATTACCAACCAGGCCGATGCCGGCATAGTTGTTATCTCCGGTTGTTTCGATAGTACCAACGTTAGCATTACCAACCAGAATCATCTCGCCATTATTGTTATTGCCGGTTTGCGAAATCATCAGATCGTGGCCTGATCCTACACTGGCAAAGAAAATGTAATTATCGTCACCGGCCTGCACGAAGTCGTAGGTATTGTTATCACCACTAATTCCGATCGGTGCTTCAATTAGGTTGTTCGCACCAACCTGATCAACAAACACCACATTATCATTGCCATTTAACGGATTAATCTGGAACTCGTTGCCAGAACCATCCTGAAAAATATTTAATTCGTTGTTGTTACCAGAGAAATTACGGGCAAGAAATACGTTTTCATCACCAAATTGCTGAATGGCAATATCATTATTGTTACCCCGCAGCCCAACAATACCGCCAACGTTGGCAAAACCGTCCTGCTCAATAGCAACAGTGTTGTCATTGCCCAGGCCACCGATAACTGCCGATTCGTTAAACACACCGTCCTGCAGAGCTTCATAGCTGTTGCCGTTGCCTCTGAATTCGGCCAGAGTCCAGTTCAATCCGCCGTCCTGAACAATAGAGATCTGATTGTCATCACCCTGCACTAATGCTGTTGCTTCTTGAGCAACGCCCATCTGATTGACTTCGACCAGGTTATTGTTACCCTCAACCTCAACCAGCATTAAATGACTGGACCCACTTTGTGTTAACAGCACTGAGTTGGCGTCACCACCGCTGTAAGTGTCGATCTCATTAGCTGTGCCGCTCTGCTGAATGTCTGTCTCATTCCCACTGCCGACCTGCTGAGCGATAATAAAGTTATCTGAAGTGGCAGTGCCGGTTTGCACCAGTTGTACCAGATTCTCCTGATTACCAGTGTTCGTTTGCAATACTATTGCTGTATCGTTGGCAACTGCCTGACCTGATAAACAAGCGGCGACAGATAAAGCTAGTAGTGTTTTACGTGACGTGAACTTAAACATTGGTTCTTCCTTTCTCGATTTAATTAGTATTGGACGATAGATATTTCAATGCCGTTGCCAATCTGGGTCAGGTCGAAACTTTGCCCTCCCCGTTGCTCCAGCGAAATAGCGTTAGCATTTCCCAGCTGTGCGAGATTGGCCTGATTGCCAAATCCTACTTGCCGGACACTTGCCTGATTTCCCACCCCGACTTGTTGTAATGCAATCTCATTCAACATGCCGATTTGTTGTAACTCAGCAACATTAGCTAGACCGCTTTGCGTGGCATCAACGCTGTTTGCTGTGCCGCGCTGTAAAATGACCAAAGCATTACTGTTACCATGCCGGTCCAACAACTGTGCCAGCGAGATAGAGGCGTCGTTTGCACTAACCTCAGCGACGCCCGCTAAGAGAGCCGATACCAGTAGTAGCCCTTGCCAGCACCTTGTAATTACAAACTGCATGCCCTCCCCCTTTTTTACTATTGGTTAACCAAGACTAATGCAGTGACACAAACAGACAATCGGAAGAATGGCCTAATTAACGGAAATTTTCCTTAACACGAAAAATAATATTTACTTTAAAAAATAATGCTTTATGTCTTTTTGTTAGCATGAGCACCTGCCTCAGAGCTAGCTCTTCCGGCCTATAAATTACGCATCATCTCCCGTACAGAAGCTTTTGTGATATTTATCCTTTGTGCAATTTGTTAGCACCGTTCACAAACTTATAAAATAAAACAGGTACGTTTATGATAAAAAAATCTCTCATTGCCCTGGCTGTAGGTACTGCGCTCATCAGCGGTAGCGCCTTCGCCAAAGAGCAAGCTCCAGCCGCAGATGACTCAATACTGGTGATGTTCAAACCAGGTGTTAATAAACAACAACGGGAAACGCTGATCCGCAGAACAGGCGCCAGCCTGCGTCAATTAGATGCTCAAGGTCGTGATCTGGCATTTCAACACGTTGCGGATGGCCGGATCGTAAAAGTTCGGGTTCCGAAAGGCGTGAATAAAGACTTCGTTATGAAGCAACTGGCCCGAAATCCTGCTGTTGAGGTCGCAGAGCCGAACTACCTGGTCCAGAGTACCCGTGCAGCTGTTACCCCGCCAAACGACCCACGCTTTGGTGATTTATGGGGTTTACATAATACGGGACAAGCCGGTGGCCGTGCCGGTGCAGATATTAAAGCGCTGGATGCCTGGCAAACGACGACCGGCGACCAGAGTGTCATTATCGGCGTAATCGACTCTGGTATGGACTACAACCATCCGGATCTTATCGCTAACCGCTGGGTCAACCCGGGCAATCTGCCAGGCCATCCATATGGTTATTCATCATTAAATCCAAATCGTGATCCAATGGATACCGACTCTCACGGTACTCATGTCGCCGGTACTATCGGTGCTGCCGGTGACAATGGTATTGGCGTTGTTGGTGTAAACTGGAATGTCACATTACTGCCATGTTCATTCCTTGGACCTCAGGGCGGCTCAACCGCTGGTGCCATTGAATGTATCGACTACTACACTAACCTTAAGCTAAACCATGGTGTAGATATTAAAGCGACCAACAACTCCTGGGGTGGTGGTGGTTTCTCTGAAACATTGCGCGCCGCCATTCAGTCAGGTGGCGATGCAGGTATTCTGTTTATCGCCGCCGCAGGTAATGCCGGTCGTGATGCTGATGTTAACCCCATGTACCCTGCCGCATACGACCTGGATGTTATCGTATCAGTTGCCTCAACTGATCGTAACGACAACCTGTCAGTCTTTACCAGTGGCGCATCAAACTATGGTTTAACCAGTGTAGACTTAGGCGCGCCGGGTTCAGCAATCTTGTCCACCATTCCGAATAACGGCTATGCGGCATACTCAGGTACCTCCATGGCATCACCGCACGTTGCCGGTGCAGCAGCCTTGCTGTGGTCAGTCAACCCGGATATTACACCGTTAGAAATGAAAGCCATTCTAATGGAGACAGGTGACAGCCTGCCAGCTCTTCAGGGTAAGACCGTCTCTGGTAAGCGTTTAAACTTAGCCAGAGCGCTTGAGGAAGCAGATCCGGCTCCGGGCTTCCGCCTGGCACTTACGCCACGTAACCAGAATATTGTCGCTGGCGACACTGCGACCTTTACGCTGGATATCAACAGCGTAGCCGACTGGATGCAAGTCGTTAACCTGTCGCTGGACGCATCTCCTGCTCTGTCAGGCGCGACGCTGTCTGCAAACAGTGCTATGCCTGGTGATGTAGTAGTGCTCACAGTTAATACCGACACCGCCACGGCCTGGGGTGATTATAATCTGGCGATTACCGCAACAGACTCATCAGGCGAACTGCAGCGTACTGTTAATGCCAGCTTAAATATTACGCCGGCATTTTTACAGGATTACAGCTATATCAACGATACACCTGTTGCTATTCCTGATAACAACGCGGCAGGTATTACCAGTGTTATTTCAGTACCGGATGATGGCACCATTTTCAGCGCATCTGTGGACCTGAATATTACCCACACCTGGCGTGGTGATCTGCTTGTTCGCTTAACCTCGCCAACGGGCACCCAGCATGTTCTGCATAACCGTACCGGGGGTAGCGCGCGGGATCTGATCGGTAACTATCCAATCAGCAGCTTTAACGGCGAACAAATGAGTGGCGATTGGGTGCTTTTCGTATCGGATAATGCAAGTCTGGATACCGGTACTCTGAACAGCTGGCGTCTGAACCTGTCGGCATTAAACGATGGTCCGGTAGATCCGATTGCACCGGTAGCTGCGTTTAGCTACAGCATCTCCGGTTTAACTGCCAGCTTTACTGACTTATCAACAGATGAAGATAGCAGTATCGTAGCCTGGGATTGGAGTTTTGGTGATGGCACAACCTCATCACAGCAAAACCCAAGCCATACCTTCGCTGCGGCTGGTGACTACACTGTATCACTGACCGTAACAGATGATACCGGTTTAACCAGTACCAGCTCACAACAGGTTTCTGTTGCTGACATCAACTTTAACCTGAGTTTGCTGCGTGCTACCCGCGCCAGAACAGGCTCAACTATTGTTGATTTACGGATGAACGATATTGGTGCGGCTGTAGATGTGTATCGTGATGGTACTCTAATTGACACCGTTGTCGGTGACCGTTACCGCGACCGCTTTACCTCTACGGCGCCAACCAGTACCTATAAGCTGTGTTTAGCAGGTACTCAGGTATGTTCAGGCGAATTAGTCGTTAATTTCTAATTCGAAAGCTTAGTGTCATAAAGCAAACCGGCAGCCTGACTGCCGGTTTTTTTCTGCCTATAATAGCGACCTGGTTTCAGATAACACAGGCCTGCGATGAGCCATTACAGTATTCTGGCTGCCGCCGTTGAACACAGGCTGCTGGAGA
>DAIOUM010000046.1:0-19392 GCA_036759505.1 Alishewanella sp. | reverse complement strand
GGCGGCGATTTCGGCCTGCTGCGCTTGCAGTTTGTTTACAGCCTGCTCCAGTTCAGCCAGTTTGGCGCGCTCTTTCTCCAGCACCGCTTCCGGTGCCTTGGCAACAAAACCCTCGTTACTCAGCTTACCGGCAACCCGGGATAACTCTTGCTGGGTTTTTTCCAGTTGCTTAGCAATACGGCCAAGTTCTGCTTCTTTATCAATTAAACCGGCCATTGGGATCAGCAGGTCCATGCTGCCAATCAGCTGAGTGGCGCTGGCTGGCGCCTTAGCATCGGCCGCCAATACCTCCAGGCTGTCCAGTTTCGCCATTACCAGCAGGAAGTTACGGTTTTGCTCCAGTCGGCGCAGCTCTTCTGCATTCAGATTACGCAGCAATACCGTTAATGGCTTAGATGGCGCAATATTCATTTCACCACGCACGTTACGGATAGCGGTGATCACGGCTTTTAACCACTCCAGATCAGCCTGCGCCGTCTCATCCACCAGCTCGGCCTGATAAACCGGATAGGCGGCCAGCATAATGCTGTCGCTGTTAGTACCGGCCAGTGGCTTAACGGCTTGCCAGATACTTTCCGTGATATAAGGCATAATCGGATGCATCAGGCGTAACAAGCTTTCCAGCACGGTGATCAGCGTATGGCGGGTGCCGCGCTGCTCTGCTTCAGAGCCTTTGAACAACACCGGCTTGGTCAGCTCCAGGTACCAGTCACAGAACTGGTTCCAGGTAAACTCATACAGTGCGGTGGCGGCCAGGTCAAAGCGATAGCTGTCGAAGTAATGCCGTACTTGTTTTACCGTTTGCTGGTATTGTGCCAGGATCCATTTATCGGCCAGTGACAGCACCTTATCGTTGCTGTTAAAGCCGCAGTCCTGACCTTCGGTATTCATCAACACATAGCGGCTGGCATTCCACAGTTTATTGCAGAAGTTACGGTAGCCTTCTAAGCGCTTCATATCCCAGTTGATATCACGCCCGGTAGACGCAAGCGCTGCCAGCGTAAAACGCACCGCATCGGTGCCGCTGGCCGGAATACCCTCCGGGAACTGCTTGCTGGTACGGTCGGCAATTTTCTTTGCCAGCTGCGGCTGCATCATATTGGCAGTGCGTTTTTCCAGCAGTGCGTCCAGCGTAATGCCGTCAATCATATCCAGCGGGTCAATCACATTACCCTTGGATTTTGACATCTTATCGCCGTTTTCATCCCGGATCAGGCCGGTGACATAAACGGTCTTAAAGGGCACTTGCGGCTTACCATCGGCATCTTTAATAAAGTGCATGGTCATCATGATCATCCGGGCAACCCAGAAGAAAATAATGTCGAAGCCGGTCACTAACACATCGGTAGGATGGAAGTTCTTTAAGTCTTCGGTTTGCTCTGGCCAACCCAGCGTCGAGAACGTCCACAGCGCCGAACTAAACCAGGTGTCCAGCACGTCGTTGTCCTGACTCAGGCTGACGCTAGCTGCCAGCTGATATTTACTGCGCACCTCAGCTTCGCTACGACCAACATAAACCTTGCCATCGGCATCATACCAGGCTGGAATCCGATGGCCCCACCATAGCTGACGCGAGATACACCAATCCTGAATATCACGCATCCAGCTGTAGTACATATTCTCATATTGCTTCGGCACAAACTGAATATCGCCGTTTTCTACCGCTTCGGTCGCCGTTTTCGCCAGTGGCGCAACCCGCACATACCACTGATCAGTCAGCATCGGCTCAATCACCACGCCGCTGCGATCACCATAAGGCAGGGTGTTGTTGACCTCTTCAATTTTTTCCAGCAAGCCGGCGGCAGCAAAGGCGGCAACGATGGCTTTGCGGGCTTCGTAGCGGTCCAGGCCTTGATATTCAGCCGGGATGGCAATCTGCAGTTCAGTATTTGGCTGGCCGTTAATATGGTAGCAGTCTGCGCTCTGACGGATAGTGGCATCCGGGGTCATCACATTAATCAGTGGCAGTTGATGACGCTTACCGACTTCGTAGTCGTTAAAGTCATGCGCCGGCGTGATTTTGACGCAACCGCTGCCTTTGCTCATGTCGGCGTGTTCATCAGCGATAATCGGTATGCGGCGGTTGGCCAGCGGTAATAGGATGGTTTTGCCAATCAGATCTTTATAGCGCTCGTCATCCGGGTTTACCGCAACGGCGCTGTCACCGAGCATGGTTTCCGGGCGGGTGGTCGCCACCACCAGATAGTCTTTACCATCGGCGGTCTTTATGCCATCGGCCAGCGGATAACGCAGGTGCCAGAACTGGCCCTTTTGCTCTTTGTTCTCGACTTCCAGATCCGAAATCGCGGTATGCAGTTTCGGATCCCAGTTTACCAGGCGTTTGCCGCGGTAAATCAAATCATCTTCATACAGCCGGACAAAGACTTCCTGCACGGCATTCGACAGGCCGGCATCCATGGTAAAGCGTTCACGGTCCCAATCGACCGAGTTCCCCAGGCGGCGCATTTGCGAGGTAATGGTACCGCCGGATTCAGCCTTCCATTGCCACACCTTTTCAATAAATTTGTCGCGGCCAAGCTCGGCGCGGCCGGGCAGACCTTCCTGCGCCAGTTTACGCTCTACTACCATCTGGGTGGCGATACCGGCATGGTCGGTACCGACTTGCCACAGCGCATTTTTACCCTGCATCCGCTGGTAGCGGGTGAGCGCATCCATAATGGTTTGCTGGAACGCATGCCCCATATGCAGGCTACCGGTAACATTTGGCGGTGGGATCATAATGCAGTAGTTATTACCCGGCCGGTTATCGCCGTTCGGTTTAAAATAGCCCTTGCTTTCCCAGGCCTGATACATCGCCTGTTCTATTTCACTGGGGTTAAAGGTTTTTTCCATCTGAGTGATACCTGTAAATTCAGTCGGCAGTAATCGTTTCCGGCAGAATGCCCGCCTGTCGATACTGCTTATAGCGTTCCCGCGCCTGCGCTTTTAGCGTTGGCTCGGCGGGCACAAATTCAATGATCTGGTTAAAGCGCCGGGCAAAATCCGGCACCTGGTCGGCCAGGTTAATTAACACCTGGCGGCTGGTTTTTGGCGCCTGCCAGCCAATTTCTACCGGCGCGCCGCGTTGCGGGCCTTCGCCGGCCAGGTTGTGTGGCACAAAGCTGTCGGGTTCAAATTGCCATAACAGTTCGTCCAGCAGCTCGGCACTTTGCTGGTCGGCAGTATATACGAAAACCCGTTGTTTGGCGCGGTACAGCTGGGCACAAAGCTGGCAGGCTAAAGCAAAATGAGCTGGCGCAGGCGTCAGCTCATTAGCTTGGGAACCGGTACTGGCTACAGCACTTTGCTCAGCCAGCACATAGAAGGTAACCAGCATCAGTGATCCTGCTGCTGACCAGTACGATTGATCAGGAACTGGGTCAGCAATGCGACCGGCCGGCCGGTTGAACCTTTGTCTTTACCCCCACTGCGCCAGGCGGTACCGGCTATATCCAGGTGTGCCCAGTGATACTTGCGGGTAAAGCGTGACAGAAAGCAAGCGGCAGTAATGGTACCGGCAGCGCGGCCACCCAGGTTGCTAAAGTCAGCAAACGGGCTCTCCAGCTGATCCTGATACTCATCCCACAGCGGCAGGCGCCAGGCGCGATCACCGCTTTGCTCTGAAGCGTTCAACAGCTCATGCGCCAATGGGTTATGGTTACTCAGCAGGCCAGAGGCATGTTTACCCAGTGCAATCACGCAGGCACCGGTCAGGGTCGCCACATCAATCACCAGCTCAGGGTCAAAGCGTTCGACATAGGTCAGCGCATCGCACAGTACCAGCCGGCCTTCGGCATCGGTATTCAGCACTTCGACGGTTTGGCCTGACATGGTGGTCAGGATATCACCTGGCCGGTAAGCGTTGGCATCTGGCATATTTTCTGCTGCTGCCAGCACCGCGACGATATTTACCGGTAACTGCAGGTTAATCACTGCCTGCATGGTACCCAGCACTGAGGCGGCACCACACATATCAAACTTCATCTCATCCATGCCATCGCCCGGTTTCAGGCTGATACCGCCGGAGTCGAAGGTCAGACCCTTACCAACCAGTACCACCGGCGCGCTGTTATCGGCCGCGCCCTGATATTTAATCACTGACATTTTCGGTTCATTCACTGAACCGCGGCCAACCGCCAGGTAGGAGTTCATGCCCAGAGCTGACATTTCGGCTACGCCCAATACTTCAACGCTGACCTTGTCCGATAACTTGCTCAGTGCTGACGCCTGTTCGGCCAGATAGGCCGGGGTACAGATATTCGGCGGCATATTCCCAACATCTTTACACTGTTTAATACCGGCGGCGATAGCTAAACCATGTTCCACTGCGCGCTCGCCAATGGTCAGATCGCGGCGGGTCGGCACATTAAACACAATTTTACGCAGCGGGCGGCGGGTTTCGTCCTTTTTGCTCTTCAGCTTATCAAAGACGTAGAGGCAATCCTGAGTGGTTTCCACCGCATGACGCACTTTCCAGTAGGTATCACGGCCTTTAACATGCAGCTCGGATAAAAAGCATACCGCTTCCATCGAGCCGGTTTCGTTCAGGGTGCTAATGGTTTTGGCGATGATCTGACGGTACTGGCGCTCGTCTAATTCGCGCTCTTTGCCGCAGCCGACCAACAATACACGCTCACTTAATACATTGGGCACATGGTGCAGTAACAGCATCTGGCCTGGTTTGCCTTCCAGGTCGCCGCGGCGTAATAAGTTACTGATATAGCCTTCACTGATTTTATCCAGTTGCTCGGCTACGGCGGACAGGCGGCGTGGCTCATACACACCGACCACAATGCAGGCACTGCGTTGTTTTTCCGGACTTCCGCTTTTGACGCTGAACTCCATGTTTACTCCTGATTCTAAGAGACTGTGCTACTATGGGCGCTGATCGCATACAGCAGACGCGGCAGCCACAAGGTATGGTGCTGAAATTTTACCGGGTTTTACTGAAAAAGCTCGGTTTTAATGCCGCTTTGCCCGATAATAAAGTGTATAAATACCAAGTTTACTGAAAAATCACCAGCTTTCCAGAGAAAAGACAGGTTTTTAGGGGGCATTTTTGATTATTTTTCGTTATCTGATTGGTGAAGTCTTTCGCGCTCAGTTAGCTGTCTTTGTTATTCTGACCACCATTATTATCAGTCAACGTTTTGTAAAAATCCTGGCTGACGCCTCTGAAGGCGAGATCCCCGGCCAACTGGTACTGAGTATAGTGGCGTTAAAGTTACCGCAGCTGGCGGTGATTATTCTGCCGCTCAGCGCCTTCCTTGGTATCCTGGTGGCGTACGGTCGTATCTACGCTGACAGCGAGATGACGGTGCTACATGCTACCGGCGTCAGCGAATGGTATGTGACCCGCCTGACGCTGCTTTTATCGGTAATGATGGCGCTGCTGGCCGCCAGTGTTACCCTGTATTTCAGCCCTTGGGCAACCGAGCGCGAATATCAGCTACTGGAGCGCGCCGAATCGGACGCCGGTTTATTTTCGCTGGTACCCGGCCGGTTCCAGCATACCTCAAACGAAAAAGCGGTCATTTTTGTACAGGAAGTCAGCCGTTCCGGTAACCAGCTGGCCAAGGTGTTTGTCGCCCAGACCGTCGAAAAAGATGGCGGCAGCCAACAGGCTGTTGTTTATGCCTCAGGCGGTGCCGTATATGAAGATCCGGAAACCGGAGCGCAGCTAATGACGCTGGAGCAGGGGCGCCGTTATGCTGGTGACGGCCAATCGCCGGCTTATGAAGTGATCGAATTTGACCGCTATCAAATCCAGATCCGCGAACAGGAAGTCGAGCAGCGGCGACGCAAGCTATCCAGTTTAAGTACGCCGGCGCTGTTAAAAGAAAGCGGTAGTGAGGCGATTGCCGAATGGCATTGGCGGATTGCGATCCCGCTATCAATCCCAATTTTAACCCTGATTGCCGTGCCACTGAGCCGGGTGAACCCGCGCCAGGGCAAATTTGGCCGGTTATTGCCGGCGCTGCTGCTGTACCTGGGCTACTATGCCTTGCTGATTATCGCCCGCTCGGCGCTGGAGGATGGCAAGATCCCACCTCAACTGGGCATGTGGTGGCTGCATGCGGCCGGTTTGACGCTGGGGACGGTATTGATCCTGCGTAACCGGGAAGGGGCGCAGAAGATCCGGGCCTGGGTAGCGGGGCGCTAAGATGATCAGAATCCTCGACCTTTATATCGGTAAAACCATTCTTACCACCTCAGCGCTAACGTTAAGCGTCTTGCTGGCGTTATCGGCGATGTTCCGTTTTATTGACCAGATGCGTTCTATCGGCCGCGGTTATTACGATATGGTGCATGCTGCGCTGTTTACGCTGTACAGCGTGCCGGGCGATGTGGTGATGTTCTTCCCAATGGCGGCGTTAATCGGCGGCCTGATTGGCCTGGGGATCCTGGCCAGCAGCAGCGAGCTGGTGGTGATGCAGGCTGCGGGCTTATCGCGGCTGAATATTATTAATTCGGTGATGAAGTCGGCTGTGCTGATGGTACTGGTAATGATGGCGGTAGCTGAGTGGGGAGCACCGGTGACAGACCGCGCTGCGCGTGAGCTCAGAATTAAAGCCATCTCAGACGGTAATGTATTTGCGGCGCGGCAAGGAGTCTGGGCTAAGGACGGCGACAGCTTTGTTAATATTAAAGAAGTCGACGATCTGGGGAATCTGAAAGAGGTGATTATCTATCAGTTTCAACCGGATCTGGCGCTGGCCCGGGTGGTACGTGCCGAAACGGCGCAATATCTTGATGATGCCTGGCGCTTGCAGCAGGTTACTGAACTGACCTTTAGTGACGAGCGGATTGAGCAACAGCTGCTACCAACCCAGCGCTGGCGCTCTACGCTGACACCGGACAAGCTCAGTGTGGTGAGTATTAAACCGGAAATGTTGTCACTGCGGGGGCTACGCGAATATGTCGATTACCTGCAGCAAAATGGTCAGGAAGCCAGCCGTTATCAATTAGCCTATTGGCGGAAAATTCTGCAGCCGGTTACCCTGGCGGCCATGTTGCTACTGGCGTTGTCCTTTATCTTTGGCCCGCTGCGCAGCGTAACCATGGCGGCTCGTGTGCTGTTGGGGATTTTGACCGGCTTTGGCTTTTATATGAGTAACGAAGTATTCGGACCACTGGCGCTGGTGTATCAATTACCCCCGCTGGCGGGAGCGGCTTTGCCCAGCATACTGTTTATTGGCATTTCGCTGTATTTTATGCGGCGGAAAATCTAGGGCGTGTTGATGTTTTAACCAGCCCGCTTTAGCGGGCTGTTTTATGTAAATTCAGTACCTTGCTTTGTTCTTTACTCAGGATAATCATCTGACTGTTGGTCAGTTGATCCTGCAGCGCCAGCCCCTTGCCCCAGCGTAACCAGAGCCAGATATTGCCAATGCCGCCAAGCGCCAGCAGTGCTCTTGCCAGCGCCTGCGGCGCCGTCAGCGGTTTACCCGCTTGACTGACCAGCAGTAAACGCCAGGCGCGCATGCCCAGAGTCTGACCGGCTTTGCACCAGAAATAGACATAAAACCCCAGGATCACCGCCACCAGATAAGCGAAGTACAGCCACTTGCGCCAGCTGCTGGTAACATAGGCAGCAATATCCTGCTCAGGCAGTAACTGAATAGCGCCACTCCATACCAGCAGTTGCACCAGCAACATCGCCAGACCAGCGGCCAGCATAATCAGCGCCGTGAGAATTAACACATCATAAATTATTGCGGCCAAACGCCGGGCAAAGCCGGCGCGGGGGGCATCCTGATACATAACTACTCCTGTCACGAATAGCGCTAGTCTAGCATGAGGTCTGGGCAGCGCCCAGTAGCCGGCTTGTGTTCGCCACCTTGTCCGCGTTGTTATTGGCGGACACCCGGACTGTCCGCGGACACTTTTTTCTCCTTGAGAAATATAAAAAACACAATAAAAACAGTGTGATAAATTCTGGCATTAAAGCTGCTATAGCTACTGCAGGTTTTCATTATTATCGTAAAACGGATCTCACAGATGCAGCCAGTAGCCATTCAAAGCACCGCCACCCAGGACCGGGTACTTGCCCCCAAGCCATCACGGCAAAAGTATCTGTTATGGACGCTACCAGCCGTCTCGCTGCTGTTGGTCGTTGCCTGGTTATGGCAGCAGAGCGGCAAGCACGCGACCTTGGTGATCCCGCGGCAGCAGGTGCAAATTGCCACTGTTGAGCGCGGTGATCTGGTGCGGGATATCGCCGCCCAAGGGCGTATCGTTGCCGCCAATGCGCCGACATTATATAGCCAGGAAGCCGGGCAAATCGCCTTCCTGAAACAGCCGGGCGAATCGGTACAAGCCGGTGAGCTGCTGGCGCGCATTACCAGCCCGGCATTATTAAGTGAATATCAGCAGCAGCAGGCAGTACTCAGTGCCTTGCAATCCGATGCCGAACGCGCGGCGTTGCAGGCGCGTGAGCAACAGCTGGATATGGAGCAAATCTTAAATACAGCACAGGTTAATTTGCTGGCGGCGCGGCGTGAGCTGCAGCGGGCGCAGCAGTCGATCGACCTTGGCGTGATCCGTAAGCTGGATTTTGACGTGGCGCAGGACAGATTGACCCAGGCTGAGCTGGAGTTTGCCCATGCTGAGCGCAAGGTCGCCTTGGCCAGGGACAAGCTGGCGTTTGAACAAAAATCACGGCAGCAGGACATTCAGCGCCAGAGTCTGGTGGTGGCCGAGCTGTCGCGCAAACTGCAGGCACTGGATATTACCGCGCCGGTCACCGGCCAGTTGGGTAACTGGTTGGTCGAGCAGCAAAGCCATGTGCTGGCTGGCCAGATGCTGCTGACGGTGATTGATCTGTCGCGCTATGAGGCTGAACTGCAGGTGCCGGAAAGTTACGCCCGTGACCTGCTGCCGGGGATGGCGGTGGAGATCACCGCCGGTAATCAGCAGTTACGCGGTCAAATCAGTTATGTGGCACCTGAGGTGCGCAACAATCAGGTCAGTGCCCGGGTGCGTTTTGCCGATAACGACGCCCAGAGTTTGCGCCAGAGCCAGCGTCTGACCGCGCGGGTGATTCTGGAAGAGAAGCAAAATGTGCTGAAAATTCCCCGCGGTGACTTTGTTGCCTCTGGTGGTGGCAAGGTCGCCTATCAGCTGGTGCAGGGACAGGCGGTAAAAAAACCGGTTGAGCTGGGTACCTTATCGGTACAGTGGGTAGAGATCCTCAGTGGCGCCAGTGAGGGCGAGCAATGGGTGATTTCTAACCTGAGCGAATTTAAAGATCAGGCACGCGTCAACTTAAATTAAGCAAGGACAACATCATGATAAGCATCAAAAACTTAAATAAAGCCTTTCGTACTGAGCTGATTGAAACCCAGGCGCTGCGCGATATTCATTTAAACGTCAGCGAAGGTGAATTTGTCGCCCTGACCGGCCCGTCCGGCTCAGGTAAATCCACATTATTGAACATTCTGGGCACCCTGGAAAGCTTTGATAGCGGTGAATACCTGCTCGATGGTCAGGCGGTGCAAGGTCTAACGGACCGCGCTTTGTCGGCACTGCGTAATGAAAAAATCGGCTTTATTTTTCAGAGTTTTAATTTAATCAAAGATTTCAGCATCTACGACAATATTGAGCTGCCACTGCGCTATCGTGGCTTTAGCAGTGCCGAGCGTAAACAGCGCGTAGAGCAGGCGCTGGAGCGGGTAGGGCTGGCTGGGCGGCGCAGCTATTTACCGGGGCAGTTATCGGGAGGGCAACAGCAGCGCGTCGCAATTGCCCGGGCTCTTGCCGGTTCACCCCGCATTTTATTGGCGGACGAACCTACCGGTAACCTGGATTCGTTAATGGCACGGCAGGTGATGGAGCTACTGGAGCAGCTTAACCGTGAAGGTTGTACCATTTTAATGGTGACCCATGATCCTGAGCAGGCACGTCGCGCTGGCCGGCATGTGCAAATTGTTGATGGCATGCTCAGCGAAGCCACGGTTTATCAGCCGCTGGCTGTCAATCAGTAAGGGGGCCTAATGCAAAACTTTAGCTACTATTTGCGGCTGTCGCTGCACAATATCAAACGGGCGCCACTGCCTTATGCGTTGACGCTGATGATTTTAAGTATTGGCCTGGGGGTGTTTTTCAGTAACGCGACGCTATATTACTGGATGAACCGCGATCCTTTGCCAGAGAAAAGTCAGACCTTGTTTTTCCCGCGGATCAACGCGGTACAGCAGGCCTGCGACAGCTGTACCGAGCCGCTACGGATCCATAATTATCGGCTGGTGGAAAAACTCAGCAGCTCGGGTATTCCCAGTGCTCAGGCCGGGATGTTCCAAAGTGCCGGTTACGCCCGTCTACCGGAAACCAGCAATGGCCCAACGCCGGTCAGCATCCGGGTAACCCAACGTGATTTCTTTACACTTTTTAACGTGCCTTTTTTGCACGGCCAAACCTGGGCCGACAACAGCGCCCGGATGGAGCTGGTGTTGCACGCTAACGCCGCAATCAAGTTTTTTGGCCGCACTGCTGTCGTTGGTGAACGCCTGTTACTGGACGGCGAACTGTATACGATCGTTGGCGTGCTGGATAACTGGCAGATGTTACCCCGGCTTTACGATGTTAATAATGGCCTGGCCAGCAACCAGGTTGAAGAGATCTATCTGCCGTGGGAAACCGCCTACGATCTGGCGCTTAAATCCAATACCACCACGCAGATCCGCGATGATCTGGATTACAACAGTAATTTTTCCAGTCTGGCACGCGAAGGCGAGTTTTATCAGGCACAGTTCTGGGTGCAGTTAGACACGCCGGAGCAGGTACAGGCATACCAGCAATTTATGGATAATTTAGTGGCTAGTGAAAAAGAGGCCGGTCGTCATCCGCGGCCCAGTGCCAATAAACTGCACAATATTCTGGACATCGCCGATGCCTTTAATGCCCGCAACCGCCAGCTCGACGCCTTTGCGTTGGTGTCTTTGCTATTCTTGCTGGTGTGTTTATTCAATGCCAGCCACCTTTCATTAAACCGTTATCTGGCGAGCCAGTTTGAATTTAGTCTGCGCCGCGCCCTGGGTGCCAGCCGGTTACAGCTGCAAGGCCAACTGCTGACTGACGTACTGGTAAATGGCCTGCTGGCCTTTACGCTGGCCTTATTGTTTGCCTTACTGATGCTGCTACTGACTAACAGCTTATTGCCGGCAACCTCGGCATTGACCAACTGGCAGCCACCACTGCTGTTAGCGATGCTGGCTGTTGCCCTGCTATCGAGCTATCTGGTGACCTTGTATCCAGCCTGGCGCGCTTCCTATAGCCCGCTGAATCAGCAACTGAAAGCCTGAGGATCTGACGATGAGCTTCTCATTATTGTTAAAGTCTTTACTGCGCCGTAAGGTCGTAACCGTACTATTACTGATCCAGCTGGCGTTAACGCTGGCGCTGCTAACGAACAGTGCAGTATTAGCCTGGCAGGCAAGGCAGCTGGCGAATCAGGCCACTGGATTACAACTGGACCAAGTGTTACAGGTGAGGTTAAAGCCCACTCTGCCAGAGCTGCGCAAGCAACCTGCGCTGGATGAACTGATTGAGCGGCAATTGACGGCAATAAGGGCTATACCTGGCGTGCAGGCAGCTAGCTGGAGTAATCAGAGTCCGTTGGTATTTGGTGGCATGAATGGCAATATTTTTGTACCAGACCAACAGGAAACCACAGATGTTGGTATGGTGCCGGTGCAAATTAACGGCATCGCGGTAAAAGAAGTGCTGGACTTACAATTGCTGCAGGGGCGGTGGCTGGAAGAAACCGATCAGGGTACCGATGCTCTGGTGATCAGTGACAAGCTGGCGAAACGCTTGTTCGGTGAGCAAAGTCCGGTTGGGCAAGCCGTGAGTCGCGGCACTGTGGTCGGGGTGGTCGCGGATGTGTTTATGCAGCGGTATGCTGATGATCAGTATTATGCCAGCTATAGTTACTACAGTTTGCCGGGCGCCGATTATGGTTATCAGTTACTGGTAAAAACGGCTCCTGGTCAACTGGATAAGGTGCGCCAGCAGCTACCTCAGGTGCTAAGAGGGGTAGAACTGGAAACTGATATCAGCACTATTCAGAGTTTCCGGGAATTACACCAAACGCTATTTCGTAGTGAAAGCGGGCTGGCGACACTGCTGGCGGTACTAAGTGCACTGATGTTACTGGTAGCCATGATTTCAGCTTATAGTCACGCGCTGTTTCATGGAGTACAGCAGCAAAAAGAAATTGGCATTAAGCGGGCACTGGGTGCCAGCCGGCCGCGGATTATGCTGGAGGTGTTAACGGAGAGCTGGCTGACCACGCTAACCGGCGCCGCTGCCGGTATGCTGCTGGCGCTGCTGTTGCAGCAGCAGTTGGCTAAGGTGTTGAGTATGCCGGCGCTACCATGGTTTTTGCTACCGGCCAGCCTGGTGTTACTGTTACTTTGTGTCAGTTTGGCAACATGGTATCCTGCCCACTTAGCAACTCGGGTATCTCCGGCTACGGCAACTAAGACCTTATAATAAATGATAAAAATACTGGTACTTGATGATAATCCGGCCATAGGGGGAGCGCTGCAAACGCTGTTTAGCCTGCACGGCTATCAGGTCTTGCTGGCGGCAACACCGGCTGAAGCACTGACGCTATTGGCCAGTGCTAAGCCGGATTTACTGCTGCAGGATATGAATTTTGCCGCCGGCGTCAGTGATGGCGAACAGGGACGGGCGCTATTTTATCAGATCCGCCAGCAGTTTCCGGCGCTACCTATTATTCTGATGACCTCCTGGACCCAGCTCAGTATGGTAGTTGAACTGGTGAAAGCCGGTGCGGTGGACTATATCGCCAAGCCCTGGGATGACCAGCGTCTGTTGCTGACTGTTGCCAATGCGGTCAGGCTGGCGCAGCTGCAGCAGCAACAGCAACTGGCGCAGCAACAACAGCAAAGCCTGTTTGCCGGTAAAGAGCTCTGTGGTTTGGTGTTTGCCAGCCGCCAGATGCAACAGTTGCTGCAAATGACGCTGCAACTGGCGCCGTCACAAGCGGCGGTACTGATCACCGGCCCGAATGGTGCCGGCAAAGAGGGTATCGCCAGCGTGCTGCATGCCAATTCCAGCCGCAGTAAGCAGCCGTTTCTGAAGGTCAATATGGGCGCGCTGCCGGCGGAGCTGATGGAGGCTGAGCTGTTTGGAGCGGAAGCCGGGGCTTACAGTGGCCTAAGCAAAACCCGGGTCGGGCGCTTTGAAGCGGCCGATGGCGGCACCTTGTTTTTAGATGAAATTGGCAACTTGCCGTTGGCTGGCCAGATTAAACTATTGCGGGTGCTGCAAAGCGGTGAATTTGAGCGGCTCGGCTCCAGCCAGACGCGCCGGGTTGATGTGCGGGTGATCAGTGCAACCAATAGCGATTTGCAACAAGCGATTAGCCGCGGCAGCTTTCGTCAGGATCTGTATTACCGTTTAAATGTGGTGGAGCTCAGATTGCCGCCATTAAAGGCGCGGCCAGACGATATATTGCCACTGGCGCGTCACTTTTTAGCGGGCAATAAGACGCTGAGCACCGACGCCGAACAGGCGCTGTTACATTACGATTGGCCAGGCAATGTGCGTGAGCTGCAGAATGTCTGTCAACGGGCGGCGCTGTTGGCCAGGAACGAGCAAATTACTGCCGCTGATCTTGGTATTGCGGCTGAAGTGTCGGGCCGTAAAGCGCTGGACGATATCGACCAGGCCAGCTTGCTGGCGGCACTGGAGCAGGCCGGCGGTATAGTATCACGCGCTGCCAAACAGCTGGGATTAAGCCGGCAGGCCTTTTACCGGCGGCTGGAATTTTACGGGATTAAATTACCATGAGTCGGCGACAGCGCTGGCAGCAGGCTTTGCAACAGCCGGTAGTGCGGCTGAATCTGGCCTTGCTGCTCGGTGTGCTGGGGCTAACTGTGCTGCTGGGCCTGGCAGCACAGTGGCAGTGGTTAAACCCGGCGTTAGCCCAGACCTTGTTAGTTGCACTGTGGTTACTGTTGCCGCTGTTGATGTTACTGGTGCGCTGGCAATTGCAGCCGCTGATGCGAGAGCTGACGGCGCTGAATTTACATGCCCAGAATTTGCAGGATGGCAGCTTTAATACCGGTGCCAATCCGCAGCAATTACGCTTATTAAAACCGCTGGCGGCGCAACTGCAGCAAATGAGTGAACAGCTGCGGTTACAACGTAATAGCCTGTATCAGCGCGAGCTCTTGCTCGATACGCTGGTGCAGAGCAATCCGGGGCCGCTGATCCTGACCGATGATCGTGAGCGGATATTGTTAGCCAATCCGGCGGCGCGGCAACTGTTACATGGCGGCAAGGAGATCAGCGGCCTGGCTTTACCGTCATTACTGGCCTGCTTTCCGGAGCTACTGGCCGCCGTTGCGGCCAGGCACAGTGGTTTGCTGAGATTAAGTGGCCAGCGGGAGAGTGTCTGGCATCTGGCGGTAAGCCAGTTTCAGCTGCATAACCAGCAACACCGGCTGTATTTATTGAAGCCGCTGAGCCGTGAGATCGCCCGTGAGGAGCTGAACGCCTGGAAAAGCTTGCTGCGGGTGATCAGTCATGAACTGAATAATACGCTGGCGCCGCTATCGTCGCTGGCATTTTCCGGTAAGGTTGTGGCAGAGCGGCAGCAACAGTCTGAGTTATCCGATATTTTTAATACCATCAGCGAACGCTGTCAGAGTTTGAATCAGTTTTTGCAAGCCTATATTCAGTTTGCCAAGTTACCGCCACCGACGCTGGCGACCATTAATTTTGTCAAACTGATTAATGAGCTGCAGGATCAGTATGAGTTTGAGTTAATAGGGGAGTTACCGCGGCGGCCCTGGCAGGCCGATCAGGCGCAGCTGAGTCAGTTATTGGTAAATTTGCTAAAAAATGCCCATGAAAGCGGCTCACCACCGGAGCAGATTAGCCTGACGTTGCATGAAACTGCAGAGCGGTTGCTCTTTGAACTGCGGGATCAGGGCGGTGGTATGGCTGAAGCTCAGCTACAACAAGCACTCACGCCCTTTTATACGACCAAAACCGGTGGCTCGGGGATCGGCCTGACGCTATGCCGCGACATTATTCAGGCCCATGGTGGCGACTTGCAGTTGCAGAACAGCGCCGGTGGTTTGCTGGTACGCTTTAGTTTGCCGGCTATCTAGTCTTCGTTAATCAGCTGGTACTGTGCCGCCAGATAATCGATCAATGCCCGCACCGCAGGCAACAAACAGCGTCTTGACGGGTATACCAGATGGATCACCTCGCGTTTGGGTTCCCAGTCCGGTAGTAAACGTACCAGTTGTCCACTTGCCAATTCCGCTAATAGCATCAGTTGCGGTAGCTGGACGATACCCGCCCCGGCCAGGGCTGCCGTTTTCAGCGCCAGCATATCAGTGGTGACAAAGCGCGGTTGAAAATGCAGCAGCAGTTGCTGGCCATCACGGTGTTGCAGTTGCCAGCTATGCGGCTCCTCCGGCCGGGCGCGGCTTAGCGCCGGTAAACTTAACAGTGCCTGCGGCGTATCCGGCTCGCCAAAGCTTGCCAAAAGTGATGGGGCGGCAACCAGACACTGGCCGCGGTCGGACAGAATTTTCAGGACCAGTGAGCTGTCTTCCAGCGGCAGCGGTCTGACCCGCAGCGCTAAATCAAAGCCTTCGGCAATCACATCGACCCGACGGTTGGTCGCTTCCAGCTGGATCTGGACTTTCGGGTATAGCGTCATAAAGTCAGCCAGCATCCGGCTGATATGAAAATGCAGCAAACCCACCGGGCAGCTTAACCTAATTACCCCTGCCGGCTCGGCTTTCAGCGCATCTATGGTTTGCTGGGCGGCATCGGCTTCAACCAGCACAGCCTGACAATGCTGATAATAGCGTTTACCGGTGTCGGTCAACGTCAGCTGCCGGGTTGAGCGCTGTAACAAGCGAACCCCCAGTCGCTCTTCGAGCAGGGCCAAACGCCGGCTTAATTTAGATTTCGCTACCCCCAAAGCGCGCCCGGCGGCAGCAAAACCGCCGTGCTCGACCACTTTGGCAAAATAATAAAGATCGTTTAAATCCTGCATTTATCCCTTCCTTCGTTCTCAGAATGGAACGCTGTGTCGCATTCTGATGGACTACTGCTATTCTTAGCTTGCTATAAGCTTACCGGGTAGTACCGGCTGTGCCAAACAGCCTTTTTGTTCGGATGAAACAGGAGACCTGACGATGAACAAGCCCTATGTAAGATTAAATAAAGCGGACGCGGCTGTCCTTTTAGTCGACCACCAAACCGGATTACTGTCACTGGTAAGAGATATTGATCCTGATCGCTTTAAAAATAATGTACTGGCTCTCGCCGATCTGGCCAAGTATTTTGCATTACCCACCATTTTAACCACCAGCTTCGAACAGGGACCAAATGGGCCCTTAGTGCCAGAGTTAAAAGAAATCTTTCCTAAAGCGCCTTTTATCGCCAGACCCGGCCAGATCAATGCCTGGGATAATGAAGACTTTGTGCAGGCGATTAAAGCTACCGGTAAGAAGCAACTGATTATCGCCGGGGTCGTCACCGAAGTCTGTGTGGCGTTCCCGACCCTGTCTGCCCTGGCCGAAGGCTTTGATGTCTTTGTGGTAACAGATGCTTCCGGGACCTTTAACGAACTGACCCGCGACTCGGCTTGGCGACGGATGGAGGCCGCTGGCGCTCAGCTGATGACCTGGTTTGGTGTCGCCTGTGAACTGCACCGTGACTGGCGCAATGATATCGAGGGCTTGGGACAGTTGTTCTCTAATCATATTCCGGATTACCGCAATTTGATCAACAGCTACATGACCCTGACCGCCAATAAGTAATCTGCAACGGGCCTGCGCTGGCAGGCCCCGGGATAGCCAGAACATGACTACTGAGCATAGCAGCAAGGCCGGCGTCTCGGTCGGCATTGACCATCAGGTCAGGATTGACCAGCAGCAGCGGTATGAGCAATGGCTTGCTCATATTATCCAGGTTGCGGCAGGCTTTCCTGGTCATCAGGGAGTCGTGGTGCTAAAGCCGGCTGCCGGTCAGCAGCGTTATTGTATTTCGGTGCGTTTTTCCAGCCAGCAGGATGCCGAGCGCTGGTTAAGCTCTGCCGAGCGGGCCACCTTAATTGAACAGGTCAAGCCTTGCCTGGCGGTGCCGGAGAATGTGCAAATTCTGTCTGGTATTGATTATTGGTTTGAACCGATCAACCCGCAGTCGCCGCATCCGGTGCGCTGGAAACAATGGATACTGACCACAGCGGTGATTGCCGTGCTAACAATGCTGGTCCCCTTGCTGTTACAACCGCTGTTTGCGCTACTGCCGTTTTTACAATGGTTTGGCGTGCGGCACGTCTTTTCTGCGGCCATTATTGTCGCTCTGGTGATTTATGTTGTCATGCCAAGATTAGTGCCGCTGTTGGCGAAATGGCTGTTTCGCTGAAGGTGCATTGAGCTTTTCCGGGCAGCTGTGCCGGCCCGGCTTTCCCTGCCTGATACTTTTCTGCCATGATTAGCGGATGAACTTATGCTGAGCAACGAAAAGCATGCGGTATTTGGCTGTGTTGGTAATCTTGCTGCACCTGGCTGGCTGCAGCAACACTCGTTTTATCAAGCTTGAGCAAACCGCGGCACCGGCATTGGATCCGGTAACCAGTTTACTGGCTTACCGCTTTATTAGTTTACAACAGCAAGATGCTGCCAGTATCGCTGGCTATTGTCAGGCACTGCGCACCCAGTCGCCAAGTAGTCAACTCTATCTGTTGCAATTGGCCTGTGCTGAGCGCTGGCTGGCGCAACCGTTAAGCAACAGCGAACGGCAAGCGGCCATAGCGCTGTATAATGCCGCCTTATTACCATTGGTCAGAGCGGCGTTACAACCCGCTGCGCAACACCCTGCCTATCTGGCATTACAGTTAGAAGTTTTGTCAGACGATGACTTACCGCTGACCCACTTTACGCTGGCTGCCGATGTGCAAGCCAAAGATCCTTTAATGCAGGCTCCCGCGGTGCAGGCGCTTGGCATCAGCCTGGTTGGGCAGCGACCGAACACGGGGCAGGGACGGGATCGCTGGTATCCACCGGAAGGGATCTTTCGCGCCGTGACAGTGTTACCGGCAGGCTTTGATTTTCGAAACCCGGTGCAACCTGTGCTACGGTTGCAGGCGCGGGTGATGACTCAGGCCGAGGAGTTGCAGCTTGGCGAGCAGCGTTATCCGGTGCACTATGATTTGGCAACACCTTATTTATTGCTGGCCGAGGCGGCGCAAGTTGACCGCTTTGAACTGACCGGTTTGCTGCGTGCGGCTGAGGTTGAAAGTAAGCTTGGGATCTACGTGATAGAGCCGCTGGTTACCGATAAAATCCCGATCCTGATGATCCATGGTTTATATTCCAGCCCGCTGATCTGGCGGCGTTTAAGCTGGGCCATCTATGCCGATCCGCAGTTGGCCAAACGTTATCAAATCTGGCATGCCTTTTACCCAACAGGTCCGCCCCCCTTTTTCAACGCGATGCGGCTACGCCGTGAGCTGGAGCAGCTGCGGGCAGAGTTGCACCGCTTAGCAGCCAGTAATTCGGCTGCCACTTCACCGGCGCTGGCGCAAATGTGGCTGATTGGGCATAGCATGGGCGGCATTATCAGCCGGACTATGGTGGTAGATAGTGGTAACGCCTTGTGGGATCGTACCTTTAAAGTGCCACCAGAACAGTTACGGCTGGAACCGCAAACCCTGGAACCCCTGCGGGAGATCTTTTTCTTAACTCCAAAGCCTTATGTCAGTGCTGTCGTTTTTCTTGATACACCGCATCAGGGCAGTGATCAGGCGCGTGGCCTGGCCGGCCGGCTTGCCAGCTCGTTAATCCGCTTACCCGGCAGTATGTATCAGGTGTTTTCCAGGTTGTGGCAAGACGAGCGCATGCATTATCTGACTGACGAAATGCGGCCTTATATGTCGGCACAGGGACCGGATAGCGTACGGGTGTTGTCGCCCAGCCACCCACTGCTGCAGGAGCTGAGTAAGTTACCGCCGCAGGTGCCGGTGTATTCGGTAATTGGCAATAACAGACCCAAGCGCTGCCAAACTCCATTAGTATGCCCCGGCCTGAATGACGGTGTGGTCAGCTACCACAGCGCGCACTTACCGCAGGCACAAGCTGAACTGATAGTACCGTCTAAACACGACTCCTATCAATCACCAGAGGCGATTGCTTTTATTCTGCAGCAGTTAACCGCATGGCAAAGCGCCAACTGAGTTGCTGTTATTTTCAGCAGTTGACGCCGGCAGCCGGAAAAAGGGGCGAGAAAGCACTTGCGCCTGCTAAGCGGCATCGTATAATGCAGGCGTTTACCTCAAACAACTCCTCTCTGCCTGGGTGGCGAAATCGGTAGACGCAGCGGATTCAAAAT
>DAIOUM010000045.1:0-19775 GCA_036759505.1 Alishewanella sp. | reverse complement strand
ATTAACGCTTTGAGTACTGTGGACGTTTACGTGCTTTACGCAGACCCACTTTCTTACGCTCAACCTGACGGGCGTCACGGGTAACGAAGCCAGCTTTACGCAGGGCTGGACGCAGTGACTCGTCAAATTCCATCAGCGCACGGGTGATACCGTGACGGATAGCGCCGGCCTGACCAGAGATACCACCGCCTTTAACAGTGATGTACAGGTCAAACTTTTCTACCATATCAACCAGTTCTAACGGCTGCTTTACTACCATGCAGGCAGTTTCACGGCCGAAGTACTCTTTCAGGCCACGTTGGTTAACAACGATGTTACCTGAACCAGCTTTTAAGAAAACACGCGCCGTTGAGCTTTTACGACGACCAGTTCCGTAGTATTGATTCTGTGCCATGTTATGCTCCGATTAAATATCTAAAACTTGCGGTTGCTGAGCAGCGTGCTGATGCTCTGCGCCGGCGTAAACTTTTAACTTACGGAACATAGCGCGACCCAGTGGGCCTTTAGGCAACATGCCTTTGATAGCTGATTCCAGAACCATTTCCGGCTTCTTAGCAATCAACTTCTCGAAGTTGATTTCTTTGATACCGCCTGGGAAACCAGTGTGCGAGTAATACATTTTCGCCTGAGCTTTGTTACCGGTAACAACCACTTTGTCAGCGTTTACCACGATGATGTAGTCACCAGTGTCAACGTGCGGGGTGAATTCCGGCTTATGCTTACCACGCAGACGCGCAGCGATCTCAGTAGCGATACGACCTAATGTCTTACCGTTTGCATCAACAACGTACCAGTCGCGAGTTACGCTTTCTGGTTTTGCAGTAAAAGTTTTCATTAAACTCATTCCAAAATAACTAAAGTTACACCTGACAAAGTGCAGGGCTGATGCACAGTGTCGTTATCGCACCCCTTCGAATGCAAAAACTGCCGGGCTAACGGCAGTATAAGGCTGTAACGTTGGCCGGGCGCGGATTATATATTAAACAGCAATAAAGATCAGCAGTCTGACGCGAAATTTTTTAGCTTAGGGTAAATGTTCGCTGGCCAGATAATCATGCGACTGCATTTCCTGTAACCGGCTGATACAGCGTTTAAATTCAAAACTGAGTAAACCGCCCTGATATAGCTGTTCCAGTGGTACCGCGGCTGAGATAATTAATTTAACGTGCCGCTCGTAAAACTCGTCTACCAGCGCAATAAAGCGGCGCGCCACATCGTCATTGTGCTGCCCCATAGGCTGCACGCCGGATAACAGCACGGTATGGTACAACTTGCTTAGTTCCATATAGTCATACTGGCTACGGGCGGTTTCACACAGCTCATAGAAACTAAACCAGACAATACCATCGGCCTCGGCCCGGGTCTGCAATTTACGGTTCGCCACTTCGATACTGACCGCGCTTTGCCGCGGCTCAACTGACAAGGCCAGAAAGTACTGTTCCAGATTGGTATCGGCTTGCGGGTCAAGTGGATAGTGATAAATCTCAGCTTGCTCCAGAGTACGCAACCGGTAATCAATACCGCTATCGACATTAACCACCTTGGTGTAGCGTTTTATCAGTTCAATTGCCGGCAAAAAACGCGCCCGCTGCAGACCATTACGATACAGGCCATCGGGTTCAATATTTGAGGTTGCCACCAGCGTGATACCGCGGGCGAACAGTGCCTGCATTAGCGTGCCCAGGATCATCGCATCGGTAATATCAGAGACAAAAAACTCATCGAAACAGATAATATCGGTTTGCGCCTTAAAGCGATCGGCTACTTTTTCCAGCGGATCACTGACGCCTTTCAGCTGTTTTAGTTCTTCATGCACCCGGTGCATAAAACGGTGGAAGTGCACGCGCAGCTTGCGCTCGCCTGGCAGGCATTCGTAAAAGGTATCCACCAGATAGGTTTTACCACGCCCGACACCGCCCCAGAAATATAAGCCCAGCAACGGCTGCGGTAGCTGCACCTTACCACTCAAGCGCTGCCATAAACTGGGTTTGTAAGGCGGGCGGTTGATATAATCATCGAACAGGCGCTGCAGTTGCTTAACCGCAAACTCCTGCGCAGCATCATAATGAAAATCAGCACGTTTCAGATCTTGCTGGTATTTTTCCAGTGGCGTCATAAGTTTTACTTGAAAGTCTGCTGGTTAACCTCTAATTAAGGTTCATAATCTTAACATGCCTTACCACCTTGTATAAGAAGTTAGGGTAGACTACGCCATATTTTTGTAATTAAGGAGTTAGCATGGACTTAACGACGTCTCTGGTCTGGTTAGTTGTTGGCATCATCGTAGGTGGCGTAACCACCCGTTTAATCAGTATCCGCCAATTCGGGCAAAGCAAGTTACAGCAGGAACTGGATGAAAGTAAGAAACAGTTGGCGCAATATCGCCAGGATGTGTCTGAACATCTGGACACCACACACCAGTTAATGAGTCAGCTGCAGGATAACTACGCCAAGATTGCCCGCCATGTGCAGCAATCCAAGATGCAACTGGTCGAGCAACCGGTTAATCCGCGGGATGAAATTAATTTCTTCTCGGCCGACACCCACCGCCAGATCAAACAGTCGTTACATCAGCTGGATGAACGTCGCCGTCAGCACTCGGTGACAGAACAGCAACCACGCGACTACTCCGGTGAGGCCAGCGGGCTGATTAAGGAAAAACCGCGTAAGGACGACTAAGTTCGTCCTTTACCGCAATAAATTTCGGCGATTAATTCAGAACTTTTTTATCTAAAACGCCTCTTAGTCTCACCTTTTCTTGAGGAGTCTATCAGACGATGAATAAAAAACTGTCTTTGCTTAGCGCTGCAGTTTTTGCAGCATTCACCCTCACTGCGGTAACGCCGGCTCATGCTGCCCTACCCTTTTTAAACCGCGCCAATCAGCAGGAAATGCCGACCCTGGCGCCGATGCTGGAACAAGCAACGCCGGCGGTGGTTTATATTTCAGTGGCCGGTAGTCGCGAAGTCCGGCAGCGGGTACCCGATGCATTCCGCCATTTCTTCGGGCCGCGTGGCCCGGGTGAGCTGCGTGAAGAGCGCCCTTTCCGTGGCCTGGGTTCCGGCGTAATTATCGATGCCGCTAAAGGCTATATTGTTACCAATAACCATGTGGTACAGGACGCCAGCGAAATTCAGGTACGACTGAAAGACGGCCGCACCTTTACCGCGAAAAAACTCGGTGCCGATCCGGAAAGCGATATCGCACTGTTACAGATTGAAGCCAAAGATCTGGTGCAACTGCCGCTGGCCGACTCTGATCAATTGCGGGTTGGTGACTTTGCCATCGCCATCGGTAACCCCTTTGGACTGGAGCAAACCGTAACCTCCGGTATCATCAGTTCACTTAGCCGCAGTGGCCTGAACCGCGGTGATGCCTTTGAAGACTTTATTCAGACCGATGCCGCCATTAACAGCGGTAACTCGGGCGGCGCTCTGGTGAACCTGCGTGGTGAGCTGATCGGTATTAATACTGCTATCCTTGGCCCCAACGGCGGCAATATTGGTATTGGTTTCGCCATTCCCAGCAACATGATGAAAAATCTGGTTGATCAGATCCTGGAATTTGGTGAAGTGCGCCGTGGCAGCCTCGGGGTGCGCGGCTCCAATGTCACAGCTGAATTGACCAAAGCGTTAAATCTGAATGTCAACCGTGGCGCTTTTGTCGGTGAAGTCTTGCCCGACAGTGCAGCAGCCAAGGCGGGGCTACAATCCGGCGATGTGATCGTCAGCATTAACGGTAACCGCATTCAGAGTTTTGATGAGTTGCGCGCCAAAATTGCTACCCTGGGTGCCGGTCGGGAAGTGACGCTCGGCGTATTGCGGGATGGCCGTGAGCGTAATATCAAAGTCACGCTGCAAGAAGCGGCCAGCACGACGGTTGAAGCGACTGAGCTGCACCCGATGCTAAGAGGGGCCACACTCAGTAATACCGAGCGCGGCATTGAAATTACCGCAATTGAAGCCAATTCTGCCGCTGCGCAGGTGGGTTTACGCCAGGGCGACCTGATTATTGGCGTTAACCGGCAACGCGTCAGCAATATGAATGAGCTACGCCGTTTACTGGAACAACGTGACGGCGGTGTGGCGGCGCTGAATATCCAGCGCGGAGAAAGCCTGCTCTATATCCTGATCCGCTAAAAATCTTCGCGGGCAACAGTCGCTTAGCGCTACTGTCTGCCCGCTTTTAATGCTATGCTAGCGCTATTAATTCTCGTTCAGAAATGAAACTGTGCGCACCAGCCTGCTGTTTATCCTGCGAAGCATTGCCTATGGCTTGGCCCTGGCATTTATCCTGGTTTGGTTTTTCCCGAACCTGGCCGGTATCAGCTTGCCCAGTTTCCAGTCTCACGCCGAAGAACAAAGCGCAGCGCCGGTATCCTATAGTCGTGCTGTAAGAAGGGCGGCGCCGGCCGTCGTCAATGTCTACACCCGTAGCCGGATTGTCGATCCCCGTTCGCTGCGCCCACGCACTATTGAGCGGCAAGAACTGGGCTCAGGCGTCATTATGTCGGCTGAAGGCTACATTCTGACCAACTATCATGTTGTTTATGGCGCCGACCATATTGAAGTAGCGCTACAGGATGGCCGCTGGCTGGAAGCCGTGTTAATTGGTCAGGATGAAATCTCCGATTTAGCCGTGCTGTACGTGCAGGCAGATAATCTGCCGGTGATCCCCCAAGATCCGGCGATTGAGCCCCAGGTTGGCGATCTGGTGCTGGCCATTGGCAACCCGCTCAATTTAGGCCAGACTATCACTCAGGGCATTATCAGCGCTAATGGCAATACTGGTTTGAGCTCACGCGGTTATCCGGATTTTATGCGGATGGACGCTGCCATCAACAAAGGGAACTCAGGGGGCGCCCTGGTGAACAGTAATGGTGTGCTGGTTGGCATTAATGCGGCAGCCTTTCAGGTACAAAATCAGGACATTCAGGGCATCTTTTTTGCCGTGCCTTACCAGTTGGCGCGCAATATTATGGAAAAACTGATCAAATATGGCCGGGTTACCCGCAGCTACCTTGGCGTGTCTGGCGAGGCAGTGGTGAACTCTGCCGGTGATCGTCTGTTTTCAACCGGACAACCGTTGTACGGCCTGATGCTTACAGAGGTCGTGGCGGGCGGACCCGCCGCCGTAGCGGGATTGCAAAGCGGCGATATTATTCTGGAAATAGCAGGCCAACAATTCAGTGATATGCGCCAGGCGATGAACTTTATTGCTGAAACTAAACCGGATACTGAGCTACCTATCACTATCGATCGTGGCGGTCAGCGCCTGACAATTGCAACCACAGTGCGGGAACAACGCCGCCGTTAAACTGCTTTGCGCACGCTGATACAGCGCTGCCACTAAGCGGCCAAGGCCAGTGATAACCAAAGAGTCCGCAAAAAAATACCCGGTTAAAACCGGGTATTTTCGTTGGCTAAACAGCTCGCTATCAGGCGTTAATCCGCTCGATATGCGCGCCCAGCCGCTGTAGCTTGTCTTCGATGCGCTCGTAGCCGCGATCAATATGATAGATCCGATCGACAACAGTGGTACCCTGCGCCACCAAACCAGCAATGACCAGACTGGCCGAAGCACGCAGATCGGTTGCCATCACCTGAGCCGCGGTCAGCGAAGGGCTGTGCTGACAAACAGCGGTATTGCCCTCCAGACGAATACGGGCGCCCATGCGCTGTAATTCAGGTACGTGCATAAAGCGGTTTTCAAAGATCGTTTCCGTGACCATGCCCACGCCTTCAGCAACCACGTTCAGCACAGTAAATTGCGCCTGCATATCAGTTGGAAAGCCAGGATGCGGTACCGTTTTCACATCAACTGAATTCAGCTTGCGTCCTGTCATATTCAGGCGGATCCAGTCTTCACCTGTAGTAACCTCGGCGCCGGCTTCACGCAGTTTCTCCAATACCACTTCCAGATCGGCTGGTGCGGCATTACGGCAAATAATATCACCTTTGGTAACGGCAGCAGCAACCAGGAAGGTGCCGGTTTCAATGCGATCCGGCAGTACCTTATGCTGACCACCATGCAGAGCAGGCACACCTTCGATCACCAGCGTATCGGTACCGGCACCACTGATTTTTGCGCCATGACTGTTAAGATAGACAGCCAAATCAACGACTTCTGGCTCGCGGGCTGCATTTTCAATAATGGTTTTGCCATCTGCCAGTACTGCGGCCATCATCAGGTTCTCAGTACCGGTTACGCTGACCATATCCATTACAATATGTGCCGCTTTTAACCGACTGGCACGAGCTTTGATATAGCCGTTCTCAACGGTAATCTCTGCTCCCATCTTGCGCAGACCATCGATATGCAAGTTTACCGGCCGGGCGCCGATAGCGCAGCCACCAGGTAAGGACACTTCTGCCTGGCCAAACCGCGTCAGTAACGGGCCCAGTGCCAGAATAGAGGCACGCATGGTTTTTACCAGTTCGTAGGGGGCAAACTGATTGTTGATCGCACTGGCGTCAACGCTAACCACGTCGTTCTGATGCGAGACCTTGGCACCGAAAAGTTGCAACAGCTTCAGGGTGGTTTCGATATCTTTTAAGCGTGGTACATTGCTGATAGTCGTTGGCTGCTCCGCCAACAAACTTGCGAATAAAATTGGCAGGGCGGCATTTTTAGCGCCGGAGATCACGACCTCTCCCTGCAGAGGGCCATTGGCGGTAACAAGAAACTGTTGCATAGAAAATCTCAGAACGGAGGATTGAGTAACTTTTCTCTACGCCATTGCTCTGGCGTAAAGGCTTTAATACTGAGCGCGTGAATACTGCCATCAGCGATGGCTTGCATTAACGGTGCATAAACCATTTGCTGTTGCTTCACCCGACTTAACCCATCAAAACAGCTACCGACGGCGGTTACCGCATAATGCGAACCTTCTGCTTTGACATACACTTCACTCAGCTGCAGCTCGGTTCGCAGCAGCTGTTCAATCTGTTGTAACTCCATCTGAGCACCTTAATCGACTATCGGCAATAGATCGGCAACGGCGCTAACTCGTGCCAACGACAGGAGTTGTGCCGGAGCCTGGCGGATCTGCAACTGCAGATCCCGCTGCTGTGCCAGCGCCAGCTGTTCGATCAGCCAGGCTAACCCGGCTGAGTCTACATTGGTTAGGGCGGAGAAATCAAAAACAACCTGCCCCGATAAGTTTTTTAACAGCGTAAAAGGCAGATAGTCGAGCAGGGTTTCCCGATCCAGCTCACCGCAAAAAACGAGAACCTGCCCCTGCTGAGTAATGGTTAGTGCCACAGGTTACTCCGCCGTACCAGCTGGTTCAGCTTCCGGGATCTTCACCGGCTCTTTCGCTTTTTCACGCAACATAACGGTCACCCGTTCCAAACCTTGCTGACGGATTAAATTACTCAGCTCAGCACGTTTACTATCCAGTAACGAGATACCTTCGGCAATCATATCAATTACCAGCCAGGTTTCGGCATTACGTGGCCGGCGTAGTTTAAAATCAATCACGATATCCGGCTTGCCCGGATCAATGACCCGGGTACGCACAGTAGTGATTAGGTTATTACCAGTAGTACGTGATGGCTCGATCATCACCTTCTGCTCTTTATAGTAGGTTAGAGCACCGGCATAAGAGCCAATCATATACTGCTCAAAAGCACTGACAAACTCATTAAAAGCTTCAGCATTGGCGCGGATATCTACGCTGCGGCCGACAATAGTGGCAGCGGCATAGCGGCTATCGACATACGGCAGCAGCTCTTCAATGACGATAGTGCGCAGATGCTCTAGATCCTGCTGGATCAGTGGCTGGTCTGCCTTGATCCGGCTAAAGGTTTTATCGGCAACCACTTCGATCAATTTATTTGGATCGCTAAAGGTTTCCGTTGCCTGCGCCGGCGCTAACCACAGCGTGGTAATCGCAAGCAGGCCAGTAAGATTTTTCAGTAAGGCGTTCATTAGTTCCCCCGGTTAAATAAAAACTGACCAATTAACTCTTCCAGCACGATGGCAGAACGGGTGTCTTCTATCATATCGCCATCAGCCAGCATTTCGACTGTATCGTCGACAAAGCCCGGTAGTAAGCCAATATACTGTTCACCTAACAAACCAGAGGTCAGGATGGCAACAGAACTGGTTTCCGGAAAGTTACTGTATTCAGTATTAATTGCCAGACTAACCACCGGCGTGTAAGTGACGCGGTCCAGCTCAATTGAACTAACCCGACCTACTATGACGCCACCCACTTTGACTGGTGAGCGTACTTTCAAGCCACCGATATTGTCGAACTTGGCGTGCAAGGTATAGGTTTGTGAATTGCCGCCAAAGCCGGTATCCGCTACCCGCAAAGCCAACATTAAAAAGGCGGCAAATGCCAGCACAATAAAGCCACCTACCAGTATTTCCAATTTACGTGTGGTCATCTTTTATCCACCAAACATTACAGCAGTTAATACAAAATCAAAGCCCAAAACGGCCAGTGAAGCAGTTACAACGGTTTCCGTGGTTGCCCGGCTAATTCCCTCTGAGGTTGGCACGGCATCATAACCTTTGTGCAGGGCAATCCAAATCACCACCAGCGCAAAAACCACGCTTTTGATCACACCATTCATCACATCCTGATACAGATCGACGTTAGCCTGCATCGCTGACCAGTAGCTACCGGCATCGACACCCAACCATTCCACACCAACCAGGTGGCCACCTAAGATACCAACCGCATTAAAAATTAATGCTAACAACGGCATACAGATCACACCGGCCCAGAACCTTGGGGCGATAATACGGCGTAAAGGGTCGACAGCCATCATTTCCATACTGGAAAGCTGTTCCGTCGCTTTCATCAGGCCGATCTCGGCCGTTAAAGCACTACCCGCCCGACCGGCAAACAATAAAGCTGTCACTACAGGGCCTAGTTCTCGCAGTAAACTGAGTGAGACCAAAGGCCCCAACATACCCTCCGCACCAAACTTCACTAGTACGTTGTAACCCTGCAGCGCCAGTACCATCCCGATAAAGAGACCAGATACCAGAATAATCAGCAGTGAAAGCACGCCTATCACATAGAGTTGCTTTACTAATAACGGAAAGCCCTTGCGAAAATCCGGCTTACCCAATAAGGCACCAAACAGCATCAACCCAGCCCGGCCAAAGCCGGCTATCGTGCTGATGGTGTTATGACCTATTCGTTGTAATCTGTCAGTGATCACCTTGTCAGCTCCATTAATTCATCCTGATAGGCTGCGGCTTTAAAGTGGAAAGGTACCGGACCATCTGCTTCGCCACGCAGGAACTGTTGCACCAGCGGCGAAGGGTCATTACGCAATTGTTCCGGAGTGCCCTCACCAATCACCGTTTTATCCGCCACGACATAGACGTAATCAGCAATACTCATCACCTCAGTCACATCGTGCGATACCACGACCGAGGTCAGACCCAGTGCATTATTCAGCTCACGGATCAAACGAACAATTACGCCCATCGAAATCGGATCCTGGCCAGCAAAGGGCTCGTCGTACATAATAAGTTCAGGATCGAGGGCGATGGCCCTAGCCAGCGCCGCACGCCGGGCCATACCGCCTGACAATTCAGCAGGCATCAAGTCACGGGCGCCACGCAAACCGACCGCTTCCAGCTTCATCAGCACAATGCGGCGGATCAGTGACTCTGGCAGCTTAGTATGCTCGCGTAATGGAAAGGCCACATTGTCAAAGACGGTCATTTCGGTAAACAAGGCACCGCTTTGAAACAGCATGCTCATTTTTTTCCGGGCCTGATACAGCTCGCTGCGTGACAGGCGCGGGATATCCCGGCCTTCAAACAGAATTTTACCACTGTCAGGCTTTAATTGGCCGCCAATCAACTTCAAAAGCGTGGTTTTGCCAATACCACTAGGGCCCATAATGGCTGTAACCTTACCGCGCTGGACCTGCATATTCATAGCCCGGTAGATTGGGCGTTCACCGCGCGAAAAGCTCAGCCCTTGAATATCTATTAGTATCTCAGACAACATCGTTCTCCATGAATTAACCGCGATACCTGCTACGGCTAACTTAAGTGCCGGGCCGGCATGTTTACATACATCATTGTATGTTTGCAATCATTGCCAGACGCTGAGGTTGTATTATTGTAAACGGAATCACTTGCGGAGTGGTTACAAAAATTCGTAACAAAGTATGCGCAAATTCGAAAAGCCACACCTGACCGCACTAAAGCCGAGGTTTTTTTGCATTTGCTGACAAGAAGCGGGAAAATACCTTTTCCTTGTTTGAGCTTTATACCGGACACTATGATATCACCTTTGTCGTTAGCCATCATCTTTGTTATCGTCGGCCTGGTCTTGTTGATCTGGAGCGCCGACCGCTTTGTCTATGGTGCATCTTCAATTGCCCGTAATAACGGTATTTCACCAATGATTATCGGGTTAACCATCGTTGCCATGGGCTCATCCGCCCCGGAAATGCTGGTTTCCGCCACCGCAGCCGCTCAAGGCAGGTTAGATACCTCGGTCGGTAATGCCCTGGGCTCTAACATTACGAACATCTTACTGGTGATTGGCGTAGCGGCCTTGTTAAAGCCGATCGCTGTCGCATCACTGACCCTGAAGCGCGAATTTCCGATGTTGCTGCTATTTACCTTTCTGGGCTTTTACTTGATATCAGACCATAACTTAACGCGGGCTGAAGGCTTGATATTACTGGTTTGTTTTGTTGGTTTTATCGCCACGCTGGTGTATTGGGGTAAACATGCCACACCAGACGACCCTTTAATTGCTGAAATTGAAGCAGAGCTGCCGGAGCCGACCTCTACCGTTAAGGCCGTCTTTTGGGTCGTCGCTGGTTTAGTTTTGCTGCTGGCCAGCTCGCAGCTATTGATTCAGGGAGCAGTCACTATTGCCCGCTATGCTGGCTTAAGTGATCTGGTGATTGGCTTAACCATTATTGCCATCGGCACCAGCTTGCCAGAGCTTGCCGCCAGTGTGATTGGTATTCTAAAAGGTGAAGATGACTTAGCGCTGGGTAATATTATCGGCTCCAATATCTTTAATATTTTAGCGGTGTTGGGCTTGGGCGCAGTAATTGGGCCGGGCAGCCTGGATATTAACGCAGGTACCCGCGACAGCTATGTGATGATTGCTGCTACCCTGCTCATGCTACTGATGTCACTGCGGCTTGGACGCCAGCAACGGATTAACCGGCTGGAAGGCGGCTTGCTGCTTAGCGGTTTTATTGGTTATCAGTATTTATTATTTACGCAACTTGCTTAAGACAGGAACTATGGCCTCTCAGACTTTTCGTGACCAGGCGTTGCAGGTTCTGCGCATTGAAGCCCAGGCAGTACAGCAACTGGAACAATACCTTGATCAACACTTTGAACGTGCCTGCCAGCTTATTCTGGACGCCAGCGGTAAGGTCATTGTCAGTGGTATTGGCAAATCTGGTCATATTGCCAATAAGATCGCAGCGACGCTGGCCTCGACCGGTACGCCTGCGTTTTTTGTCCACCCCGGAGAAGCCAGCCATGGTGATCTGGGCATGCTGTCAGCTGGCGATATTATGATTGCCATCTCCAACTCCGGCGAAACAGCGGAAGTCTTGACCATAGTGCCAGTGATTAAACGTTTGGGGATCCCGCTGATTGCGATGACTGGTAAACCTGACTCTACCCTGGCACAGCTCGCCGATGTGCATATTTGTGTTGCCGTCGCACAAGAAGCCTGTCCACTGGGGTTGGCACCAACCGCCAGCACTACAGCGACCCTTGCTATGGGTGATGCGATTGCCGTTGCGGTGCTGGATGCCAGAGGCTTTTCTGCTGATGATTTCGCGCTGTCACATCCTGGTGGAAGTCTTGGTCGCAAGCTGTTGCTGCGTCTGTCAGATATTATGCATCAGGGCGAGCAAGTCCCTATCGTTACCCGGCAAGCTACGATTAAAGATGCGTTGCTGGAAATATCAAAGAAAGGCCTGGGCATGACCACTATCGTCAATGCCGATGGCAGTCTGGCCGGGATTTTTACTGATGGCGATTTACGGCGCATTCTGGATCAGCGTCTGGATATTCATGCCGTGGCGATAGAACAGGTGATGACAGCAAACTGCATTACTGCCAAAGCCGATATGTTGGCGGCGGAAGCACTTAATATTATGCAGCAGAAAAAGATTAACGGCTTGATTGTGCTAGACGACCAACGTCAGCCGGTAGGCGCCCTAAATATGCACGATTTATTAAAGGCTGGGGTGCTATAGATGGAGCTGTATCAGCAACTTTATCAACCACTCAGTGACCAGCAAGCAAACCTGGCCCGTCAAATCCGCTTATTAATATGCGATGTAGACGGCGTATTCTCGGATGGTCGGATCTATCTTGGCAACGCTGGCGAAGAGTTAAAAGCGTTTCATACCCGTGATGGCTATGGCATCAAAGCACTGCGCCAGGCTGGCATTGAAGTCGCAGTCATCACCGGTCGTCGTTCTGCTATTGTAGAGCAGCGCATGAAGGCGCTGACTGTACAATATATCTATCAAGGTCAAGAAAACAAAATGGCCGCCTTTGCGGAAATTCTGGCAGTTTTGCAACTTCAGCCACATCAGGTTGCCTATATAGGTGATGATCTGGCTGATTGGCAGGTAATGCAGCACTGTGGTCTGGCTGTTGCTGTAAAAGATGCGCATCCTTATCTGCAGCAACGGGCGCACCTTTGCACCAGTTTACCCGGTGGCTACGGCGCTGTGCGGGAGCTGTGTGACTTGTTACTGATTGCCCAGCAACGCTTTATGCAATTTGATGGTAGCAGCACATGAGAAAGTTTTTCGTCCTAAGTGTCACCGCCCTGGTATTGCTTGCAGCCTACTTGTGGTTTGCGCCGCAAGGCGGCGATACCGATCGTCAGGCCGATCGCGAGTTCCTGCCCGATTATATTGCGGAAAACCTGACCTTGCGTGTCTATGACCAACAGGGCTATATTGCAGATCATTTGCAAGCCAGACGCTTAGAACATTTTGAACAGCTGGGTTTTACACAGTTTGAATTACCGCGCTACACCCTGTTTAACGATGCACACCAAGCCGCCTGGGAAATCAGCAGCCAGCAAGGTATTTGGTTTCCGGAAGATAAAATTATTCTGGAACAGCAGGTCCTGATCAGAAATTTGCTGCCTGGCGAGTTTATCGAACAGGTCGAAACCGCTTCCTTACAAATGCTGTTGCCAGAAAAAACGCTACAAACCCATGAGCGGGTGCGTCTAAGCGGGCCAGGCTTTTATATATCGGGCATCGGCCTGCAGGCCGACCTAACGGCACAACATTTAGTGTTGCAAAAACATCTGGAAACGGTATACGCCAATGAAAATTAAATTATTAGTCGCCTTCACTTTATTTACCTGTCAGGCACTGGCGGCAACAAAACCTGACCATACCCTGCCCATTGCTATTAACGCTGACAACACTGAGGCGTCTATTCGCGATAATATCGCGGTCTATGTCAACAATGTAGAAGTCACCCAAGGCTCCTTACTGATCAAAGCAGATAAGCTGGAGATCAATGCCAGTGCCGGTAAGGGAAATGAAGTGTTTATTTTTACCGGCCGCCCGGCTACCTACTCCCAGTTACTTGAAGGCGACCGGCCGGTAACGGCGCAGGCGAATGAGATCCGTTACGATCTTGCCAGCCGGACCCTGACGCTCACCGCCGATGCCGAACTTACCCAAAGCGGCTCTCTGGTGCGTGGTGATGTCATTCGTTATAACATCGAGTTACAACAGTTGACCGCCGGCAGTGAACAAAACCGTAGGGTAACCACCATTTTCACGCCAGAAACCAAGGAAAATCAATGAAGTTAGTGGTTTCACATCTGGCCAAAAGCTATAAGGGCCGGCAAGTGGTAAAAGATGTCAGTCTGGAAGTCAAAGCAGGTCAGATCGTTGGCTTGTTAGGGCCTAACGGTGCCGGAAAAACCACCACTTTTTACATGATCGTCGGCCTGGTACCGTCTGATAAAGGCCAGATAACCCTGAATGAGCAAGATATCACCTTCGCTCCTATTCATCAGCGTGCCCGGGCGGGTATTGGTTATTTACCGCAGGAGAGCTCGATTTTCCGCAAATTAACGGTTTATGATAACTTGCTGGCGATTCTGGAAACTCGGAAACAGCTTAACCGCCAGCAGCGGGAAGAAATCGCCGATGACCTGTTGGAAGAATTTCATATCGGGCACATTAAAAATAGCCTTGGTATGGCACTGTCCGGTGGTGAACGCCGCCGGGTAGAAATAGCGCGTGCCCTGGCCGCGGATCCGGCCTTTATTTTGCTGGATGAGCCCTTCGCTGGTGTAGACCCCATTTCGGTACTTGATATCAAAAAAATTATTCAGCATTTATGCCAGCGCGGTATCGGGGTGCTAATTACTGATCACAATGTGCGGGAAACCCTCGATGTCTGTGAAATAGCCTATATTGTCAGTCATGGTGAATTGATTGCTGCAGGCTCACCACAAGAGGTGTTAGCGAATCAACAGGTCCGCGATGTATACCTGGGCGAGCAATTCAGGCTATAGTAGGGCAATCAGCGTCAAGTCCTCCACCCGCTGACACGGAAGGCGCAATCAGGCGGCACAGACCGCAGCAACTTCCAGGATGGAGGGGATTTACTCAGGAGAGAATCAGACTTACATGAAGCCGTCTTTACAACTTCGCCTTGGCCAACAGCTAACAATGACGCCACAGCTGCAGCAAGCAATCCGTTTGCTTCAGCTTTCTACCATTGAGCTGCAGCAGGAAATCCAGGAAGCGCTAGATGCCAACCCCTTGCTTGAGCCTGACGACGACTTCGAACCAGGCGCACCAGAAACTGACCTGAGCTTGTCGAATATTAACCGTGAAGACAGCAGCGGGCCAAGCAGTGATAGTGACGATTACCAGTCCGGTAACGACGATTATCCGGAATTTAATGATGTTACTGAGCGCGATACCAGTGACGCCATGACAGAACAAAATATCCAGGAAGACTTACCGCTGGATAATAACTGGGACGATTTAGTCAGTGCCGCGCCGGTCAGTAACGGCGCTCTGCCAGATGAAGATCTGGTTTATCAGGGTGAGACCACTGAAACCCTGCAGGATTATCTACGCTGGCAAATGGACCTTACCCCCTTCTCTGAGACAGACCGCGCCATTGCCGAAGTCATTATTGAAGCCGTTGACGAAGCTGGTTTGCTGACCATTGACGTGGAGGATATCTTAGCCTCACTACAGTTGCCGGATGTGGAAGCCGATGAAGTCGAAGCCGTATTAAAGCGGATCCAATTGTTTGACCCCGTCGGGGTAGCGGCCCGTTCGGTGAAAGAGTGTTTGCTAATCCAATTACGGCAGTTTGACCCCGCCACCCCGTATTTAAATGACGCAAAACAAATAATCAGCGAATATACCGACTTTTTAGCTAACCGGGACTTTCGTTCTTTGATGCGGGTGACTAAACTCAAGGAAGATGAGTTAAAAGAAGTGATGCGCTTGATCCACAGCCTGAACCCGCGCCCCGGCGCTGATGTGATCAGGCAGGAACAGCAATATGTGATTCCGGATGTGGTGGTAACAAAGGTGAAAGGTCGTTGGCAGGTGGAGCTGAATCCGGATGCGATGCCGAAAGTTAAAATCAACCAGCAGTATGCTGCGCTGTCCAGAACGGTCAGAAGCAGTGCCGACAGCCAGTTTATCCGTTCACATCTGCAGGAGGCAAAATGGTTTTTAAAGAGTCTGGAAAGCCGCAACGAAACCTTGCTAAAGGTCGCCAACTGTATCGTGCAACAACAACAAGCCTTTTTTGAACATGGCGAAGAAGCCATGAAACCCATGGTATTAAATGATGTGGCAGAAATGGTGAGTATGCATGAGTCGACAATTTCCCGGGTTACTACCCAAAAGTATATGCATACACCGCGCGGAATTTTTGAACTTAAATTCTTCTTCTCCAGTCATGTCAGTACAGAGAGTGGTGGTGAATGTTCATCTACCGCAATCCGTGCTTTTATTAAAAAATTGGTGGCAGCGGAAAATCCGGCCAAGCCACTGAGTGACAGTAAGATGGCAGAAATTTTGTCCGAACAGGGGATCAACGTCGCAAGGCGCACCATCGCCAAGTATCGTGAATCGCTGTTTATTGCGCCATCCAATCAACGAAAGACCTTGCTGTAAGTGTCTTAACAAGAAGGAAGAGTCTATGCAAATCAACTTAACTGGCCGTCACGTAGAAATTACCGACTCTCTGAGAGAATATGTAGACAGTAAATTTTCCAAGCTGGAGCGTCACTTCGAAAACATTAATAATGTGCATGTTATTCTGAACGTAGAAAAACTGAAGCAAATTGCTGAAGCCAAAGTGCATTTAAATGGCGGCGAGGTGTTTGCAGTATCAGAAGATGAAAATATGTATGCTGCAATTGACCAGTTAATTGATAAACTGGATCGGCAAGTAATTAAACACAAAGAAAAGCTGTCGCGACACTAACCATGATTAATTTAAGCGCTATGCTGGAAAAGAACTGCACCAAGAGTGCAGTTCTTTTTAACAGCAAAAAACGGATCCTCGAATATATTGCCGAGCTAGCCCATCAGCAACTACCAGAGATGTCTGAATACAGTATCCTGGAAGCCCTGATGACGCGGGAAAAACTGGGCTCAACCGGTATTGGTGGTGGTATCGCTATTCCACACGGTAAGCTTGACTGCGTGACCTCACCGATACTGGTCTTTGTGGTAAGCCAGGATCCGATCCCCTTTGACGCTATTGATAACCAGGGCGTTGATATATTTTGTGCCATTCTGATCCCTAAAGATCAATGTCAGGCGCATTTAACCACGCTATCGGGTATCGCTAAACTGTTAGCACAAAAAGAATTGACCAAGAAAATCCGGCATGCCAGTTCCGATCAGGAGCTGTATCAATTATTAATGGACTATAGCCAACAAACGGGTGAAAAATGAAACTGCTGGTAGTCAGTGGCCGCTCAGGTTCGGGAAAATCGGTGGCACTGCGAGTCATGGAAGATCTGGGCTACTACTGTGTTGACAATATCCCAGTCAACTTATTACCAACCCTGGCTAATGCTGTGATGGGCCAATATGAGCGGGTGGCGGTGAGTATAGATGTGCGTAACCTGCCGAATGAACCAGAAGAGCTGGCGGAGATCCTGTCTTACCTGCCGCGTAAGCTGGAACTGACCATCCTGTATCTGGATGCAGACCACACTACCCTTATTAAACGCTTTAGCGAAACCCGGCGTTTGCACCCGCTATCTCATCAAGCGATGTCTCTGGATGAAGCGATTTCGCGGGAACAGCAACTGTTGGATCCGATCGCCAGCCGCGCCGATCTCTATATCGATACCACTGACCTTAACGTACACCAACTGGCAGAAGTGCTGCGTGAGCGGATCCTGGGCCAGAAAACTGGCCGCCTGGTGATCCTGTTTGAGTCCTTTGGTTTTAAATATGGCATTCCCAAGGATGCGGACTTTGTGTTTGATGCCCGTTTTCTACCCAACCCACATTGGGAGCCCGAGTTAAAACCTCTGACTGGCTTGGATCAACCGGTAAAAGATTACTTTGCTGCTGAAGCGATAGTGGGCAAATATATCTGGCAGATCAACAGCTTTATTAGTAGCTGGTTACCACATCTGGAGCGTAATAGCCGCAGCTACCTGACCATTGCTATTGGCTGCACCGGAGGCCAACACCGTTCGGTTTTTATCGCGGAAAGTCTGGCTGAGAGCTATCGCAGCCAACGTGACGATGTACAAATCCGGCACCGGGAGTTAAAACGTCATCATGGCCGCTAAACTCAGTCAACAGGTTACCATCATCAATCAGCTGGGGTTACATGCCAGGGCTGCCACTAAGCTGGTGCAACTATGCCAGAAATTTTCGGCTACGGTTGAACTGATGCAGGATGACGGTAAAACGGCCGATGCCGGTAGCGTGCTGGCACTGCTGATGCTGGCCAGTAGTAAGGGTAAAACCTTGACCGTCACCACCGAAGGACCGGATGCCGCAGCGGCATTACAGGCCATTGTAGCATTGATCGAAGCGGGTTTTGACGAACTCTGAACCAGTGCTTGCGGCCGGTTTTGCTTTATTCCCCTCCCTAAATCTGCTACCTTAAGCGCCTTACTCAGCTTTTTTAATTGAAAATTAGTAGCTTGAACTACTCTTAAACAGCAATCCGCATCCAGCCGGGATGCGTATCAACCGCAATTTCAGGCTATCTAAACAGGAGTAGCTTATGTTATATGTGGTCCTCTCGATCTTTTTGCTCGCCTGTATAGCACCACATCTGTATCGACTGCTTGGTAAACACACTGGTCTGGTGCTGGCGTTGTTACCCGCTACGCTCTTTATCTATTTTGCCAGCCAACTCAGTGCCATCAGTCAGGGACAGCCGCTACTACAAAGCTGGCCTTGGTTTCCGGGGTTAGGTATTCAACTCAGCTTTATGCTGGATGGCTTATCGTTACTCTTTGCCTTACTGATCACCGGTATCGGTGCCTTAATCCTCTGCTATGCCGGCCAATATCTGCAAGGGCATCCGGCACTGGGGCGCTTTTTTTTATTCTTACTCAGTTTTATGGGCGCCATGCTCGGCCTGGTATTATCCGATAACCTGATCACCTTATTTGTGTTCTGGGAACTGACTACCGTCAGCTCCTTTATGCTGATTGGCTTTAATCATGAAGATGGCGAGTCACGCCAGAAAGCGCATCAGGGGCTAATGGTAACTGTGCTCGGTGGCTTGGCGCTGATGACCGGCCTGATTATGCTCGGTATGGCGGCAGGTAGCTATCAACTGAGTGATATCCTGCAACAGGATTTAACCGGACACAGCCTCTATCTGCCGATGCTAATCCTGATCCTGCTGGGAGCCTTTACCAAATCAGCGCAAACACCTTTTCATTTCTGGCTACCGAATGCGATGGCAGCGCCGACACCGGTAAGTGCTTACTTACACTCTGCAACCATGGTAAAAGCCGGGGTTTATCTGCTGGCACGCTTACAACCTAGTCTGGGAGGCAGCGAAGTCTGGTTACTGACCTTAAGTGCCGTGGGGGCAGTCACTATGCTGACCGGTATCTTCCTGGCAAGCCGCGCCACCGGCATCAAGAAAGTACTGGCCTATTCCACTGTGATGGCGCTCGGTACCCTCACCATGTTACTGGGATTAGGTACCGAAAAAGCGGCACTGGCCGCAGTGACTTTTTTGTTAGCGCATGCGCTGTATAAAGGGGCACTGTTTATGATTGCCGGTATTCTTGACCATGAAGCCGGCATCAAGGACTTTGAAAAAGCCTCCGGCTTACGCAAGCTGATGCCACGCACTACTCTGGTTGCAGTAGTGGCGGCTCTGTCTCTGGCCGGCGTGATTCCGTTATTTGGTTTTGTCGGTAAAGAACTGCTGCTGGAGGCAGTGTTAAGTGGCTCGCAGTGGCAACTTGGGCTCACTGTCGCCACGGTACTGGCGAATATCTTTGTGGTGCTGGTTGCTGCGCTGTTGGCGATTAAACCCTGGTTTGGTCAGGCGTTACCGACACCTAAGCCGGCGCATGATCCGGGCTGGCAAATGTTAGCCGGGCCCGCCGTACTCGCTACGCTTGGCTTGATTTTCGGTCTGTTACCGATGCTGCCGGACCAGTACTTATTAAATGCGGCAGCAACCGCGGTCTATGGCCAACCTATTAGCGGTTACCTGGCACTGTGGCATGGCATTAACCTGCCATTAATGCTTAGCCTTGGCAGTCTGGTGTTGGGTTTATTACT
>DAIOUM010000044.1:17053-19786 GCA_036759505.1 Alishewanella sp. | reverse complement strand
CTGTCAGCCAACGTTCGGAACGCAGATTTAACGACGACACCCGTAAATCAACAGCACTTTGCGCCTCGAACGGCGCTGGCGCCTGACGCTCCAACACGGTAATCGACAAGCCTAAGCGACTAAGTGCAACAGCCAGGGCTGCACCGACCATACCGCCGCCGCTGATCACCACATCGCTGGTTATTAGGTTTTGCATCTTTTTGTCCTGCTTTTACCGCAACGCGGCAAGTAATTCCGGTAAAATTTTGCTAAGGTTAACAACAATTTTGTAGCGTGCAAAACAGCCAGATCAAATAAGCCGAAAAAAGATTGACGGCTGACTGAAAATGCGGCATTTTGCGCGCCCTGTTGCCCGGCTACGCCGCGGCAGCAAAGCGATAGCCGACATCCGGGCAAAGCTGATGTCGGCTATATACGCCGGTACCCTGTAGACCGGACTTATCACTGCTGACTTGGAGAGATCTGATGCGTAATGTAACGGTTGCTGCTACCCAGATGATTGGTGGCTGGAATGTCGAAGAAAATATCGCCCGCGCGGAAAAACTGGTGCGCCAGGCGGCGGCTCAGGGCGCACAAATCATTCTGTTACAGGAACTGTTCGAACGTAACTATTTCTGCCAAAAGCAAAAGCCTGAGTATTTAGGTTTTGCCGTGCCGGTAGAAGACAACCCGGCGGTAAAACACTTTGCCAAGATTGCTAAAGAGCTGGCAGTGGTGCTGCCGATCAGCATTTATGAGCGTGCCGGCAACTGCCTGTACAACACTGTGGTGATGCTGGATGCCGATGGCAGCAATATGGGCATTTACCGCAAGAGCCATATTCCGGATGGCCCGGGTTACAGCGAAAAATACTACTTCACCCCGGGCGATACCGGTTTTAAAGTCTGGAATACCCGTTATGCCAAAGTGGGCGTCGGGATTTGCTGGGATCAGTGGTTCCCGGAGTGTGCCCGTAGTATGGCACTGCTGGGCGCTGAGCTGATTTTCTACCCCACTGCCATTGGCAGTGAGCCGCATGATGCCACTATTAATTCCCGTGACCACTGGCAGCGCACGCAGCAGGGTCATGCGGCGGCAAACTTAACGCCGGTGATCGTATCTAACCGCATTGGTACTGAAACCGAGGGCGATTTCTCCATTACCTTCTATGGCAGCTCCTTTATTGCTGACCACAGCGGTGCCAAGGTACAGGAAGCGAACGAAACTGACGAAGCCGTTCTGGTCCATACCTTTGATTTAGATGAAGTGGCCGCCATTCGTCGCGCCTGGGGCGTATTCCGTGACCGTCGCATCGATATCTACGATACGCTGCTGACCAAAGACGGCAAAATCAACCCGGAGAACAGCAAGTGAGCCAAACGCTAACCTCTACCCCAAAACAAGACGGTTTTAGCATGCCGCCCGAGTGGGCGCCGCATAAGCAAACCTGGATGATTTGGCCGGAGCGCACTGACAGCTGGCGTTTAGGTGCCAAGCCGGCACAAGCCGCCTTTGTTACCGTAATTAAAGCCATCGCCGGCTTTGAACCGGTATCGGTTGGCGTATCGGCGGCACAATATGCCAATGCCTACGCCCAGCTAAGCCAGGCCAATACCAAGTTCCCAATCCGGGTGGTCGAAATTTCCAATAATGACGCCTGGTGCCGTGATACCGGCCCGACCTTTGTTACCAATGGTAAAGGGCAAGTCCGTGGCGTGGACTGGACCTTTAACGCCTGGGGTGGCCTGAATGGCGGCCTGTATTTCCCCTGGGATCGCGATGATCAGGTTGCCAGTAAAATTCTTGGCATTGAGCAGCTGCCGCGCTACCGTACCGAGGGCTTTGTGCTGGAAGGTGGCGCTATTCATGTCGATGGTGAAGGCACCCTGCTGACCACGGCCGAATGCTTGTTAAATGCCAACCGCAACCCGCATTTAAGCCGCGAACAGATTGAAGCCATGCTGCGCGAGCATCTGGCGATTGAAAAAGTACTGTGGCTGGAAGACGGCATCTTTAATGATGAAACTGACGGTCATGTCGATAATATGGCCTGCTTTGTCAAACCCGGTGAAGTGTTGTTAGCCTGGACTGACGATAAAAACGATCCGCAGTATGCCCGCAGCAAGGCGGCGCTGGACTATCTAGAGGCCAGTACCGATGCGAAAGGCCGCAAAATTAAGGTGCATAAGCTGCCGGTACCGGCGCCGATTATCGCCAAAGCCGAAGAATATGCCTCTGTTGATCAGTCAATGGCCGCGATCCCTCGCGAAGCCAATGCCCGTCTGGCCGGCTCTTACATTAATTTCTATTTATGTAATGGCGGCTTAATTCTGCCCACCTTTGATGATCCGAACGATCAGGTCGCAGCAGAGATCCTGCAGCAGCTGTTCCCGGCGCATCAGGTGGTGACAGTACCAGGCCGGGAAATCCTGCTGGGTGGCGGTAATATTCACTGTATCACCCAGCAGCAACCTGCTGGCTAATCGCGAGAGCAACGACCATGGCCAAAGCCTGCGCCTTACATATTCTGGTAAAAACCCGCGAACAAGCGGAAAAGCTGAAAAAGCAACTGGAGCAAGGCGCCGACTTTGGCAAACTGGCAAAACAACACTCATTGTGTCCGTCCGGTAAAAAAGGCGGTGACCTCGGTGAGTTTCGTAAAGGCCAGATGGTCAAGCCTTTTGACGATGCGGTCTTTAAAGGGCCGCTGTTAAGTGTGCAAGGGCCGGTTAAAACCCAGTTTGGCTTTCATCT
>DAIOUM010000044.1:0-16953 GCA_036759505.1 Alishewanella sp. | reverse complement strand
ACAAACAGCCATTTTTTGATCTGGAACTAACTCTGCCGGATTATTACATTAGACGCGGCTAACGCCTTTACGTTAAGCTAAGCCCTAGTATGCCTGAGCAAAAGGACAACCGGTGCTGCAACCCTTTCTCCATCAACTGGTACATGCCCTAAAAAATCTGTTACCGATAGTACTGGTGGTGCTGATTTTCCAGCTGGGCGTCTTTCAATCGATCCCGGCAAATCCGCTAAGTATGATTATCGGCCTGCTGGTGGTAGCGGTTGGCATAGCGCTATTTCTGATGGGGTTGGAGCTGAGTATTTTTCCGGTCGGTAAAAATCTTGCCAACCAGTTTGCCCGCAAAGGCTCGCTGCCGCTGCTGATGTTTTTTGGTTTTGCTATTGGTTTTGCTGCTGTGATTGCCGAGCCAGCCTTAATTGCCGTTGCCGAACAAGCGCAACTGATTAGTGAAGGCCGGGTCGATGGCCTCACCCTGCGTCTGATTGTGGCCAGCTCGGTCGGTTTGGTGATGGCAATTGGTGTATTGCGGATTATCCTTGGCTGGCCGATCCATTGGTTAATGATTGGCGGTTATATCATTGTACTGACCGTTACCTTCTTCGCACCGGCGGAAATTGTTGGCCTGGCGTATGACTCTGGCGGCGTGACGACGAATATCGTCACAGTACCACTTATCGCGGCCTTGGGTTTGGGTCTGGCCAGCTCGATTAAAGGCCGCAACCCGCTTACAGATGGCTTTGGCCTGGTGGCACTGGCGGTGATGGTACCGATGATCAGTGTGCAACTTTACGGCATCTGGGTGTATCAATTTAGCAGTGCAGGCATTGCGACAGTCGCAGCGGTCGCTGAAACACAGCCACACTGGCTGTTAAAAGTGCTGCTCGATCTGGCCACTATGGTCAAAGATATCTTGCCGATGATTTTGGTGGTATTGGTATTCCAGTATCTGGTGCTGAAAAGACCCCTGGCGAATCCGTTAAAGGTGACTTTGGGTTTTGCTATGGTGCTGTTTGGTCTTTATGCCTTTGTACTCGGGCTTAAGCTGGGCTTATTTCCTGTCGGCACCCTGATGGCTGAGCAGCTAATTAATCGCGGTATGAATAGCCTGATCCTGCTATTCGCTTTTATGATTGGTTTTGCCACCACTATGGCCGAGCCAGCATTAATTGCCATTGGTAATCAGGCCGAAGAAGCCGCAAAGGGCAAACTAAAAGGCTCAGTGATCCGGCTGATAGTGGCCCTGGGTGTGGCCATCGGTATCAGCATTGGCGTATACCGGATAATCAGTGGTGATTCAATCCACTATTATATTATGGCCGGTTATATTGTCGTCGTACTGCTTACGGCCATGGCACCGAAATATATTATTGCCCTGGCCTTTGATTTAGGTGGCGTGACCACCTCAGAAGTGACAGTACCGCTGGTCACCGCCCTGGGCATTGGCCTGGCGACGGCGATTGAAGGGCGCAATGTATTAATCGATGGCTTTGGCCTGATTGCCTTTGCCTCTATTTTCCCGATTATCACCGTGATGATATATGCGATTGTCGTGGAACAACTCAGTAAAGTCAGGAGTGTAGCAGCGTGAAATTTTCTGCCATAGTGGTCATTGCCCCGGAAGATCTGGAGCAACAAGCTATAGATGATGCCAAGGCAGCGGGTGCCACCGGGATCACCATTTTATCCGGCCGCGGTATTGGCGGCGAAGAGAAGAAAACCTTCTTCGGTATGACCTTTGAGGGTAGCCAGTCGGTGCTGCTGATGGTCGTCGCTAAGCACCTGTCAATGCCGATTCTGAAGCAGATGCAGCAGATACTGGTGCAGGACGGCAAATCACGCGGCATCGCCTTTACTGTACCGATTGACCATCTGACCGGTCTGGATATGGCTCAGGTGATGAAGTTTGAACAACATTTACGGCAACAGGATTAGGAGCAATAAGATGACTGTGAAACTGGTTCAGGATCTGATGGTGAAAAATGTGATTACCATTTCACCCTTTAGCACCCTGCGTGAAGCCCTCAGCTTAATGAAGAAGCACAATATCAAATCCTTAGTTGTAGACCGTCAGGCTGAGCATGATGCCTATGGCTTGATTACCTATACCAATGTACTGAAAACCATTGTTGCCGAAGAAGGCGATATCGACCTGATTAATGTGTATGACGTTTGCGTAAAACCCGCGATTACCGTTAGCCCTAAACTCGCGGTTAAACATGCAGCATCTTTAATGAGCCAACACAAACTAAAGCGTTTACTGGTCACCAGCGATAATCAATTAGTCGGTTTATTAGCGATGGATAATCTGGTAGCCGATATTTTAAGTTTGATTGAGTAATTGGCTGCGGCAGTCGTCCGGCTTGCCGCAGCACTGTTCTACTCACTTAAGCCTTGCCCAAGGCTTTTGCCCGCAGCTTGGCTTTCAGTTTACCCGCTGATTGCTTCTTAGCCGGACCATCCTGCCGTGCGCCGGGTCTTTGCCCGGGTTTACGCGCCAGCTGTTCTTCTGGCGGCTGAAAACTTGGGTCGTGCTCATAACCCGGTACAATCTGGGTTGGCAGGACTTGCTGGGTCAGTTTTTCAATATCCTGCAAAGCGCCGAGTTCATCCGGCCCCACCAGCGTGACCGCTACGCCACTTAAACCAGCACGCCCGGTGCGGCCAATCCGATGGACATAATCCTCGGCAACCTGTGGCAGATCGTAGTTCACCACATAGGGTAACTCACTGATATCCAAACCACGGGCAGCGATATCGGTCGCCACTAAGATCCGCACCTTACCCTGCTTAAATTCATCCAGTGCACGTTGCCTTGCCCCCTGCGCCTTATCGCCATGGATCGCAGCTGTGGTCAGGCCGTCTTTTTGCAGTTGTTTCGCCAGCCGGTCGGCACCATGTTTGGTGCGGACAAAAATCAGCACCTGTGGCCAGTTTTGCATGCCAATCATATGCGAAATCAATTCGCGCTTGCGATGACGATCGACCAGATAAACTTGTTGGGTGACGCGATCGGCAGTCGCATTGGCGGTGGCCACCTCTATTAATACCGGCTTATTTAACAGCTCATCGGCCAGAATTTTAATCTCTTTGGAATAAGTCGCCGAAAACAGCAGGGTTTGCCGCTGTGCCGGCAACTTGGCCATAATGCGTTTAATATCAACAATAAACCCCATATCCAGCATGCGGTCTGCTTCATCCAGTACCAGCACTTCCAGCTGACTTAAATCAATGGTCTGTTGATGTAGATGATCAATTAAACGCCCCGGCGTGGCGACCAGAATATCCAGCCCTTGCTCAGCCTCATCATATTGCGGCCGGATTGACACCCCGCCATAAAATACGGCACTACGAACTGACAAATAACGGCTATAGGTTTGCACACTTTCAAATACCTGTTGCGCCAGCTCGCGGGTGGGCGTTAATACCAATACCCTGACCTGTGCCGACTGTAAGACTTTCGGCGCATTGAGCAGTTGTTGCAGCAATGGTAGGGTGAATGCCGCCGTTTTGCCGGTACCGGTTTGGGCGCCAGCCAGCACATCTTTGCCACTGAGGATCGGCGGGATAGCTTGCTGCTGCACTGGCGTAGCAGCCTGATAGCCCTGCTCAGCTAAAACACGTAGAATAGGCTCTGCCAGAGCCAGGGTTTGAAATTGCATGCGATGTTCCGAACTAGTTTTTCGTCAAGCTGTGTCAGCCGGCTATTATAGCAGGGCGGCGGCGCCGGAGATATGATGCCGTGTCCGACTGGTATCTTTATCTGATCCGTACCGCACAAGGGCAACTCTATACCGGCATTAGTACCGACCCGGTGCGGCGCCTGCGCCAACATCGGGGCGAATTAGCCGGTGGTGCCAAGTCTTTGCGCGGTAAAGGCCCACTGACATTGGTTTATCAACAGCCTTACCCTTGTCGTGCCAGCGCCAGTAAAGCGGAGTATCAAATCAAGCAACTCAGTAAAGCGGCTAAAGAACTGTTAATTTCGCGCTCTGCCCCTTTAACCAACAGCGAGTAGAAGATGGAAAATTTTTACCTGGTATTGGCCTATTTGCTTATTGGCATGCTGCTACGCCGTTTGCCCGCCATGCCGGACAACAGTGGTTTGGTGCTGAATATCTATGTGCTCTATGTGGCATTACCGGCACTGATCCTGAAAAATATCAAGTTGCTGGAGTTCTCCTTTGCCCTGTTAATCCCGGCGGTCACCCCCTGGTTGCTGCTGTTGGTGGTGGTGGCCACAGTATTGCTACTCAGCCGGTTATTTGGCTGGTCCCGCGAAGTCACCGGTGCCTTGCTGGTGATCCTGCCGCTGGGCAATACCTCTTTTCTTGGCTTTCCGATGACCGAAGCGCTGTTTGGTCAAACCGCCATGCCTTATGCCGTGGTGTATGACCAGATTGGCTCCTTTATTGCGCTGGCAACCTATGTCACTATCGTGGCAGCGATCTATAGCCCAACGATGACCAAGCCAACACCCAAGGCGATTTTGCTGAAGATTATTGGTTTTCCGTCTTTTATTGCGTTGATCGTTGGCTTGCTGATCCGGGATTTTAGTCTGCCGCCACTGGCGGTATCGCTGGTGGATAATCTGGCTGCGACCCTGGTGCCGGTGGTGATGATTGCGGTTGGCTTTCAGCTCAGTTTCCGCTTTAGTAAAGGTGAAGTGTCACCCTTGATTAGCGCACTCTGCATCAAACTGGCTTTGATGCCAATCAGTGCCTGGCTAATTTGGCGCGCTCTGGGGCAGGAAGGTTTGGCGGTACAAATCAGTATCTTTCAGGCGGCGATGCCGCCAATGATTTCGGCCGGCGCTATCGCCATTATGGCAGGCCTGGCGCCACGTTTAGTCAGTGGCGTGATTGGCTTTGGTATTCTGGCTGGCTTAATGACCCTGCCGGTGGTGTATTGGCTACTCAGTTAGTAATGCCTGATAAATCAAGGTTAAAATAGAGCCATAGCGGCCAGTTTCAAAGCGGTCACCGCTAAAATAATAGCTGTCACCGTCATTGATAATAGGGCTATGTTTCTTATTGGTCAGCAGCACTACCAGCAACTGACGCTCTGGATCGATCACCGTCGCAGTGCCGGTCCAGCCGGTATGACCATAGGCACTGTCACTGGCATAGGCACCAAAGTGCCAGTTTAAGTCGCCCTGCACTGCGGTGCGCCAGCCCAGTCCAAAGCGATGATCATAGGGTGACGGCGCCACAAACTGTGCCAGGGTTGCCGGTGTAAAAAACTGCTGCCAGCCATAACCACCACCTTGTAAACTTAACGCCATCAACACGGTCAGCTCTTCAGCGGTGCTAAACAAACCGGCATGGCCTGCCACGCCCTGAAATGAATAAAAGGCTTTTTCGTCATGCACTTCACCGACAATCACGCCGCGGCGATTGGCCGGAAAACTAACCCGGCCGCCACGGCTGTTACCATCGAGCTCCGTTGCGGCGATCTGCTCGCGGCTAAAGCCATGTTGCAGTGGATTAAATAGGGTGTGGGATAACCCCAGCGGTAAATAAAACTGCTCTCGCAGATACTGATCCAGTGGCAGGCCAGTAAGTCGCTCAATTAGCATGCCGAGCAGCATATAGTCGACATCACTGTAGACTGCTGCCGTACCACGCTCAGTCGCAAACGGGACCTGAGTCAGAATAAGCTGCTCGGTATAGGCTTTATTTAACGAATAGAACTGCGGGCCATGGCGGTTATCCGGGCGGAAAAAATGTACCTCGGGCGCATAGCCAGCAGTGTGGTACAGCAGATCGCTGACCGTGCGCTGCTCCCGGCCATCGCCCTGATACTCAGGCAAATATTGCTGCACCGGCTTGGTCACATCCAGCTTCCCCTCACTGACCAGGCGCATCAGCGCATAGTTAGTGGCATACATTTTACTGTTAGAGGCGATATCAAACAGCGTATCGGTTTGCATCAGCCGCGGCTGGCTAAGCAGGGTTCCGTCCGCCTGATAGCGCTCGGCATAACCATAGGCACTGTGTTTAATCATCACGCCATCCTTTACCACCAGCAGCACGGCACCGGGAAAGCCTTGAGTGATCTCCTGCTCAATTAACTGGTCGACGGCACTAAAGGCGGTGGCATAAGAGGTCAGATCGCTGCGTAATGTCGGATAAGGGATGCGAATTTGTACCTGTGCATTGGCCGGCTTGATACTGACCAACTCCAGCCGGTTCTCGCCATTACGGGTTAGCTTCGAAATATCAATCCGTTGCTGTTGCGCTGTGGCTGTGAGCGTCAGCAGCTGCTGATTAAGCCTGAGTTGTAACTCCTGCGCCTGTTGCAGATCGATCAATAACTCGCCCTGACCGGCATAAGCCAAAAAGCGTCTTTTGTTATTTAGCGCCAGCCGTTCACTGCGTTGTTCCGGCCACTGTAGTACCAGTTGCCCGTGCTGGCCCGCCATCACCAGCTGCTCGGCATCAGTTAAGGGCCGGCTATGATAATCCGGCAGCAGACTACAGGCATGCAGACTAACTAGCGCCCAGATGGCAAAGATCACTGCTCGTAACATAACACTCCCTTTACGTTTGCTGCGCCAGGCACTAAAAAACAAACAGCCGGCGTCGTTAAACTGCCGGCTGTTTTGTTGCTGCGAATATCAGCAGCACTGGCTGCCAGACGGCAATCGATGCTTAGGTCACCTTTTTTAAGCTGACCTTGGCGAACTTACGCTTTCCTACCTGATAGATTTCACTGCTACCGGCAGCAATCTCCAGCTTGGTATCATCAATCTTGTGTTCACCGTTTAACTTAACCGCGCCTTGCTTGATCATCCGGATCGCCTCTGACGTGCTGTCGACCAGGCCGGCTTCTTTTAACAGATTGGCGATCGGCATACTGGCAGCGTCAGTGCTAACCACCACTTCTGGAATATCATCCGGTAACGCATTTTTACTAAAGCGCTGGATAAAATCCTGATGCGCCGCTTCAGCAGCTGCCTCATCATGGAAACGGGCAATAATCTCTTTTGCCAGCAAAATCTTCACATCGCGCGGGTTGGCACCGGCTAACACGTCCTGCTTTAACTGCTGGATTTCCGCTAACGGCCGGAAGCTTAACAAATCATAGTAGCGCCACATCAGATCGTCAGAAATCGACATAATTTTGCCGAACATCTCTGTCGGCGCGTCAGTTATACCTACATAGTTGCCCAGCGACTTGGACATCTTCTGCACGCCGTCCAGACCTTCCAGCAATGGCACCATCATCACGGTTTGCGGCCGCATACCTTCTTCTTTTTGCAGCTCACGGCCCATTAGCAGGTTGAAGCGCTGATCGGTGCCGCCCATCTCGACATCGGCTTCTAATGCTACTGAGTCCCAGCCCTGTACCAGCGGATAGAGGAACTCGTGGATCGAGATCGACTGGTTATTAGCAAAGCGCTTTTTAAAATCGTCGCGCTCCAGCATCCGCGCTACCGTCTGACGTGACGCCAGCTTAATCATGCCAGCTGCACCCAACTCGCCCATCCACTGCGAGTTAAAGGCAACCCGGGTTTTCGCCGGATCCAGAATTTTAAACACTTGTTCTTTGTAAGTTTCGGCGTTTGCCAGCACATCCTCGCGGCTTAGCGGCTTGCGGGTCACGTTTTTGCCGCTTGGATCACCGATCATGCCGGTAAAGTCACCGATCAGGAAAATCACCTCATGGCCCAGCTGCTGGAAAGTCCGCAATTTATTAATCAGTACCGTATGGCCTAAATGCAAATCAGGAGCGGTGGGATCAAAGCCGGCCTTGATCTTTAGCGGCTTGCCTTCTTTTAATTTGGCAATTAGCTCTTCTTCCAGCAGAATTTCTTCGCAACCGCGTTTCAGCTCTGCTAATGCCTGTGCCCAATCGGCCATTTTATACTCCTGCAATCTTGCTTTTTCGCTCATAGAACAGCCATTCTAGCTGATGTTCCGCCATGGCGAAACGCAGAAAAGTCTGGTATCACCGAAAAAAAGGGTTTATGCTCGGTTTTTGTGCATTTTCAGCAAGCGGGGGTTTTCCGATGCAACAACTGGTCTCACAACTTCCGTCCCGTCACCGTCTGTTGATCCTTGTGGTTTCTGTCTTACTGGCCCTGATCTTGTTGATCCCATCAGAGCAGGCATCGGCATCACGTAATAGTGATACGCCGGATGCGGTAATTAAGTTACAGTGGGATAGTGTGCAGCGCGCCCAGGCACTAACTGCGGATAGTGCGACTATCGCCAGCAGTGAAACAGATACCACTGAGCCAGAAAACACCGTACCAGCGTTACACTGGCAAACCGTAACAGTACAATCCGGCGATATTTTATCGGCCTTGTTCCGTAAAGCCGGTGCCAGCCAGCAAAGCATGCAGCAAATTCTCGATCTGGGCCGGCAAACCCGTACCCTGACCCGCTTATTTCCGGGCGAGCAACTGGAATTCGGCCTGGATCAGACCGGTGAGTTACAGCAACTACGCTATGCCATCAACCGGCTGCAAAGCCTGGAGATCAGTCGCCAACCCGATGGCAGCTTTATCGCCAACGAAGTCAGTAAACCGGTCGAACGGCAGCAACAGTTTCTGGCTGGTGAAATTCGTCACAGTTTCTGGCAGGCCGGATTAGCAGCCGGTTTATCAGAAGGCCAGATTATGCAACTGGCCGGGATCTTTGGCTGGGACATTGACTTTGCGCTGGATCTGCGCGCCGGCGATCATTTTGCTGTGTTGTTAAAAGCAGAATTCCTCGACGGCGAGCCGCTGGGTAACGGTACCATCCTGGCCGCAGAGTTTACTAATCAGGGACAGCATTATCAGGCCGTACTGCATACCGATGGTAACTACTACAAACCGGATGGCCAGAGTATGCGCCAGGCTTTTTTACGCGCACCGGTCAGTTTCCAGTATGTCAGCTCCAACTTTAATCCACGCCGTTTACATCCGGTGTTAGGCACAGTGCGGGCCCATAATGGTACTGACTATGTGGCGCCTGTCGGCACGCCCATTATGGCGGCCGGCGATGGCCGGGTTACGCACTCGGCCTATAATGAGCTGAACGGCCACTATGTGTTTATTCAGCATTCGAATAATATCGTGACCAAGTATTTGCATTTATCACGCCGCGATGTGAAAAGCGGACAACGGGTGCGCCAGGGCCAAACCATTGGTCGTTTAGGTGCCACCGGCCGGGTTACCGGCGCCCACCTGCATTATGAGTTTATTGTTGATGGGGTGCACCGCAACCCGCGTACCGTAAAGTTACCTCAGGCCACACCGTTAACCGGCCAGGCAAAGCAGCAATTTAGCCAGAATGCAACCCGGCTGCTAAGCCAGTTAGCCGAGCAGCAACAACAATATCTGGCGGCGCGCCAGACAGCGGACAGCACACAGACTGCGCCCTGATTATCACAGTACTGCGCTACGCAAAAGATTAATCAGCCTGCCGGGACATCGCAGCCAGGTAAGGCCTGGCGCAATAGCAAACCTAAAATGCTCACCAGGCAAAAAGCCAACAGCCCCGGAACGGGGCTGTTGGCTTGATGCAAGATGACTCTGGTGATAAGCCTGGGCCCTAACCTACCAGCGCCAACAAAATACCAGCCGCAACGGCGGAACCTATGACGCCGGCCACATTGGGTCCCATGGCATGCATTAACAGGAAGTTATGCGGATCGGCTTCCAGCCCCAGTTTATTCGATACCCTGGCCGCCATCGGCACAGCTGACACGCCGGCTGAACCAATCAGTGGATTAATCTGCTGCTTGGACACCTTATTCATTAGCTTGGCCATCAATACGCCAGCGGCAGTACCGATAGCAAAGGCCACCATGCCCAGCACCAGGATCCCCAGGGTTTGCGTGGTCAGGAACTTGTCCGCACTTAAGCGTGAGCCTACCGCCAGCCCGAGGAAGATGGTGACAATATTAATCAGTTCGTTTTGTGCCGTTTTACTGAGCCGGTCGACCACACCACATTCTTTCATCAGGTTGCCCAAACAGAACATCCCGACTAAAGGTGCTGCGGTAGGTAATAGCAAAATGGTCAGGATCAACAATAATAGCGGGAATACAATTCTCTCGCGCTTACTGACAACTCGCAGCTGGGTCATCTGGATCTTCCGCTCCTCCACCGTAGTCAGGGCCCGCATAATAGGCGGCTGGATCAACGGTACCAGTGCCATATAGGAATAGGCGGCTACAGCAATAGCCCCCAATAGATCCGGCGCCAGCCGCGATGCCAGAAAGATCGCCGTTGGTCCGTCAGCACCGCCGATAATGGCGATTGCTGAGGCTTCTTTCAGGGTAAAGCTTAAACCTGGCACCCAGTTCAGTGCGATGGCACCAAACAAGGTGGCAAAGATGCCAAACTGGGCGGCGGCACCGAGAAACATGGTGCGCGGATTGGCAATCAGGGCGCCAAAGTCGGTCATAGCACCTACGCCCAGAAAGATCAGCAGTGGAAACAAGCCAGAGGCAATCCCCATGTCATAAAACAGATAGAGGATGCCACCAGGCTCACCCATGCCGGCTAGCGGAATATTGGTCAGGATAGCGCCAAAACCAATAGGCACTAATAACAGCGGTTCAAAGCCTTTGGCGATCGCCAGATACAACAAAATCAAACCCACCAGCATCATCACAACCTGGCCGGCGCTAAAATTCACCAGGCCGGTTGAGGCAATCAGCGTTTGCAAAGCTTCCATTTCCGATCCTTACTTAACGCTGTCCTAGTCAAAACTGATCAGCACATCGCCGTTTGACACGGCATCTCCGGCAGCAACATGAATTTTCGCTACCACACCATCGGCTACCGCCCGCACTTCCGTCTCCATCTTCATTGCTTCCATAATGATCACCACGTCGCCACGTTTTACCGCGGCACCGGCTTTGGTAACGACTTTCCAGATATTACCGGCCAAGGGCGCATTTAAGGTGGTACTACCGGTAACCGAAGCACTGCCCGGAATATTCTCAGATACCACTGGCTTGATACTGCTTAGCTCGCCACTGGGTGCCACTTCCACTTCATACACCTTGCCATCAACCCGTACGCTATAGCTGGCCGGGCCCTGTACAGCTGCAGGTGCAGCTTTTACCGCCGGCGCCGCGGCAGCCTTACTGCTGGTGGCTTGTGGCGCAGGTTCAAAGGCGGCAGGATTATTACGATTTTTCAGGAATTTCAGGCCAACTTGCGGGAACAGCGCATAAGTCAGCACATCATCAATTTGCGCCGCAGCTAAATCAATTTGCTCGCTCTTGGCCAGTTCAGTTAGTTCGGCGGTAAGTTTATCCAACTCCGGCGTTAACACATCGGCCGGCCGGCAGGTAATGGCCTTACCACCCGCCAGCACTTTTTGCTGCAGCTCAGTGTTTACCGGCGCTGGCGTCGCGCCATATTCGCCTTTTAACACACCGGCGGTTTCTTTGGTAATGCTCTTATAGCGCTCGCCGGTCAGCACATTCAATACCGCCTGAGTACCAACGATTTGTGAGGTGGGTGTCACCAGCGGGATATACCCCAGATCTTCGCGTACCCGCGGGATCTCCTTTAATACCGCATCCAGCTTTTCCAGCGCCCCCTGCTCTTTGAGCTGACTTTCCATATTGGTCAGCATGCCACCAGGCACCTGTGCCAGTAAAATGCGGGCATCGACGCCTTTGAGCGAGCCTTCAAACTGCGCATATTTGGTTCTGACATCGCGGAAGTAGGCAGCGATTTCCGCCAATAATTCCATATTCAGACCGGTATCGCGCTCAGTGCCTTCGGTAATCGCAACCAGGGTTTCAGTGGCGCTGTGGCCATAGGTCATACTCATGGACGAGATCGCGGTGTCTAGCATATCAATACCGGCGTCCACCGCCTTTTGATAGGTCGCCGTACTTAAGCCGGTGGTGGCGTGGCATTGCATCGCCAGTGGGATCTTGACCGATTCTTTGATTCGGGTAACCAGCTCTTCACAGTCATAGGGTTTTAACAGGCCAGCCATATCCTTAATACAGATCGAATCGCAGCCCATATCTTCCAGCTGCCGTGCCATATCAACCCACATATCAACAGTATGTACCGGACTAACGGTGTAGGAGATGGTCCCCTGGGCATGGGCGCCGACTTTCAATGCCGCCTGCACCGCAGTTTGCAAATTGCGGATATCATTCATCGCATCAAAGATCCGGAACACATCCACACCGTTCTCGTGCGCACGCTCCACAAAGCGGGTCACCACATCATCGGCGTAATGCCGGTACCCCAACAGATTTTGTCCACGCAGTAACATCTGCTGGCGGGTATTTGGCATTGCTTTCTTTAATTCACGGATACGATGCCAGGGATCTTCACCCAGATAACGGATACAGGCATCAAAGGTGGCACCGCCCCAGGATTCAACAGACCAGTAGCCGACCTGATCCAGTTTGCTGGCAATCGGCAGCATATCTTCCAACCGCAAGCGGGTGGCCAGTAAAGATTGATGTGCATCACGCAGCACCAGTTCTGTTAATAGTAAAGGCTTCGTCATGCCAGTATCCTCTTGGTCCGTTATTGTTGTTGACGATATTGATGCACAGCAGCGCTAATGGCTGCTACCACCGCAGGTGAGACGCCATCACTGGCGGGCTGTTCAACCCTGGCGATTCTGTCTACCACTTTCACCGGGAAGAAGCGCTGGATGCTGTAACTCATCAGTTTCAGCAGCAGTACCAGTAAACATAAGAAGGTAAAAACCGCGATCATGCCAATCAGCATCAGGCCTGCCGCTTCCGCGAGTAAATCTGCAACCATAGGTAAATCCTGCACTATTTTCCCATTCCGCTTTCAGTATGACGCAGAACCGCCGTCATCGATAATAAATTAGCCTTATAACTACTATTGCTATTTCTATACGATTGCCGCTTAACAATCAAGCTAAAGCCGTTTATATTTCCAGACATCTATACGTTTCATCGTCAGAAGGCAAATTTTCCGCCAGTACAAAAAGAGTACAAAGCACAACAGCACAAAAAATAAAGCCGGTTAAACACCGGCTTTAAGTTTTGACGCTAAATCCTGTAATAACTGCTGCCAGGCCTCACTAAGTGCGGCCACCATCGCCGGATAACCATCGGCAGTCAGCGCGACCTGATATTCAAACGGCTGATAATATTCACGCTCTGCGCTGCTTAAACGATAACGACCACTGAGTACTGCCTGGCCAGCCGCATCAGCGTTAAAGCGATCGATTTCCAGCCATAACTGCCGCGGTGCCGGAGTTGACCCTGTTGCAAGTGGTTGCTGTGGCAAGGCTAGCAACAGATATTGGGTAAGTTGCCGCTGCATTTGCTGTTGCAACGCATCCGCCCACAGATGTTGCCGGGCGATCTGGTACTCGACCGCCGACTGCTGCAACACCAAACCACTGCCATTCAAATAAGACGCCACCCTAAGCGGCTGGATCTGCAATGCTGGCAGTGGCTGCGCTGTTGCCGTTACTGCCGGTAAGGGCGCCAGCTGATAATAGGCAATCTGCACCGGCTGGCTGCTACAGGCGGCCAGCAGCAAACTGAAACTAACTAGCAGGGTTCTCATGGCTTGGCTTTCCTCGGTTGCGGATCGGCTTGCTCACTGGCATTAATCAGTAAGGCGTTACTTTGTTGATTCAGCATTTTCAGTACCGGTTGCAACTCGCGTAAGGTTTGCTCCAGCATCTGTAAGTTACTGTCCGCCCGCTCATAGGCGGCAGAGCCCGGGCTGATCCCGGTTAGGGCCTGTTGTAACTGCTGTAAACTCTGCTCCAGATTGGCTGGCAGTTGTTGCAGCTCAGGTTGGGCGATAAAACTCCGCACGCTCTGTAACAGCTGTTCACTGCTGCTAAGCAATTGCTCAGTCGCCGCCAGGGTTTGCTGGCCCTGAGTTAAGAATTGTTCCAGCTCAAGATTGTTAATTTTATCCAGCGCTAACAGGACTTTCTGCTCGATATTGCTCAGACCGCTACGCGCAGCCGGCAAACTGGGATAACCGGCTTGTTTACTCAGGGCAACCTGCTCCTGATAAAGCTGCTGCTGTTTGCTATCAGCCAGTAATTCATTGTTAATATCTAAATCGACGTAGAGGGCACCGGTCAGCAGATTGCCGGTTTTCAGCATCGCATGCAGGCCACGCTCCACTGCCTGCTGCAACTCAACGCCCAGTTGCTGCAATGTCAGGTTCTCATACAGGCGACCGGCTTCAATCCGGATCAGCACCGGCACGCCCTGATTTAATGACACCTCAAACGGCTTTTCCATGGCAAAGAAAAACGGCACACTGGCTACAGTACCCACCCGCACGCCACGGTACTCCACCGGCGCCCCGGCTTTCAGACCCCGCACCGATTCGTCAAAAAAGACGATGTATTCAACAAACTGGTTATACATCCCTTCCTGAATACTCTGCCGATCCGGGAACAACTGAAATTCACTGCCGTTGGCGGCAGCGGCACCGGCTGGCCAGCCATCCATCAGGTCAAAGCTGACACCACCGCTTAATATAGTGGCCGCAGAGCCGACATCGACCGACAAACCTTCTGCTGACAAATCAATAGCGATACCGCTACTTAGCCAAAAGCGCACGTTTTCAGTGACCAGCGCATCATAGGGCTGGCGGATATACAACTGATAGCGGGTGCTGCGCTCCGCCAGATCAAACAGGCTGCTCTCAACAGTACCGACCTCGTAGCCACGGTATAACACCGGATCGCCAACGGCCAGTCCACGGGTATCGGCGGTTTTCAGCTGTACCCGGATCCCGGGCGCATCTGCCGGAGCCACCGGCGGCGTATTTAATAACGGATGGGTTAATACCACCCGTGGAGAATCACCGGGCTGTAACTCGATATAGGCACCCGACAATAGCGTATTCAGGCCGGTGACGCCGCCACGGCCAATTTGTGGCTTCACCACCCAGAACTGTGAGCCCTCATTCAATAATGGTGTCACATTAGGTTTCATCCGGGCTTTGATCATGACCTGAGTCAGATCCTTACTTAACTCAACCGATACCACCTGCCCGACATCGACGCTGCGGTTTTTGATCTGGGTTTTCCCGGCAACGATGCCCTCAGCGTCTTCAGCTATCAGTAACAACATATCGCCCTGTTGCTGCTGATGGTTATAAAGCATCCATAGTCCGATCAACACCGCGGCGATGGGCACCACCCAGATCGGCGACCACTGCCGGATCGGTTTTACTTTTGCCGTATTTTGCGTTTCTGTCACACCTGCTCTCCTGTTCGCGCTGGCTGATCCCACAGCAAACGCGGATCAAAACTGATCGCCGCCAGCATGGTAATTATCACCACTGCAGCAAAAACCAAGGCCCCAACGCCGGGGTAAACACTCATTAACAAGCCAAAACGCACCAGAGCCGCCAGTATGGCGACCACTAACACGTCGACCATTGACCAACGCCCGACCCAATCCACCAGTAAATAAATGCGGGTAGTCAGTTTACTGCGTACCGCCACCGGTGCCAGCACCAGGTAACAGAGCCAGAACATGATCAGGATCTTAGCGATCGGCACCACCACACTGGCCAGCAGGATCACCAGCGCCACCGGATACTCCCCGTCCTGCCACATTAATAAAAAGCCGCTGATAATGGTGGAGTCGGTGACATTACCAAAGGACACTGTTCGCATAATGGGCAGCAAATTAGCAGGGATATACAAAACAGCGGCCGTGACCAGCAGCGCCAGGGTTTTCTGTAAACTGGCCGGGACCCGCGGATAAACCCGGGTATGGCAGCGCGGACAATGCTGTTGTGCCAGCGGCACTATAGCAGTACAACAGGGGCAGAGTTTCAGCTGTTGTGACAAGCCGGTTTTGCCTGCCTCCGCTGTCACTGGCACCTTAGGCGCCAGGGCCAGACGGGACCACATTTCATGACGGTCGATCACCTGAAAGGTCCGCAAGTGCAGTAAACAAAAAATACAGAAGGCCCAAAAACTTAAACCAAGCGAAATATCTGCGTTGGCGACCAGTTTGACAAAGCTAATCAGCAGCCCCATCAGAAAGATATCAACCATACTCCAGGGTTTAAGCATAAAGAGTACCCGTGCCACCCAGATCCGTGCCGGTAGCCGGTACAGCATGCCCAGCTTCAGATAGATCACCGCCGCCATGCAGAAAGCCGGCACGGCCTGAATAAATAACCACACCAGAATGGCCAGACTTTGATGGTATTCGGTAAAGAGCACGGCTGAGGTGTCGAAGAAATGCATTTCACTGCGATTACCGGCCACGCCCATACTGATAAAGGGAAACAGGTTGGCCAGCAATAACATAAATAGCGCGGACGCCGCATACAGCACCGGTCTTAATATCGGTTGCACCTGCCGCACATCCAGCTGATGATCACAGCGCTGGCAATGAGCTTGTTCGCCTTCCTGTAGCGGAGGTAACCACTGTAACAGGTCACAATGCCGGCAAAGCACCAACTCGCCCTGTTGCTCCGGAGCAGCGGCGGCGTCGATATCATCGGTGATGGTCAGGCTCTGGCTGAAGGACACGGGTTTTCCGGGCTAGAAAGTCGCGCTAAGTATGCCATTTATAGCATATTTCAGCAGGGGGGAGGAATAGGTGGTGGTGTTGAAGTCTCTTCCGACAGAGCATCTTAGACAACCCACCGGATGTTCATATCCCGACTCTGTAGCGTCTCGGTCAGCGCAACGCCCTTAGCTGGGTAGTAATTTTCTCCACCGGCTTCAAGGATCACATCCCTGTGCCCTTTCAGCCTCCGCAGCATCCCTGCTGCTGTTACGAAAATTCTACCGCAGCTAAGGGCTTAAATAACATCGGTTAGACGTCACGAGAAACATCTTAGAACAAAGCAGATATAAAACGAGGTGGTAAGCATTCCGTGCACTTTGTAAGGGAATGTATTTTTCAGGGATGAAAAATGCAAGCGTACAGGGATGTATTCACAGCGTGTCCCGTCAAAGTTGTACGGAATGATTACCGCCGGATGCACTG
>DAIOUM010000043.1:7982-20017 GCA_036759505.1 Alishewanella sp. | reverse complement strand
GCCACTGCGATGCAGTTGCTGGCGGAGGGCAAAATTGATAATGCGGCCACCGTAATTGCACTACAATGGTTGGCGCTGCATCTAGCGGATGTAACTGCACGTTGGGGGACTGATTGTTAAAAAGCGTCTATGTGCCAAAACTGCCGGATTTTTTAAGCCTGTGTGAGCGCAACTATGCCGCTTTGCACCGACTTTTGCCGCCGGTGTTGGCTGTGGCAGAGCAGAGCTTTATTCAGTTTAGTAGTCAGGATATTTACCGGCTGACTATTCTGGACGTCGCGCCCTTTACCACCAAATTAAAAATTGAGCTCTGGCAGGGACAACAGCATTACTTTCAACCCAGCTTTGATGTGCAGCTTTATCACGACGCCCGCTTAGCGGAAGTGGTGCGGGTACAGCAGCAATGGCGGTTTGCGGCGGTTTATCCTTATCCGAATCCGACCATGTCGCAACCGGATGAAAAACGCCAGATTAATCTGCTGCTCCGCGACTGGTTGCGGCTCTGTGCCCGCGCCGGTTACCGCGCCGAGCCAGAAGCATTGCCTTAAGAGTATCTTGCTAACTATGAAGTCTTATCTGTTTCCCCCGCAAGCCAGCTACCGTTTGGTGCAGCTGACCGACTGTCATTTGCTGGCCAGCGCTGACGGCTGGTATCAGGGCTGTCAGCCGGCGTTGCATTTGCAGCAGATTGTCGCACAACTGCAGCCGTCGCCGCCTGATGCGGTGCTATTAACCGGCGATCTAACCCAGGACCACAGCCGCGCCAGCTATCAATTGCTGGCGCAGTTATTGGCGCCATTGCGCTGCCCGGTATTTTTCGTGCCCGGTAATCATGACGATCCGCTGCTACTCGCTGAGCTGCAACAGCAGCCGCCTTTTCATGCTGCCACTTTATTAGAGCTGGCCGATTGGCAGTTGTGGTTGCTGGACAGCACCGGTACTACACCGGCCGGCAGCTTCGACAGCACTAAGCAGCAATCCTTACAACAGCACTTTTCGGCCAGCACTGCGCGTCATTTCTGGCTGTTTATGCACCATCATCCGCAGCCGCTGGCGTGTTTTATCGACCGTTATGGCCTGACTGAACAGCAACAGTTCTGGCAGCTGCTGTTGGCTGAAACGCGGGTGCGCGGGCTAAGTCATGGTCATGCCCACCTGGCCTATCAACGGGTGCAGGACGGTATTCAGCTGGTCGGTTGTCCGGCGACCTCAGTGCAATTTTTAACCACGCCCGACTGGCAGACCGTGGAACAGGGACCACAGTGGTGTGAGTGGCAATTTGCCGCAGCAGGTGCAGTCAGTTGGCAGTTTAAGAGGCTTTAGTGTGCAGCAACTTTATTATTTACATGGTTTTGCCAGTTCCAGCCAATCGGAAAAGGCCCGTCTGACGCAGGATTATTTTGCCGCGCTGCCGGGAGTGCAGCTAAAGGCGCTGGACTTACCCTATACGCCCGCCGAAGCCATGGCGACGCTACAACAACAGATCACCGCGCCACCAGCCGCCATCATCGGCAGCTCGCTCGGTGGCTTTCTGGCGACGGTACTGGCCGAGCAGTATGGCTGCCGCGCCTGTCTGATTAATCCGGCAGTGGCTCCGCACAAGGTGCTGGCAGATTACATTGGTGAGTATCAGCACCCGGTGTTACAGCAACGCTATCAGGTGCGCACTGAGCACATGAGTCGGCTGGCCAGTCTGATGCCCTTGACGTTAAAGCGGCCAGAACAGTATTTTGTCCTTTTGCAAAGCGGTGATGAGGTGTTAGATTACCGGCAGGCTCTTAAGTATTATCAGGGCGCCCGTTTTGAGCTGGTCGAAGGCGGTGATCATAGCTTTGTTGGCTATCAGCAATATCTGACACAGATCGCAGAATTTTGTTTGCAACAGCCGTAAACAGGAAGCAACTACAACAATATGACTGAACAACTCTATAACGCCGAATCCATTGAGGTGTTAACCGGTTTAGAGCCGGTACAACGCCGTCCCGGCATGTATACCGATACGACCCGGCCAAACCATCTGGCGCAGGAGGTTATCGATAACAGTGTCGATGAAGCCCTGGCAGGGCATGCTGATCTGGTGCAGGTGATCCTGCACGATGACCAGTCGATCGAAGTCATTGATAACGGCCGTGGTATGCCGGTGGATATTCACCCGGAGGAAGGGGTCAGCGGCGTCGAGCTGATTATGTGCCGGCTGCACGCCGGTGGTAAATTCTCCAATAAGAACTATCAATTCTCCGGTGGCTTACACGGCGTCGGGATCTCGGTGGTCAATGCGCTGTCCAGCCGGGTTGAAGTCAGCATCCGTCGCGATGGTAATGTTTATGAGATGGCCTTTGCGGATGGTCACAAAGTCTCTGAGCTGGCGATAACCGGTACCGTGGGCAAACGCAATACCGGTACCCGGGTGCGGTTCTGGCCCACACCGTCCTATTTTGATTCGCCTAAATTTTCCGTCAGTCGCTTATTGCATGTGCTGAAGGCTAAGGCCGTGCTATGCCCCGGCCTTACGGTTAAATTTGACGACAAAGTTAACCAGCAACAATACCAATGGTGTTATCAGGCCGGGATCCGCGATTATCTGGCCGAAGCGGTGCAACAGTATCAGGCTTTGCCTGAGCAACCCTTTGTGGGTCAGTTTGCCGCCAGCACCGAAGCCGTAGAGTGGGCACTGCTGTGGCTACCTGAGGGCGGTGAACTGATCACCGAAAGCTACGTCAACCTGATCCCAACGGCGCAGGGTGGTACTCATGTCAATGGCCTGCGTCAGGGCTTGTTAGAAGCGATGCGCGAGTTCTGTGAGTTCCGCAACTTGTTGCCGCGCGGTATTAAACTGTCACCGGAAGACTTGTGGGACCGCTGTGCTTATGTGCTGTCGCTGAAAATGCAGGATCCGCAATTTGCCGGCCAGACTAAAGAACGCTTGTCATCCAGGCAGTCGGCGGCCTTTGTCAGCGGCATTGTGAAAGATGCCTTTAGTCTGTGGCTAAACGAGCATACCGATATTGCACTGGCACTGGCCGATTTCTGTATTAACAACGCGCAGCGCCGCTTAAAAGCGGCGAAAAAAGTCGTCCGCAAAAAAGTTACTTCTGGCCCGGCGCTGCCCGGCAAGCTGGCCGATTGTGCGGCCCAGGACTTGGCCCGTACTGAACTGTTTTTAGTCGAAGGGGATTCGGCCGGTGGTTCTGCCAAGCAGGCGCGAGACCGTGAGTTTCAGGCAGTGATGCCACTACGCGGCAAAATTCTTAATACCTGGGAAGTGGAATCCTCGCAAATTCTGGCCTCGCAGGAAGTGCATGATATCTCGGTGGCTATTGGTATTGATCCGGACTCTGAGGATCTGTCGGCGCTGCGTTATGGCAAGGTGTGTATCCTGGCTGACGCTGACTCTGATGGTCTGCATATCGCAACCTTACTTTGTGCGCTCTTTGTGCGGCACTTCCGTCATCTGGTGGAACAGGGCCATGTGTTTGTTGCCATGCCGCCGTTGTACCGGATCGATATTGGTAAAGATGTTTACTATGCGCTGGATGAGGAAGAGAAGAACGGTATTCTGGATCGGATTGAAGCCGAGAAGAAACGTGGCAAGGTCAATGTGCAACGCTTTAAAGGTCTGGGTGAAATGAACCCGTTACAGCTACGCGAAACCACCATGGATCCGAATACCCGGCGTCTGGTGCGGCTGACGATCGATGATGCGCCGCAAACGCTGGAGCTGATGGATATGCTGCTGGCAAAAAAACGTGCCCATGACCGTAAGGACTGGCTGGAACAAAAAGGAGATCGGGCAATTATTGCCTGAGCACAGGGAGTACTATGAGGGCCTGGATAAGATTGCCACTGACCTTCTGCCTGCTGCTGTGCAGCGTGCTGTCGCTGCTTAGCCCTGGCTATGCCGCTGAGATACCGGATTGGCTACAGCATCTGGCAGAGTTAAAACATCGGGCACCGGATCAGGTGCTACAGCAGCTGGAGCAACAACAGGCCGAGTTTTACCGCCTGACGCCCAAGCAACAGGCGCACTGGTTGAATATCAGAGCTGCAGCACTGAGTCATCAGGGGCGTTACCCGGAACAGCAGGATGCGGCCCGGCAGGGGCTGGAATTACTGGGTGAAGAAAAAAGTCTACTCAAAGCTGAACTGTTGTACGAACTGGGCTATGCCCGTGAAATGCAGCTGGCGCTCAATGAAGCCTTAAGCTGGTATCAACAGGGGATGGCAGTGGCAACCGCGCTGAGTGACGCCAAGCTAAGGCTGCGCGGTGTGGTGAATATTGCCGCTGTCGATTCGCTGCAGGACCGCGACCAGCAAGCGTTGCAGGCCCTTAAGCTGGCCTACCAGGAGGCGGAACAGCTGCAGGATAAAGAATTGCTGGCTGATGTGAATGCACAACTGGGCCTGATGTATTCTTCGCTGGCATTTGAGCAGGAGGCATTGGGCTTTCTGGAGCGGGCGCTGGCACTCTACGATGAGTTGGGCTGGCAACGTAATCAGGTGACAGTATTGTATAATCTGGCCCGCAATTACAGCCACTTGCAGAATTATGAACTGGCTCTGCAAAGCTTTGATCGGATGCTGAAATCGGCTGAGCAAGAACAGGACTTACTGAGCCTGTATTATGCTTACAGCGGTCTGGCGATCACCAACAACGAAATGAACCGGCCGCAGCTGGCGCTGGATTATATGGAAAAAGCGGAGCAGTATCTGAATGTTATCCAGTCAGATTACTATCTCGCCGGCCATTACTACGAAAAAGCGTTAATTTATCAGCAATTGCAACAAAATTCCCTGGCACTGCAACAGTTACAACTGGCTGAAGAGCGGATGCAGCAGCTGGATGAAAATAAAGATAGCAATATGCTGCTGGCACTTAGGTTATTAAAAGCAGAATTGCTGGCCGAGCAGGGGCAGTACGAGCGGGCTTATCAGAATTTGCTCAGTTTTGTGCAAGGTTTTCAGCAATTTCGTGACAAAGAAAATGAAATTGAATTAGCCAAGATCCGCATGGGCTTTGAAGCTGAGCGCGAAGTGGCCCGGCAAACGCTGCTGGAGCAGGAGCTGCAGGTGAAAGCGTTGCGCTTGGCCGACAGTGAGCGGGCCCGGCAGATCCAATGGATGTGGCTGGGTATCGCAGTAGGAATTATCGCGTTACTGCTGGCACTGGTGATGCTTGCCAAACTGAGTAAAGCTCGGGGCCAGCGCAGCGGGCTCCAACAGACTAAACAGGAAGAGTGATGACAGAAACCCTGATTGCCGCTGACGGTACCGAACAGTTACCGCTGCGGCGTTTTACCGAAGACGCCTATCTGAACTATTCGATGTACGTCATTATGGACCGGGCCCTGCCACATATCGGTGATGGCTTAAAACCGGTACAGCGCCGGATTATTTACGCCATGTCAGAGCTGGGCTTATCGCATCTGGCGAAATATAAAAAATCGGCCCGTACTGTCGGTGACGTGCTGGGTAAATATCACCCGCATGGCGATTCGGCCTGTTACGAAGCCATGGTGTTAATGGCGCAGCCTTTCTCATACCGCTATCCATTGGTGGATGGTCAGGGTAACTGGGGGGCGCCGGACGATCCTAAGTCGTTCGCGGCAATGCGTTATACCGAGGCTAAGCTGTCGCGCTTTAGTGAAGTGCTGTTATCGGAGCTGGGCTCAGGCACGACTGACTGGATCCCGAATTTTGACGGCACCATGGACGAACCTAAGGTGCTGCCATCACGCTTACCGCATATCTTACTGAATGGCACCACCGGTATTGCCGTGGGCATGGCAACCGATATTCCGCCGCATAATGCCCGCGAAGTGGCCAATGCCTGCGCTGCGCTGCTGGATAACCCACAGGCCAGTGTCACTGACTTGCTGCAGTACGTAAAAGGTCCGGACTATCCGACGGATGCGGAAATCATTTCGTCAGCCGACGATATCGCAGCCGTGTATCAGACCGGCCGTGGCAGTATTAAGATGCGCGCCCTGTATCAGCAGGAAGACGGCGATATTGTGATCACAGCGCTGCCGCACCAGACCTCGGGCTCCAAGGTGCTGGAGCAGATCGCTGCGCAGATGCAGGCGAAAAAGCTGCCGATGGTGTCGGATTTACGTGATGAGTCGGATCATGAAAACCCGACCCGCATCGTGATTGTGCCGCGCTCAAACCGGATTGATGTTGAGCAATTAATGCAGCATCTGTTTGCTACCACTGATCTGGAGAAAAGCTACCGGGTTAACCTGAATATCCTTGGTCTGGATCACCGGCCCAAAGTCCGCAATCTGGTGGAAATCCTTGGCGAATGGCTGATTTTCCGCCGCGATACGGTGCGCCGGCGCCTGCAATACCGGCTGGATAAGGTATTGGATCGCTTGCATGTATTAGAAGGTTTATTAATTGCCTTTCTGAATATTGACGACGTGATCCGGATTATCCGCACCTATGATGAACCCAAACCTGAGCTGGTCGCCTTTTTCGGCATTACTGAACGTCAGGCCGAAGCCATTCTGGAATTAAAACTGCGGCATCTGGCCAAGCTGGAAGAGATGAAGATCCGCGGTGAGCAGGATGAGCTGAGTAAAGAGCGGGATAAACTGCAGGCGATTTTAGGCTCCGAGAAAAAACTGACCAAACTGATCCGGGATGAACTACTGGCTGATGCTGAAAAATATGGCGATGAACGCCGCAGCCCGATAGTACAACGCGAAGAAGCCAAAGCCTTAACCGAGAAAGAGCTGTTGCCCAGCGAAGCGGTAACAGTGGTACTGTCGGAAAAAGGTTGGGTCCGCTGTGCCAAAGGCCATGATGTGGATGGCAATGCGTTAAGTTATAAAGCCGGTGATGCGTTTAAAGCACTGGCCAAAGGCCGCTCTAACCAGCAGGCAGTATTTTTGGACTCTTCCGGTCGCAGCTTTGCCACTGAAGCCCATGAGTTGCCGTCGGCGCGCGGGCAGGGCGAGCCGTTAAGCGGTCGCTTTACCATTGTCGCCGGTGAGAGTATTGAGCATGTGCTGCTGGGTGATGAGAGACAAAGCCTGCTGCTGGCCTCGGATGCGGGCTATGGTTTTGTCGCCGAATACGGTGATTTACTCAGTCGCAATAAAGCCGGTAAGGCGGTACTGAGTTTACCGGTTGGTGCTAAGGTGTTGCCGCCGGTGATTGTTGGCGATCCGGAGCATGATTTGCTGCTGTGTATCTCTAACGAAGGGCGGATGCTGTTGTTCCCGGTAAAAGAGTTACCGAAACTCAGTAAGGGGAAGGGCAATAAGCTGATGTCGATTCCGTCGGCCCGGGCGGCCAGCCGCGAAGAATATGTTACCCAGCTGGCGGTAGTGCCGGCAACTGGCAGTGTTACGCTGGTGGCGGGTAAGCGTAAACTGAGCCTGAAAATGGACGATCTGGTGCATTATCAGGGCGAGCGTGGCCGGCGTGGTAATAAACTGCCTCGCGGCTTGCAGCGGATTGATGAAGTGATCGTCAACAGTAGCAGTGATCAAACCAGAGACGTCGAGCAATAAGTTATACTAGGCCCCTTGTTATTCTTTGACCTTGCAAGGGGCCTGTTTTGGTTGCCGTTGTTCGATTACTGCTGTTAGCGCTGTTTTTTATTGTCAGTACTGTGGCGGGCTTACTAATCTGTTTGCTGCGCCCGTTCCATCCCAATAATGTGTATTGGTTTAGCCTCTGGTATGGCAGTGTGTCTCGCATCCTCGGTATTGAGGTGGAGATCCGCCGCGATCCGGCGATCCAGGCTGGTGAACCCTATGTGTTTGTCGCCAACCATCAGAATAATCTCGATCTCTTTACCTTAAGTGGTTCAGTGCTGCCGCGTACTGTAACCATTGGTAAAAAAAGCCTGAAATATATTCCGTTTTTTGGCCAGCTGTATTGGCTAAGCGGCAATTTCCTGATTGACCGTGATGATAAAACTAAGGCATTAAGCACTATGCTGGCGGCGGCCGAGCGGATTTCAAATCAAAAGATCTCGGTTTGGATGTTCCCGGAAGGCACCCGCAGCTATGGCCGGGGTTTACTGCCCTTTAAGATGGGCGCCTTTCATATCGCGCTGGAAGCTAAAGTCCCGCTGGTGCCGGTCTGTATGAGCAGCACCCATCAGCAGTTTAAGCTTAACCGTTGGAATAACGGTAAGGTGATTATCCAGATGCAGGCGCCGGTAGAACTGAGCAAAGAGCAGAATATCCGTCAGTTCGCCAAAGATCTGCGCAACCAGATGGCGGCGCAGATCAGCGCCCTTGATGCTGAGCTGGGTAACGACTACACTTCGCAGCAACAACCGCAATCAGAGTAATAACCCATGGAAAACTGGCAAGAATTTACTGAAGAAACTATCGCTGCCTTATTAGAAGATGGCAGCGATCCGGATGCGATGTACACCATTGAGCATCACTTTTATGACCAGGATTTTAATAAACTGGAAAAGCTGGCTGTTGAATTATTTAAGCTTGGCTATGAAGTAACTGACGCTGAAGAAGTGGAATTTGAAGACGGCGGCAGTGCCTGGGTATTTGATGCCATCCGTGAGCAATCACTGGAAGCGGCCAGTATTACTGCTGATGCGATCAAGCTGGAAGCGCTGGCGAAAAAGCATCAGGTCGAATATGACGGCTGGGGTACCTACTTTGAAGGTGATGAAGACGAAGAGTGGGACGAAGACGACGAGGAGTAATCCCGTCTGCTACCGACTAAAGCCGCTGCGTTAATGGCAGCGGCGCAGTCATAACACCCGAATCAAGGGTTAACATTTGTATAGCTGCTGTTCAGAGAAAAACCTGTAAAGTGCCTTACAAACTCCAACCCTGTTTAAAAGTGCTGGCCTGACGGCGGGAAATTTCTACTCTCAGTTCGGCACTTAGACTCACGTCAAAACCACCACTGATACTCGGTTCGATCTGCCGGATATATTGTGTGTTAATAATCCAGCTGCGGTTAGCGCGAAAGAAGGTCTCGGCGGGCAGTTTTTGCTCCAGCGCGCTCAGGTTGCGGTAAATCATCGGTTTACCGGCGGCAAAGTGCACCCGGGTGTAGTTGCCTTGCGCCTCAAAGGCGTAAATATCGGCTAGCGTGACAAAATAGCAGCGGTCACCGTCTTTGAGAAACACCTGGCTTTGCAATGTCATCTGCGGGCGTTGGCTGGGTGCCGGCACCTTTGCCAGCGCGGCCTGTAAGCGGGGTAGGGTAACAGGTTTTAGCAGATAGTCAGTAGCGTGGTAATCAAAGGATTTGAGTGCGTATTGGTCAAAGGCGGTGACAAAGATCACATGCGGCAGCTTATTCTGCTCCGCCAGTTGCTCTAGCAGCTGAAAGCCATCGGCCCCGGGCATATCAATATCCAGTAGCAATAAATCCGGGCTAGTGTCTGCGATCTGTTGTAATGCCTGGCTAACATCGGCCGCTTCGCCAACAAGCTCAATCTGTGGGCAGTGTTTTAACTGATTTTTCAGCTCCAGCCGGGCTAAGCGGCTATCGTCAACCAGCAGTACTTTCATCGAGCGACTCCATGGGCAGACAGATCTCAGTCAGCACCTGATGCTGTTGCTGTGTCAGTTGCAAACTGGCACGGCCCTGATATAGCAGATCAAGCCGCTGCCGGATATTAGCCAGTCCTACGCCTGTGCCGGTGGTACCTGGTTGGAGTTGGCCGTCATTGCTAACCGTTAAACACAACTGATTATCGGTAATCCGGGCGCTGATCGCAATGCAACCCCCGGCCGGTAGCTGGCTAATGCCATGTTTAATCGCATTCTCTACACAGAGTTGCAGCAATAACCTGGGTACAGCCAAGGCCAGACAGGCCTCCGGGATCTGCTGTTGATAGCGCAAACGTTGTTCAAACTGAATCGAGCACAGCGCCAGATAATGCTGCACAACTTCCAGCTCCTGCGCCAGAGGCACTTTAACACCAGCTCGTGGGTCCAGGTTGTAGCGCAACATATCCGCCAGAACACTTAACATCTCGCGGGCTTTTTCCGGATCTTCCAGGATCAGCGCACGGATATTATTTAGCGCATTAAACAGAAAATGCGGTTGTAGCTGATTGAGTAAGGCATCAAGTTGGGTGGCTTGCAGTAAGGCGGTGGTTTGTCGCAGCTGTCGTACCTTAGTGATGGCGAAATAGAGCGCTGACCAGAGCGACATCGCCAGCAGCATATTTAAAAAGTTACCGCTGAAGATATGTTTAATGACAAACCAGCGTTGTGCGGCAGGGACAGGAAAGCTGTATTGGGTAAGACTTAACAGAAAAAATACCATCAGTAGCAGGCAGGTCGATACGGCGGCAACCAAAATACTGCCAATTAGTAAGCTGGTGGCCTGGCGCACTACGCCAGCCTGCTGCAGTTTGCGCCGGTACACACTACGCAACAGATGTGAACCCAGGCCGGTACTGCCGACCAGCACCGCACCATATAGCAGTTCGGTAGCAACAAACACCGGTCTGTTATAGATCATCAGACTCAGCAGGGCGTATAGCAGCCCCCAGCCACTGCATTGTAGTAGCGCATAACTCGCTGACCGGCTTAACGTCATGGTTGTTTATCCTGTGGTAAAAGGGTTGTAGCGGACTTAGCCAGCCAGTCGGCAAATAATGCCATGCCCTGTTCGGTAACGGGTAGCGCAATATTGCTCAGGATCACCAGCCCCTTTTGCTGTGTCGGATCGAATACCACCAGGCTGCTAAAGCCAGCGGTTTGACCGGCATGCCAGTGCCAGCCCTTAGTCGTAAGCATCCAGCCCGGTGTCATCGCCGGTTGATCGCTAAGTGGCAATGGTGTTAGCCATAACTGCAGTAGCGGGTCGGTGTTGGCCGTGGCGAAGATGTGCTTAAGCATGCCCGCCATATCTTCAATACTGGCGATGACCGCGCCGGCACCGGCCAGGCTGTCAAACTGCCAGTTCGCGACCTGTTCACCATTAATGGCATAACCACGGGCCAGTTTAGGCCACGCTGAGGTTGTGCCGGTGTGCTCTGGCAGTGAAAGTTGCACTTTGGCCGTTGGCATCGCCAGTGGCTGGAATACACGCTGCTGCATCAGTTCGGCATAGGATTGCTTTAACTCAGTCGCCAACAGCCAACCCAGCAGACCATAACCATAGTTGGAGTAGCCAAACTGGCGCTCAGTAAAGTCGGTTGTGGTTAGCGAGGCACGCAGCTCGTTATCGTGATAGCTGGCGTAAGGGTTACGTAAGTCGTCCAGTGGTAAATTAGCCGGCAGTCTTGGCAAACCACTGCGATGAGTCAGTAAGTTGGTAAGACTATATTGATGTTTAGCCAGTTCCGGGTGGGCAAACTGCTGTGCCAGCGGCAGGTCGAGTTGCCAGCGCTCTTGTTGCACCAGGCTTAGCACTGCCAGCGCAGTCAGGGGTTTGGTTACCGAGCCAATTTCAAATAAGGTCTGCCGGTCCACCGCTTGACTAGCGGCTTGCGGTTGGGTGTCGGCCAGGCCATGCAGTTGATACTGCACCTGCTGCCCGTCCACCAGCGCGATAGCCACGCCGTGCTGGCCAAACTCCTGTTTCAGCCAGCCGGGTAACTGTTGTAACGTCAGTGGCTCAGTGGGTGTCAGGGCTTTTTTTTTAAATTAAGCGGCATCGCCCGGCCCTGAATAAAGGTACCCTGCCACTGATCTTGTTGCCATTGTCCCTGATAGCTGGCGCTGATCATTTTAGCGCTGAAATTAAGCTGGCTATCGCTGAAACTAAACTGGTCGACAGGAATACCATAACTCTGTTGTTTTGGGCTATCCAGGGTCACATGATAACCGCCGGCAATCACGGCGACATTTAACACCAGCGGCAAGCTGGCGTTATTACTCAGTGCCAGATCGCCCGCCCACTGCTGCTCATGTTCCAAACGCTGCAGATCAGTTTTACTCAGCCGGGTGAGCGTAATGGGCATTGCTCGGCCCTGGGTAAAGACCCCTTCCAGGGTTTCGCCGGCAAAGCGGCCATCAAAGCTGGCACGTAATGAATCAGCGGCAAATTTCAGGTGCGTGCCCTCCAGCGTCATGCTGCTGGGC
>DAIOUM010000043.1:0-7882 GCA_036759505.1 Alishewanella sp. | reverse complement strand
ATTTGTCCGCCTGGGGTATTTTATGATAACTGGTCGCTGAGCCGGATTATTGGTCACAGAGCAAGAGGAAAGGCGAGTAACAACGGGAAAAGTTTTGGAAAATATCAGTGTTACTGGTTTCATCTAAGTTATAACATCGCCTAGAATCGAACCTCTGCGTGGAAGATATAAACGCATCTGGTTTCATTCGGTGGTTTGACTGGCCTGCTAATTTTCTACATAGAGGCTAAATAGTGAGACCGTGCGATGTTATACAGCGAAACTAATTAGGAGAAAGGATGCAACTGCTTCGTTTTATCAGCCTGTGTGGGCTGTTGGCTGTGATGTCAAAAGTAAGTCTGGCGCAGAATACGGAGTTTCGCCCGGGCGTGGGTTTATATGAGGGCGTTAATGCTCAAGGGTGGCTGTTTGAGCAGTTGCAAATCAACGAACAGCCTCCGCATGCGCTGGTACGGTTCAGCATTGTTGATGCTTTTACTTCCGGTTCTGTAGTGGAGTTTTCTGAAGAACAACTGCAATGCTCAGCTTCAGAATGTATCTTGGACGTTGTGAATCCCAACTGGTTGGATTCAAGAATCCGCTTAATTATTACTCCGCAATTCGATCAAGGTCTGCGGGTGTTAGACATTACGACTCATCAAGAAGGGAAGGCATGGTCCAGCAACAGTTATTTGCTATTAAAGCAAGCCGGAGAATCTACAGTAAAACGTTTTACCGAACAGCATATCGCCTTTTATAAACAGTTCGTTGAACATAATGTTAGTACTGATGAGGTTCAAGATGGCCATTATGGCCCGTGGCTGGGTATTCTTGAGCAGGATGAAAAGCGGGATCTGGTGTTTCTGGAGTTTAATAAAACAGGGCGCTCCCGTTTTATCCGTTATGTTACAGGAACTGCTTATACCGACGAAGCCTTCTTTGAAGCAGGGAAAATTAATGAGGCTGGAAATATCTTATTTATTCGTACATCGCATAATGTTTTTGCTAATAAAGTGCTGCTGCATCGCAACAGCACTAGCATGATAAACGGTTACCTGTTTTCAGAGCGACACGGCAACTTGGTTCAACCAGGCAGTTTTAAGCTAAGACGTTTTGAACCAAGACCGCCAGGTAACGCTCGATTTATAATAAAGCAGCAAGGCGAATAACAGTCTGATTCTAGATAGGGCTATATTTGTAAAAAGCGCCGCCTGATTGATGCGGCGGCGCCTGCGCTTTTAACCGCCACTCAGCCGATCACGCAGCCGGTTACGTAACTGATCCTGCAGATTACCCATTTTGGCATTTAGCAGTTCTTCCAGTTTGGCTTCCATCGCCTTGCTATCGGTTTCTTGTTGCTGCAACAGGTTTAACCACTCTTGCTGTGGTCCCAGTTGCTGCGCCAGGCGGTTATCCAATTCGGTACGCAGCTGGGTTTGTAGCTGCGCGATTTTTTGTTTGGCTTCGCCCAGCAATGCATCACCCAACATCCGATCCAGTGAGGAGCGGATTGTCACTTGCGGATTGGAGATCAAGCCTTCTGCCAGCACATCCAACGGGATCTGTCCCTGGCGGTTCAGTAAGGTGACGAGCTGGTCCAGATAGCGGTTACCGGTTTGGTCAAAGCGGGCATTTTTTAACAGCACTTTGGCCTGCTGTTTTAGCTGATCATCGGTCAGTTTCAGTGAGCCATTGGCACTAAATAAGCCCGCCAGCAGTGTCAGCGCATTTTGCTCGCGGCCCAATGTCAGATTTTCCAGAGCCATGCCTTCCAGCTGCCAGCTTAGGTTAGTGATCATCTGCTCCAGAATGGCAAAATCGCCATTAAGTTGCAGCTTATCCAGTCTGGGCAGGCCCGCGACATTCAGTTTAAATCGGGTTGCTACATTATTGATCAGTTGATGTTGGGTAGTAATGTCCTGCATGGTTAGCAGGCTCTCGGTGCCAGCCAGTAACACCTGAATGCGCGCTTCTTTAACCCAGAAATCCGGAAAGGGCTGATTCGGATCCAGCGGTTTTGCCGGGGCCGGTTCGCCGTCCTGCTGCAAATAGGGTTTGGCTAATTGATAGAGTGCTTCCAGTTTCTGGATCTCACGCGCCCAGACATCGCCCAGCAGGATCTGGAAAATCGGTGCCAGGCCGCCTTGCTGAATATTCGCCAGCTGCTGCAGTTGTTGCCAGTCCTGCTCGGCAGCAGTGCGTACGGCTTTAACGGCAGCGCTCAGGCTATCGCGGCTTTCGGTTAGACTTTGTTGCAACTCGCGCAGCTTGTCGCGTTCAGTGCGTAATTGTTGCTGCAGGCTGGTTAATTGCTGGGTTTTGGCTGCCAGATCTGCCGCGTCGCTGATACGGCTGTCGGTCAGCGCCTTAATGCTGCTTTGAAACTCAGCCAGCTGTTCCGGTGTTGGCAGTTGCTGGCGCAAGGTGGTCATTTTTTGGCGCTGCTGCGCGGCCAGCTGTTGTAACTGTTCGCCCTGCTGCAGCGTCTGTAGATTGGCTCTGGCCAGAATGGCATCAGCGGTCGGGATCTCGACTTGCAGTAAAGAGGCTAAATCCAGCGCATTATCATTGGCCGGCGGTACCCGGTATACCTTGCCGGGCCGGGCTCTTTGACTGCCGTATGCCAGCTCCAGCACTTCCAGCTCTTCAACGATATAATAACCTTTTAAGGCCGGCCAGGGGTCGACTCGGGCATAGGCTTTGGCAAAGCTGATGCTATTAAAGTCTGGCTTTGCCGGATCGGTAAGCTGTACGCCATCAAGCTGCAACGATACCGGTAACAGGCGCAGCGATACACTGTCGACATTCACCTCGGCGCCGGTGATCTGCTCCAGCTCACTGATTAAGATGCTTTTAATAATACTGTTGGCCAGTAAATAGGCCACCAGCAGCAAGGTGAGCAGACTCACCGGAATTAACCAGAGTAATTTTTTCATTAACCGATCCTTATTGGTTTGCAGGCGGGCTTAGTAATATAGTTTAGAGGATAATGCCTTAGCTTTCATCACTTTGGTCAGACAATGCTTAAGAAGTTCCATTGCTCCGTTGCGACCAGCTGCAGGGGGCTGCGGTAAAAGGCCCTGCAATCGGGCGCGCCTGGCAGTAAGCTAAAGCCATTGCCATAACAGAAAATGAGGCTGTATGCGTTTACTGGGATTAGGTTTAACACTGTTATTACTGGGCTGTCGGCCAGCGCCGTTACCGGATGCCACGCCGGGGCGCGATCTGCAGTGGCTGGACGCCCGATCGGCGCAGCAGGCATTAGCCAGTAATGAGATCAGCAGCGAACAGTTAGTGCAGTTTTATCTGGCACGGATAGCCGAGCATAATCAGCAAGGCTATCAACTACATGCCATCACAGATATTAACCCGGACGCCCTGGCGCAGGCGCAGCAATTAGATAAAGAGCGGGCAGCTGGTCGGGTCCGTTCGGCGCTGCATGGGTTGCCGGTACTGCTAAAAGCCAATATCGCTACCGCTGATCAATTGCCTACCACTGCGGGTGCCCTGGCATTACAGGGGCATTTAACCTCACAGGATGCAGAATTGGTGCGGCAGTTACGGGAGGCTGGTGCTGTGATTCTGGCAAAAACCAATTTATCAGAATGGGCGAATTTTCGCGGTGAAAACTCGGCCAGTGGTTGGTCTGCCCTGGGTGGGCAAACCCGTAATCCGCATCTGCTCAGCCATACGCCCTGTGGTTCCAGCTCCGGTGCCGGGGCGGCTATTGCAGCGGATTTTGGGTTGTTGGCAGTAGGTACTGAAACGGATGGTTCTATTATTTGCCCCTCTGCCATTAATGGTATCGTCGGTATTAAACCCACCCGGGGGGCTGTGTCCGGCGAGGGTATTATTCCGATCGCCAGCGCCCAGGATATTGCCGGCCCTATGGCACGCCGGATCTATGATGCCGCCTTGTTATTGGAGGCCATGCTGACGCCGGCCGCCCGTGAAGCCATTCCGGCTTCGCTGACAGCAGCGGCACTGCAGCCGGCGAATGCCGGCAAGGTCCTGCTGGTGCGCGCTTACGACGAGCGCGAGCCTGCCGTGGTATCGATGCTGGATAATACCGCTCAGGCATTAGCGGCGGCCGGTTTTGAGGTGGTGGAAACGGCGGAATGGCAGTTACCCCCGGAGTTATATCAGGCCGAGTTTAGCGTGTTGCTGTACGAATATGCCCGCGATCTGCAGCAGTGGCTAACTGACTATCAGGTGCCAGAGCAGGTCAATACGCTGCAAAAGCTTGTTGCGTTTAACCGCGCGCAGGGCGAGCGGGCGCTGGCGTTTTTTGGTCAGGAATATCTGGAGCAGGCGGCGGCGATCGATCTGGTTGCTGCTGAAGCCGACTATATTGCAGCGCTGGCACAAAGCCGCGCTCTGGCTGAGGCCGCACTTAACCAGTATCTGCAGCAGGGTTTCTCGGCGATCATTTTGCCCTCCTATGGTCCGGCCTGGCCTATTGATCATGTCAACGGCGATCAGTTTAATTTCGGCACCTCGACGGCAGCTGCGGTAGCCGGTTATCCGTCTATTACCTTACCCGGCGGCTATAGCGGGGTGTTGCCGCTCGGCATTAGCCTGGTCGGTTTACCCTGGTCAGAGCCGGAGTTAATCCGCATCGCCGCCTTGCTGGAGCAGCAACTGGCTGCATATCGGCGGCCGGGGTTTATCCCGGCGCTGCCAGCGGATCATGCGCAGGCTACACCGGCTCAGCCTGAGCCAACGCAGCCAGAATAGAGCATGCGTTGGCGCTGACTGTGCCGCCACAACAGGCATTGTGTAATTGCTGCAGTGCCTGTTGCAGCCGTTGCAGCTCGGCACGCTGTTGCTCTATTTCCTGAATTTTTAACGCGACCTTGTCTTTAACATCAGCGCAGATCCAGGCACTTTTGTTATCTTCAATAGCCAGCAGCTCGCGGATCTGCTGTAAGCTAAAGCCAATAGCCTTAGCACGCAGGATAAAACTCAAGCGTTGCACATCGCCTGTGCCGTACTGGCGATAGCCGGCGCCAGAGCGTGGAGCTGTTGCCAGTAAGCCCTGTTTTTCGTAAAAGCGAATTGTATCTACCGTGACGTCAAATTGCTGAGCCAGTGCGCCAATTTTCATACCGGATACCTGAGTTGCTAAAATTATTGCTGCGAAGGCGGTCTGTCACTACCGCCCGACAGTTTAAGTATAAGTCTGGAGTCAGCTCCAGAGTCAAGTCTGAAAAAAGCGTGTTAATACTGCTTGACTCTGGAGTTACTCCAGATTGCACAATGCGCTGACTGAACTATCTGATGGAGTACTTGCCATGTCTGCAGCGAACCTGAAGGTGCTGATACCTGTTACCAAATTGACCTGTGCCGGTTGTGTGCGCCGCGCGACAACAGCACTTAGTGCTGTACCGGGCGTGCAGCAAGCCAATGTTAATCTGGCCAGTGGCAACGCCGAGTTAAGCCTGGAGGCCGCGACAGTACTGCCCCAGGTTGTGAGTGCGCTGGAACAGGCTGGTTATCCGACCCGCACCGAAGCTTTACTGTTTAGTATCAGCGGTATGCATTGCGCGTCCTGTGTCAGCAAAATTGAGCAGGCCTTACGGCAGATCCCCGGCGTATTATCGGCGCAGGTGCAACTGGTCAATAGCCAGCTACAGCTTAGCCGCATCAGTGGTCTGGCACAGACCAGCGAGTTACTGGCAACGGTGCAGCGGCTGGGCTATCAGGTTAAGGTCGTGGATGAGCAGCACGCCGATCCCGAGCAGGAGCAACAGGCGGCTCAACGTCGCTTAAAGCGTCAGTTTTGGCTGGCGCTGGCCTTAACACTGCCGGTGTTTGTGCTGGAGATGGGTGGGCATCTGCTACCGGCTTTTGCCGCGCTGTTACAGCGGGTATTACTGCCGGAGCACTCCGCCTTATTGCAATTTACGCTGACCACTTTGCTGCTGGCCTGGCCGGGGCGGGATTTTTTCCGCATTGGTTTGCCAAACTTGTGGCGCCGCAGTCCGGATATGAATTCTTTAGTGGCATTGGGCACCCTTGCGGCCTGGAGTTTTTCCACGCTGGTGACCTTTGCCCCTGAGCTGATCCCCCAGGTGAGTCGCCATCTGTATTTTGAATCGGCAGCGGTGATTATTACCCTGATCCTGCTTGGGCGTTATCTGGAAGGGCGGGCCCGGGGCCGCACCGGTGCTGCTATTCGCAAGTTACTGGGCCTAAAAGTCAGTCAGGTCAGAGTGCGGGTGAATGATAACTATCAGGATCTGCCGCTGGCGGAACTCAAGGTCGGCATGCAGTTTTTAGTGCGTCCGGGTGAGCGGATTGCTGCTGATGCACGGGTGATCAGCGGTGAATCCTGGGTCGATGAGTCGATGCTCACCGGCGAGCCGCAGCCGGTGGCAAAGCAGGCGGGCACTGTGGTCACTGGCGGTACGCTTAATGGTACTGCTGGTGCGCTGCTCTGTGAAGCTAAGGCCGTTGGCGAGCAGACGGTGCTGGCACAAATTGTCCGCCTGGTGCAGCAGGCACAGAGTAGCCGGCTGCCCATTCAGGCGCTGGTCGATAAGGTTACCGCGGTATTTGTGCCGGTGGTACTGGTGATCGCGTTGCTAACGGCGCTGCTCTGGTTATGGCTGGGCGGTGAGCAGGCCTTAACGCAGGCCCTGGTGAATGCGGTGGCCGTGCTGATTATTGCCTGCCCCTGTGCCATGGGGTTAGCCACACCGGTGTCGATTATGGTCGGTACCGGCCGCGCGGCTGAGTTGGGGGTACTGTTTCGCCAGGGCGCGGCCTTGCAGCAATTGCAGCAAGTCAGGCTGGTGGCCTTTGATAAAACCGGTACCCTGACCCAGGGTAAGCTGGCGCTGACTGATATCGTTGCGACGGCCGATTTAACCGCACAGCAGGTGTTAGCTATCGTGGCCGCCTTAGAGCAGTTTGCCGAGCATCCGCTGGCGCAGGCGCTGGTCGCTGCCGCTCAGGCGCAGCAGTTGCCCTTTGCGGCAACGACTGAGTTTCAGGCCATTAATGGTCAGGGCGTCACAGCTTTGGTTGACGGTAAACGTTATTATCTGGGGAATCTGCGGCTGCTGGCTGAGCAGCTGCCGGCACAGTTCCCGGCAGCGGAACTACAGGATGCCAGCCAACAACAGCAGCTGCAGCAGTTAACGGCGGCTGGCAAAACGGTGATTTTCCTGGCGGATACTGAGCGGTTGCAGGCGATGATAGCGCTGGCCGATCAACTGCGACCGGAAAGTCAGGCAGCGGTGCAAGCCTTGCAGCAAGCCGGCTTAACGGTGGTGATGGTGACCGGTGATCAGCTGCCAACGGCAAAGGCAGTAGCAAAACAGTTAGGGATTAGCGAAGTGCGGGCGGGGGTATTACCCGAGGGTAAGCAGCAATTAGTGGAGCAGCTAAAGCAGCAGTATGGCAAGGTGGCCTTTGTTGGTGATGGCATTAACGACGCGCCGGCGCTGGCCGCCGCCGATGTCGGCATTGCTATTGGTACCGGCACCGATGTGGCGATAGAAGCGGCCGATGTGGTGTTGCAGCGCAGTGATGTAGGAAGCGTATCGCAGGCACTGCAGTTAAGTGCCGCTGTGATGCGCAATATCCGGCAAAACCTGTTTTGGGCCTTTGCCTATAATGTGCTGCTGATCCCAGTGGCAGCCGGTGTGCTGTACCCGTTCACCGGCACCTTGCTGGCACCGGGACTGGCGGCAGGCGCTATGGCATTAAGCAGTATCTTTGTGCTGAGCAATGCCTTGCGGCTGCAGCGTTTTCGGTAGCTAAATGCCTTTTCCAGCGTTATCGCAACAGCGGTTTTAACAGGTGGTAAAAGATACAGACTAAACCTGCCGCCTCAATCAGCAATAGCAACACCAGGGCCAGATGCTGCATAGCATGGCCCTGAGTTTTTAACTGA
>DAIOUM010000042.1:0-20626 GCA_036759505.1 Alishewanella sp. | reverse complement strand
ATTTCCTAACCACGGCTTGGCGTACTGCTTCGCATGACAGTACGCCCTTTTTTATACCCGCAACTGGCAGTTTTCAATAAAGCGCGTTAGCCTATCATTACTCTTTTCCCGGCTAAGGTAGCAATAAAGATGAGCATCCAACATATTGATCCTACAGTCCGTTATTCAGAAGCCGTTATTGCCAATGGCCTGATCTTTTGCGCTGGCATGGTGCCGGATACGGCAGCAAGCGATATTAAAAGCCAAACCGAGAATGTGCTGTCTCAGATTGACGCTCTGCTGGAGCGCTGCTTTAGTCATAAACGCAAGCTGGTCGACGTCACGATTTTTCTGGCTGATATGGCCGATTATGCCGCGATGAACCAGGTATGGGATGCCTGGTTGGTTGAAGGCGCAGCACCGGCACGCACTACCGTGGCCGCTAAACTGGCCGATCCGCACTGGAAGATCGAAATAAAAGTGGTCGCAGCGCAGTAAGAACTAGTCGAAAAAACACTACTTTGCCGGACATTATCAGTATGATAACTGCATAAACGTAGTTGGCAGCGCGAATTGCTGCTTTGCAGAAACTTATCGATAACTGGACGTTCAGATGTTATTACTGAAAAAATTACGTTGGCCCCTGGCTATCGTAGTCATAGCGATCTTGGCTTACTACGGCCTGAAACCTTACTGGTTAACGCAATTAACCCAGCAGGAAAGCGCCAGAATTACTGCACTAAAGCAACAGGCCGTACCGGCAGCACCACAGCGACGTCTTGATGCGGAGCGGATGATGGCAGACCTGAGCTGGCTGGCCGCGGCAGAGCGGCAAGGGCGCGCCCCGGGTACGCCGGGTGGCATCGCTGCCAGACTCTGGATTGCCGAACAATTTGCCGCTATCGGTTTAACCCCCGCCGGCAGCGAGGGTTATCTGCACCCCTACAGTGTAACGGAACATTTTTCTTTTAATCGCTGGCTTCGACGCAAAAATGCCATTATCCCCGGCGTGGAAGATGCTGCCAATGTACTGGGGTTGTTAGCTGGTACCGAGCCGGGTTTAAAACCACTGATTATTACCGCTCATTATGATCACCTCGGTATGCACGGCGATACCATCTTCTATGGCGCTGACGATAATGCCTCCGGCGTCGCCGCCATGTTAGAACTGGCACGTTACCTTACTAAGCATCCGCTGCGCCATCCGGTGCTGTTTGCCGCACTGGATAGCGAAGAAAAAGGCTTGCAGGGTGCGGTAGCACTGTTTCGTACCGGCCTGCTCAGTGCCGAGCAGCTAAGGTTTAACATCAATATTGATATGTTAAGCCGCGATACCGAACAGCAGCTGTTTGCCGTTGGCAGTTATCATCATCCCTGGTTACTGCCATTACTGGAACAGTTGCAACAACAGAGCGCTGTTAAGTTAATCGCCGCCCACGATCGCCCCTGGTACAAAGCCGGCCACAGTCAGGACTGGACGCTCAGTTCTGATCATGGCGTCTTTCATCAGCAGGGCGTCCCCTTTATCTACTTTGGTGTGGCCGATCATGCCGATTACCACACCCCTCGGGACACCGCCGATAAAGTCGATGTCGCGTTTTATCATCAGGTGGTGGAAACTGTACTGAGCTTTTTAAAGGTTCTGGATAATCAGCTAGCCCAAAAATAGCGGCCTAATTAACGCAGTATTGCTGCCATAACTGAAAATCAGTTGCGGTTAACCACTGCTGATCAGCATGCAATTGGGCATGCATTATTGCTTTGGGATCGTCACTGTGTGGCAATCCCAGGGCATGACCAAACTCATGTTGCAGCGTGACCAGTAAATCCTGCTGGTCGGCGAAAGCATAGATCACCATCTGGCGCTGCGACTGCCGAATGCTCATCACACCCAGTTCATGGCTGCCTATCGCTTGCTGCTCTGGTAATAAGCTATTGCGTTGCGCCACCATTTGCTGCAAACGTCGCTGCTCTGCCGTTAAAGCCTCCGCCTGCACTGCCAGCACCCTTTGTTCCTCTTCCAGGATCCGCCATTGTTGCTGCACAGCTGCCGGCATAGCGCCTGCGCGCTGTTGCTCTAGCTTGAGTAGTTGTTGCTGATATTCCTGCTGTAATTGCGCTACCCGTATATGCTGTTGCTGCACCTGCGCTAACTGGCGTTGGTACTGACGCTGCAACACCTCAAGGTGTTCGTCGTAGCGCCTTAGATTGCGCTGGAGCAGCAAACGCTGCGCCAGTTGCTGCTGTCGCTCATCGAACTGAAAATAGATCGGAAATCCATCAATAGCATCATGGACAAAAAGCTGTTGCCCGGTACCCTTATTCCACTGCTCAGCCGCGTCATTGATTAGTGCCAAAGCCTGAGTTTCTGATAACTGGAACGCAGGATCCAAGACTGCCAAACGCCACCCAATAGGTGCCCGACACAGCTGATCATTAGCTGATAGCGAAATAGCGGGGCGCTTTTCCTGATTACTGAAGCCATACCAAAGTAACCAAGCTAATCCCAACCAGAATACGATTCGGCCTAGTGTTCTGAACATAAATCTGTTGAGCTTTGCAACGAGTAAACAATAACTTAGTGTGACATACCCAGTTACAATTAGTTGTAAATTAACAGTTACCAACATGGATTTTTCGCACTACACTGTACCATAGCATCAAGTCGTTAACAGGAGACCACTTTGAGTGCAGCAATGATTTGGATCATTATTGGTGTAGTGTTAATTCTGAGCGAATTATTAGCTACCAGCATTGTCGCCGTCTTTTTAGGACTAGCGGCTATTATTGTCGGTGTGTTGCTGCAGCTGGGTTGGATTGAATCCGCCAGTGCTCAGTACAGCATCTTTGGTATTGTCAGTTTGCTGTTATTGTTTACAGCCAGAGGCCGTTTTAAACGCTGGTTTGTAGGCTTTACCGCCGATAAAGGCGAACATCCCAGTCGCTTTACCGAAGATATTGGCGATACGGTAACGGTGCTGACTGATTTTCAACAAGGCCAGGGACGGGTAGTATTAAATGGCGTGCAATGGGATGCCCGCTCTACCGATGATTTGAAAGCGGGTGAGCTGGCTCGGGTGGTCAGCAATCAGGGCATCCATTTAACCGTAGTACGGGCAAAATAATTAATTAGTAAAGGAGTAAAACAAGATGGAACAGTTGGATATTCAAACCATTTTAACCTTTGGTTTTGCGCTGGCAGTGGTCATTACCATTTTCAAATCAGCGCGTATCGTGCCGCAGCGGAGTAACTATGTAATTGAACGCTTGGGTAAATACTCACGCACCCTGGACTCTGGCTTTCATATCTTGATCCCCTTTATCGATAAGGTGGCTTATATCCAAACGCTGAAAGAAGAAGTGATCGACGTTAAACGCCAAACCTGTGTTACCAAAGACAACATTCAGGTCGGCATTGATGGCATTCTGTATTTGCAGGTAATTGACCCGATGAAAGCCAGCTACGGTATTATCGATTACCGCTATGCCGCAGCACAGCTGGCCCAGACCACAATGCGCTCAGTGATTGGTCAGACCGATCTGGATAAAACCTTTGAAGAGCGTGCAAAAATCAATGAAGAGGTAGTACGGGCACTGGATGAAGCAGCGGGTCCTTGGGGCGTTAAAGTGTTGCGCTATGAAATCGCTGATATCGAGCTGCCGGTTAGTATCAAGGATGCGCTGGAACAACAAATGCGCGCCGAGCGGGAACGGCGGGCGGCCATTGCCAAGTCGGAAGGTGAACGTCAGGCGATGATTAACGTGTCTGAAGGTCAAAAACAGGAAGTCATTAACCTGTCGGAAGCCGACAAACAGCGGCAAATTAACGAAGCCGAAGGTCGGGCGCGTGAAATTGAACTGATTGCCATCGCAACCGCTGAGGGGCTGCGCAAAATCGCCGAGGCCATTAACCAACCCGGTGGTCAGGAAGCGGTTAGCTTGCGGGTTGCCGAGCAATATGTAAAAGAGTTCGGTAATCTGGCGAAAACCAATAATACGATGATAGTACCGGCCGAGCTGGCTAATATCGGTGGTGCAGTCGCAGGTTTAACCGAAATCCTGAAATCCGTGCAAAAATAAATAAATGATTCATTGCGCCGGCCAACACCGGCGCAATATTTTAGGGCAGTATTACTGCTGATCTGAACTTGGTAGCTCGGTCTGGCGGAAATCCTGGGTTTTCTCAGCCAGTAAGGCTGCCAGTTGTTGCTCCATCGCCTCAACTTTTTCCCGGGTGCGTAATAATACCTGACGCTGTACATCAAATTCTTCCCGGCTGACAAAGTCCAGATCGGCCAGCTTCGCTTGCAGTACCTGTTTAACCTTGCTTTCCAGCTCATCGGCAAACTGTTTTAGCTGCGGTGGGATCACAGCACCGATTTGGCGGGCGATCTCTTCAATTTTTTTCGGATCCAGCATCATCTTCTCCGGTGTTTTCACTTGTCATGCTCTATTCTACGGCCTAAATGGCAGAACGCGAATGAAATTTCTGCCGTCAGGCCTTACAATGCCTCCCCGGAACTAAAGGCAGGTCAGATGAAGTTAAATCCACAGCAAGACGCAGCGGTTAAATTTATTGGCGGCCCCTGTCTGGTGCTGGCAGGCGCCGGTAGTGGCAAAACCCGGGTCATAATTAATAAAATCGCGTACTTAATTCAGGAATGCGAGTTACCCGCGCGACATATCGCGGCGGTGACCTTCACCAATAAAGCGGCGCGAGAGATGCGGGAACGGATTAACGCCCAGTTACCCAAAAGCGCGACCCGTGGCCTGACCATCTCGACCTTTCATACGCTGGGGCTGGAAATTCTGAAAAAAGAATATCGCCAGCTTGGTTACAAAGCTAACTTCAGTTTGTTTGACGATCAAGACAGCTTTGCACTGTTAAAAGAACTGACCGATGGCGAATATAACGGTGATAAAGAGCTGATCCGTAAGCTGCAAAACCGGATCAGCAGCTGGAAAAATGACCTGACACTACCTGAACTGGCGCTGCAACAAACGCAGGATGCGGAGACGATCAGCCTGGCGAATTACTATCTGCAGTACAGCAAGATGCTAAAAGCCTGTAATGCCTTTGATTTTGACGATCTTATTCTACTGCCAACCCTGTTATTTCAACATCAGACCGAAACCCGCGAACGCTGGCAGCAAAAAATCCGCTATCTGCTGGTCGACGAATATCAGGATACCAACACCAGCCAGTATGAATTGGTGAAATGGCTTGTTGGCGAACGACGCCGCTTTACCGTAGTTGGCGACGATGACCAGTCAATCTATTCCTGGCGTGGTGCAAGGCCGCAAAATCTGGTGCTGCTGAAAAAAGACTTTCCTGAGCTGCAGGTGATCAAGCTGGAGCAGAACTATCGTTCTGCGGAGCGGATCTTAAAAGCGGCGAATATTCTGATCGCCAATAACCCGCATGAATTTGAGAAAAAGCTGTTTAGCGTCAACGGCTATGGTGTGCCGCTAAAAGTCTTGCCGTGCAAACACGAAGAAGACGAGGCCGATAAGGTGGTGGCCGAAATTATCTCGCACCGTTTTAGTAACCGCAGCCAGTATCGGGATTATGCCATCCTGTACCGCGGCAACCATCAGGCGCGGGTATTTGAAAAGGCGCTGATGACTAACCGTATTCCGTACCGCATTTCCGGCGGCACCTCCTTTTTTGCCCGCAGCGAAATCAAGGATGTGATGGCCTATTTGCGCTTGCTGGTGAATCAGGATGACGATAATGCACTATTGCGTATTATTAATGTGCCGCGGCGGGAAATCGGCCATGCGACGCTGGAAAAAATCGGCAACCTGGCCAATCAACTACATATCAGCCTGTTCGCCGCCTGTTGCCACCCAGAGCTGGCGCAGGTGTTACCGGCGCGCAGTTTGCAGGCGGTCCAGCAATTTGCTGACTGGATTAATCAGCTGGCAGATAATGCCCAGCGCGCCGAAGCCAGCGAAGCCATTCGTGATCTGATCCGGCAAAGTCATTACGAAGCCTGGTTGTTTGAAACCAGTAACAGCCCGAAAGCAGCGGAAATGGCGCTGAAAAATGTCAACGAGCTGTACCGTTGGATTGTCGAAATGCTGGAAGGCAAAGATGACGAGCCAGCCATGACGCTCAATGAGGTCGTCAGCAAACTCTGTCTGCGCGATATGTTAGAGCGGCAGGAACAGGAAGATCAGGCAGATCAGGTACAGCTGTTGACGCTGCATGCGTCGAAAGGCCTGGAATTTCCGTATGTGTTTATGGTTGGGATGGAAGAGGGCATTTTGCCGCACCAAACCAGTATTGACGAAGACAATGTCGAGGAAGAGCGCCGGCTGGCCTATGTTGGTATTACCCGGGCTCAGCGCGAACTGATCTTTACCTATGCCCGTGAACGCCGGCAATTTGGTGAAATCATCAAACCTGAACCCAGTCGCTTTTTGCAGGAATTGCCGCAGGATGACTTGGAGTGGCAAAAACCAGATCAGCCGAAAACGGCCGAACAACGCCAGCAAACCGCTGCGGCGAATATTGCCCGCTTACGGCAATTGTTGAATAAAGGATAAATAACATCCGGTGGGTTGGCGCTTAGTTACTCAGCGCCTTCAACATCTGGTCGCGCATCTCAGGCTGGAATACCGCATAGCGTCCACGCCCCAGCGCTTTAGCATGATACATTGCCGCATCAGCATCGCGCAGCAAGGCATCGGCATGATGATATTCCATGGTCAGGGGGGCGATACCGATACTAACCCCAGACTGGGTTTTATGCCCGTCCAACTGATAAGGCTGGCGGAATTTATCAATAATCCGCTGCGCCACCTCTTCAGCATCCTGAAAACTTTGTAAATTCAGCAGCATTACCACAAACTCATCACCACCAAAACGCGCTGCCACATCATGTTCACGGATGGCACTGAGCAACCGCTTACTACTCTCAATCAAAAAAGCATCGCCAATATGATGACCCAGGGTGTCATTAATCAACTTAAAGCGATCCAGATCGAGAAACAGCAACGCCATACCCGGCTGGCTCTGGCGTTTGATCAATGCAAACTGCTGCTTAAGCTGCTGCAGAAACATCTGCCGGTTGGCAAGACCCGTTAACACATCGTGGTTGGCATCATAAAACAGCTTTTGCTCGGCTTTTTTACGCTCTTCTACCTGTAAACGTAAAAATAAATTGGTTTGCCGTAATTCCCGCGTACTTTCAAATACTTTACGCTCCAGCTCTTCCTGATGCTGGCGCTGACGTTCCGAGGCTAATTTACGCTGAATGGCAACCGCAATATGCTGCGAAACAAAACGCAGAATGGTTAATTCCTGCTCAGTATACTGATAGCCGGCTTCATAAGATTGTACTGCAATCACACCCAGCACCCGTTGATCGACTTTCAACGGCGCTCCCAGCCAACTGCTCGAGATGCGATGCGGCTGATTTAAACTACCAATGCCACGGCGGATCTCACCCCGCTCCACCAGCTGTGCCGCTTCTTCGCTGTTAATCAAGCGCGCTTCGGCACAACGGATCACATACTCAGTAAAACCTTTACCCAGCGGCCGATCGCTGGCTGCGGGGCTGTATTGATCCAGATAAAACGGAAAGGTTAGTTTAGTACCGTCCTGATCCAACAGCGCAATATAGCAATTATCTGCAGCCATTAAGCCACAGAGTACCTTGTGCATGGCACGATAAAAGGTTTGCATATCATGGCTACTGGCCGTTAGCTCAGAAATTTCATATAGCGCGGCTTGCAGCTTTTCGGCATGGATCCGCTCTTTAATTTCCTTTTGCAGCGATTCATTGGTTTGCTGCAATTGCAAGGTGCGCTGCCTTACTGTCGACTCCAGTAATTCTCGACTTTTTACCCGGTCTAATGCGATAACGGTGTTACTGCCAATACTATTAAACAGCTTCAGATCCTGCTGATTATATCGGTAGGCTGCATCATAGGACTGTATAGCCATCACACCGATGACTTTATCCTCACGCAACAGTGGGATCCCCATCCAGTGTGCTGACGGTGATCCTTGCGACTGAATTTCACCACTGCGCACTAACGTGTCAAACTGAGCCTCATCACAGAGCAAAGGTTGTTGCGTCCGCACAACATAGCCGGTTAAACCGCGAGAGAAAGCACTGGACGGCACTGATACGATCAGTTGCTGATCTTTCTCGTCAGAAAAGTACTGCAGACTATATTGTGCGGTCTCACTGTCATATAACACAACATAGAAGTTTTCTGCATGCAGCAACTCGGAGACCATCTTGTGGATCGCCGGATAGAACTCTGCCATATCGCTAATACTGCTTGCCAGCTCCGACAGCTTCAGCAAGGCGCCCTGGATGGTATAGGCTTCTTTATAGCGCGCAATTAAGGCCAATAACCGCCGCAGCCGGGTATTGGTTTTATTGAGTTGATGCTGAAGTGTCGATAACTTATTCAAATCCGCTATTCCGTTGCGAAAAAACACTGGTCAGAGCAATAATAACAAAGTGTTATTATGCATAAAGTTTAGACGCATGGAAGAGTGAGTAAAGAAATAAAGCTAAATTAGTTTTAGCTAGCGTTAAAACAGCCTGAAAACAAAAAAACCGCGCTATAGCGCGGTTTTTCTAGAGCCAAAAATGTTAGTTAAACACCGTCGGTCATAAAGCGGATTGCGGCAGCAATTTCATCTTCCGAACAGCTGGTACAGGTTCCCATCGCTGGCATATTGTTGAAGCCTTCGATCGAGTGCTTTAACAACACATCAAAACCCTGGGCCAGACGCGGCTTCCAGTCTGCCGAATTAGGTTTGGGTGCATCCAAAGCACCAGTACCATGACAGGCGAAACACGCTGCCTGATAAACTTGCTCACCGCTACGAGGACCCGAGGCAACAGCCGCTGTTGCGGTCGCTGCGCCCGCAACATATACCTGGCCAACAGGGGCGATACGCTTAGCGATGGCATCTTTTTCCTGGTCAGTGCTGGCATTGATACCTAGCGTGGTCAGCAGTAATGCCACTGCAAGTGATAATTTCTTCATAGTGATGATCCCATCCTAAAAGCCATACTGATTTTCCGGCATTATAGCCTGCCTTTGCCGTAGAACGGAAGAGCCCCTGTTCAGCCTTTGCACAGCAGTAATTGCAGGTCAAACAGTAATGACTAACGCTTAAAAGGCCCGTCAAATCTGCTTTATGCTTTTTTAAGCAGGACCGAATCTTTTTAGGAGCAAAATTTTTTAAAATTAGCTCTGGGCAAAACCGACAGTTGTGATAGTCTGTTCAACCTGCGCGGAGTTGCAGGCTGCTGTCGAGAATGGACTCCGGGCGAAAGCTAAAGCGTTTTCCACATTACGCAATGCTAAAAAAATAAGAATCAGGGCACTTGCAGTTAGGCACCTTTCCTTATTAAAACAAACACTTAAAAGAGCGTCTCGATCCATGCTATCGTTAGTAGTGTGGTTGTTCGCTATTGTTTTGCACAAAGTTATCCACAGCTTATTCTCGTATTCACCTCACTTACTGTAACTTGTTCAGCTAGCCTGAGTTGATCCACTATGGCATGCTATAGCATCAAGCCCGCGCAGGAACAGCATCATGGTTTATATCCCGACAAATCCGTTAATATTGGTTGACGGTTCTTCTTATTTATTTCGTGCCTATCATGCGCCACCGCATCTGACGAACTCCCGCGGCGAAGCGACCGGAGCCATTTATGGCGTCGTCAATATGCTGAAAAGTTTGCTGAAACAGTATCAGCCCACTCAGATGGCGGTAGTATTCGATGCCAAGGGCCCGACCTTTCGCAACGAAATGTATGCTGAGTACAAAGCGCATCGGCCACCAATGCCAGACGATCTGCGCAGCCAAATCGAACCCCTGCACAAGATTATTCGTGCTATGGGTTTGCCGTTATTATGCATCAGCGGCGTTGAAGCTGACGATGTGATCGGAACCCTGGCCCGCCAGGCCAGTGCTGCTGGCCGCCATACGCTGATCTCTACAGGCGATAAAGATATGGCGCAGCTGGTCGACGAGCATGTCACGCTGATCAATACCATGACCAATACCCTGCTCGATCCTCCAGCAGTGCTGGAAAAATTCGGTATCGGCCCGGAGTTGATTATCGATTATCTGGCGCTGATGGGCGATAAAGTGGATAACATCCCGGGTCTACCCGGAGTCGGTGAGAAAACCGCAGCGGCACTGCTACAGGGCCTGGGTTCTATCGCACAGATTTATCAGCAGCTGGATCAGGTCGCAGGCTTGAGTTTTCGTGGTGCGAAGACCATGGCCGCTAAGCTGCAGGAATTTGAAGCCCAGCTGAAGCTGTCATACGAGCTGGCAACCATTAAGTGTGATGTAGCGCTACCCTGCACGCTGGACGAGTTAACGATCCAGCCAGCAGATCAGGCACAACTGGCAGAGCTGTACCGGGAGTGCGAATTTAAACGCTGGCTGGCTGAAGTCTTAGCCAGTAGCCAGCACACTGCTGAATCATCAGAGAGTCCAGTACAGAATACCAGCGAAAGCGAGACAGCCGATAAGACGCCAACGGAAGTGCGGCAGGTGATTGATCGTCAGCAATATCAAACCATTCTGACGCCAGAGGATTTCGAGCAGTTACTGACAATCCTGGATCAGGCAGAATTAACGGCTTTTGATACTGAAACCACCAGCCTGGACTATATGCAGGCGGAACTGGTCGGGATGTCCTTCGCGACCGCGCCGGGTAAAGCCTGGTACCTGCCGCTGGCGCACGACTATCTGGGCGCGCCGGCACAACTGGATCGTAAGGACTGTCTGCAACGCTTAACCCCCTGGCTGGAAAATCCAGCCAAAGCTAAAGTAGGACAAAATCTGAAGTACGACCAAAGTGTGCTGGCACGTTACAATATTGCACTCAAAGGCGTTAAGTTTGACACCATGCTGGAGTCCTATGTGCTGAACTCGGTGGCTGGCCGCCATGATATGGATAGCCTGGCACTGAAATATCTGGGGCATAGTACCATCAGCTTCGAAGATTTAGCCGGCAAGGGCGCCAAACAGCTGACGTTTAACCAGATTGAACTGGAAAAAGCGGCCGAATATGCAGCCGAAGATGCTGATGTCACCTTGCGACTGCATCAGACATTGTGGCCACAGCTACAGCAAAGCCCCGGCCTGGTCGAAGTATTTAATGAGATTGAACTGCCGCTGATTGCTATTCTGTCAGATATCGAGCGACACGGCGTGCTGATCGATAGCCAGTTACTGGCCGAGCAAAGCAAGCAGTTAAGTCAGCGGATTGCCGAACTGGAGCAACTGGCTTATCAACAAGCCGGCAAAGAGTTTAATCTGGCCTCCCCGAAACAGTTACAAGAAATTCTGTTCGAGCAGATGAAGTTGCCGGTACTGAAAAAGACCCCCAGCGGCACGCCCTCTACGGCGGAAGAGGTACTGGCAGAATTAGCGCTGGAATATGAATTTCCAAAACTGATCACGGAACACCGTGGCCTCAGCAAACTGCGTTCCACCTATACCGAAAAACTGCCGAAGATGATAAATCCGGCAACTGGCAGGGTGCATACCTCTTATCATCAGGCCGTTGCCGCTACCGGCAGGCTGAGCTCTACTGAACCCAACTTACAAAATATTCCGATCCGCACCGAAGAAGGGCGACGGATCCGCCAGGCCTTTATTGCGCCACCCGGTAAGCTGATTATGGCCATCGATTACTCACAGATCGAACTGCGGATTATGGCGCATCTGTCACAGGATAAAGCCTTACTGGACGCCTTCGCCAAAGGACTGGACGTACACCGGGCAACCGCAGCTGAGGTATTTGGAGTGAGTCTGGATCAAGTTAGCAGTGAGCAGCGGCGCCGTGCCAAGGCAGTGAACTTCGGTTTAATTTATGGCATGTCAGCCTTTGGTCTGGCCAAGCAGCTCGGCATTGGCCGGGGCGAAGCCCAGCATTATGTAGACCGCTATTTTGAACGCTTTCCCGGTGTGCTTGATTATATGGAACGCACCCGGAAACACGCCCATGAGCAAGGCTATGTCGAGACGCTGTTTGGCCGGCGTTTATACCTGCCCGATATTAATACCAAAAATATCGGCCGGCAAAAGGCCGCCGAGCGGGCGGCAATTAATGCGCCGATGCAAGGTACGGCAGCCGATATTATTAAGCTGGCGATGATTAAGGTACAAACCTGGTTGCAGCAACATGCCGCTGACAAAGCAGCGATGATTATGCAGGTACATGATGAATTGGTGTTCGAAGTGACCACCGCCGATGTCAGTTGGTTAGCGACCGAGTTAAAGCAGCTGATGGCCAGTGCCGCTAAGCTGGATGTACCCTTACTGGCCGAAGTGGGTTATGGCGACAACTGGGATGAAGCCCACTAGGGCGTGGTAATTTTATTACATATAAAGTCTTAAAAATGCACTATTTAGACTTTTATGTAGTTTTATTACAAAAAATTCTTGCAATCGCTCAGAAAGTGACTAGAATTTGCGTTGTAGGGTACAGAGGTAAGATATTCTATCTTTCAACCAGGGTGTTGCACCCCGGATTCTGAAAGTAGGCTTTATTTAGCCGCCCCGCTGCTTGCAGCGGGGCGTTTTTTTTATGCCCGTTTTTCTGATCTTGAGCCATTACCACAAAAGCCAGCTGCAATTCACGTAACTGAACTACACTTTTTAGAGCAAATACTTTAAACAGCACAAAATTAGTGCTATACTTTGGCCGTCTTAGCGATAAGACACCCTGTTGATTTGATTTTTATATAGCTTCTCCCCGATTGCTATGACCGACCCTGCTGGGTCGGTTTTTTTTTGGGGATCCTGAAGGGTTTACTTAGAGCGAGTCGACGTCTGCTGTCGACTCGTCGCTGAACCAGCCGTTTAGTACCTGCTCAAACTCAGGTAAACCAAGCTTACTCAGCGAACTGAATACCTGCACCTGCACGTCACCCATAAAAGCCAGTGCAGCGTCGCGCACTTCCAGCAACACCTTTTTCCGGGCGCCCGGCCCCAACTTATCTGCTTTGGTCAGCAGGATCAGCACCGGTAACTGGCTCTCCACGGCCCAGAAGATCAACTGCTGATCCAGATCTTTCAGCGGGTGGCGAATATCCATCAGCACCACCAGACCTTTCAGGCTTTGCCGCTGCTGCAGGTACTCAGATAACGATTTCTGCCATTTTTCTTTTACCGCCAGCGGTACCTTGGCAAAACCATAGCCGGGTAAATCAATTAATCTTTTTTCCGGCGCGAGCGTAAAAGTATTAATTAGCTGGGTCCGGCCAGGCGTTTTACTGGTACGGGCCAGATTATTTTGCCGGGTCAGGGTATTCAGCGCACTCGACTTACCCGCATTGGAGCGCCCGGCAAAGGCAACTTCGATACCGGTATCGGCTGGCAAGGCCCTGATATCAGGGGCACTGGTCAGAAAACTGACCTGCTGAAAATTGAACTTAGGTTGTGACACAAGCTGCTCCGGCAGTTAAATTAGGGTTATTGTAACGGATCTGGAGGATCGGAAGAAGCTTTTGACTAAAGGATGGGATTTTACTTTGAACAGTTTCGTGTAAAATAGGCGAAAAAACACCTTAATACTATTCATTGTAGCCAGCTCACTGGCGTTTGAATGCGGACTGAGACGGATCAAAAATGAAAAAACTCGTACTACCTCTGACGCTGTTATTCGGTTTAATCGGTGCAGCAAACGCTTTCGATGGTGATGCCGAGGCTGGCAAAGCAAAATCTGCAACTTGTGCCGCCTGCCATGGCCCGGATGGTAACAGTCCGTTAGCTATCTACCCCAAAATTGCCGGCCAGCATGCTGAATACCTGTACAAGCAGCTTACCGACTACAAACTGGGTATGACTTCAGGTGGTAAAGAAGGTCGTTCGAATGCCATCATGTTTGGTATGGTAGCCGCGCTGTCTGACCAGGATATGAAAGATCTGGCCGCCTATTTCTCGTCACAGCGCATGACACCGGGCACGACACCGGAAGATGTGATTGAGGCCGGCCAGAAACTATATCGCGGTGGCGATGCCGAGCGCGGTATTGCAGCCTGTATCGCCTGCCACGGTCCACGTGGTGCTGGTACCAGCCTGGCGGGCTTCCCTCGTATCGGCTTTCAGAATGCTGATTACCTGAAAACCACATTGGAAGAATTCCGCGCCGGTACCCGTGCTAACGACATGAACGGTATGATGCGTGAAGTAGCGAAAAAGCTGACCGACGAAGATATTCGGGTTCTGTCGCAATACCTGGGCGGCTTACACTAAGCTGAACAAAGTCTGAATAAAAAACCGGCTATCAGGCCGGTTTTTTATTGTCTTTGTGCGAAATCTCTCACAAACACTGTAAGACATCACCCTGATTTTCAATTTTCAGGAACTTTTTTGCTATATTTTATACAGCATAAGTCACTGAAAATATTAAAAACCTAGACTAAAGTCGAATTTTTTTTGTATTTTTTATCAGCAAAGACTTGCCATCTGCTCAGAACAGAGTAGATTTAAACCGTTCGCCAAAGGCGATATAACAACAGGGAAATGCGGTAAAGGAAGCTATCAGCACCCACGGGTGCGCTGTGTTTTAAGATGCCCGGATGGTGTCAGGCGCTAAGGCGCACATGGATGATTACGAAAGTTACCAGGAAGGTCGCGAATAAGAAAAGAGTGCGCACGGACAGCAAATAACAATATATGGATAACTGGCAACACGATGTTGGCTGCGCTTCAGGATGATTTGAGCGATTCGAGAGAAGTGTCCACCACTAGGCACGAATAAACAGGGCGATAAGATATTCTTATCGCCCTTTGTTTTTTTAGGAAAGTTAGATGGAACCATGTCCACTCTGTCTGCACCAGGACAGTACCCTGTTTAGCCAGGACCCGCAGCGTCAGTACCGGCAATGTCAGCAATGCGCACTCGTTTTTGTCCCCGCCGCCCAGTTGTTAACTGCAGAGCAAGAACAACAGCATTATCGGTTGCATAATAACGATGTCAGTGATGCCGGCTACCGACAGTTTTTAAGCCGTCTGGCCGGGCCCTTATTGGCCGCTTTACCCGCCGGGCCGCTGCAGGGGCTGGATTTTGGTTGTGGCCCCGGCCCGTTATTAGCCCAAATGCTACAGGAAGCCGGTCATCAGATGCAGCTGTGGGACCCGTTCTTTGCCAATAACCCTGAAGTGCTGACGCGGCGCTATGACTTTATTAGCTGCAGCGAAGCCATTGAGCACTTTGTCAACCCGGCACAGGAGTGGCAATGCTGGTTAAGGTTACTGCAACCCGGCGGCGTGCTGGCGATTATGACCAGCCACTATCCAGCGGTTAGCCAGTTTGCCAACTGGCACTATAAACGGGATCCTACACATATCCGCTTTTTCCACCCGGATACCTTTAACTTTTTAGCCCGCCGCGATCAGTTAAGCCTAAGTTTTCCTGCAAAGGATGTGGTGATCTTACGCAAAGCTGGTTAAAATGTGCGCCCTTTTTTACAGGTATCCAGATTACTATGACGCGTCAAAAAAAATCCCGTAAGGCCAACGACAACGGACAACGCCATTTGCCGGCCAGCGAAATCCGTAAGATCCGTGAGCACAAGGATGAAACCAAGAAAAAAGGCGCCGGTCTGAAATCAGGTAACCGCAATAGCATGCAGCAAGCCAAGGTCACTCAGGGCAGTGCTGCCAGCAAACAGAAGAAAGACCCGCGCCTTGGCAGTAAAAAGCCCATCGCATTGCTGCCAGAAACCAGCCCGGAATTGTTACCTGCATCAACAGCGCCAGCCCCGTTACCCCGGGTACAGCTGAAGGCGGCAAAGGCTGAACCGCTAAGCCCTGAGCAGGAGCTGCAGCAACTGGAAAACGATCCTAAGCTGCAACTCTTACTGGAGCGGGTCGAGCGCGATGAGCTGTTAACCGGGAAAGATGCCAAGTATTTTAACCGCCAGACCGCCCGCATCAGCGAACTGTTAGCGCTGTTAGGGCTGGATGATGAGCAACCAGACACACCAACTTCAGAGCAGGATGAGGATCCGCTGAGTCGCTTCGAGCGTACTGACTGGCGTAAAGATTTATTAGGTGATGAGGATCCGGCGTGACCTGGTGGTTAGTATTACTGCTGATTACAGCAGTGTTGATTGTCGCGAGTCTGGCATTTTATGCCGGCAAGCTACTGTGGTTACTGCAGCAGCAGAAACAACAGCAGCAGCTGGCTGAGCAAAAGGCCCGCCAGCAACAGCAGGAAAAGAAAGCGTACCTGCAGGAAAGCATAGTGCTGATCAGCCGCGCCATGCTGGAACAGCAATGTGAATTCTCTGAGGGTGCGTTAAGGCTATGGGTATTACTGGACCACTGGCCGGCCGCAGATAAACCCGATGCTATAAGCAGTTACCCTGGGATTTATCAGATGTATCTGACAGTTAAAGATATGCCAACCCATCAGGCCCGCAAGGATCAGGACAAAAAACTGACCCGGCAGCAGGATAAAGTTCGTCTGACTGCCGAGAAAGATCTGAAAGCGCAAATCGAAGACGATTTGCGACTGATTCTGGCACGGTTTCAGCAGGCCTAGTGCCTGCTGCAATGGCGTTATTGCTTGTAAATCTGACCATCCTTCATCACAAAACTCACCTGGCCCATCAGCTGAATATCCTGCAGCGGGTTGCCGGGCACCGCAATAATATCGGCCAGTTTACCCACCTTAATTGAGCCCAGCTCCTGCTCCATACCCAGTAAACGCGCGCCTTCAATAGTAGCAGACTGAATTGCTGCCATGGCCGGCATGCCGGCTTCGGTCATATACACAAACTCGCGCCAGTTATCACCATGCGCCCCGACGCCAGCATCGGTGCCAAAGGCAATTTTTACACCTGCTTTATAGGCTTCACTAAAGGTTTGCTGGATCAGGGGCCCGATAGTTGCGGCTTTCGGGCGTACCAAATCCGGGAAAAAGCCGTCTATTTCTGCTTTTTGCTGCACCCATTTACCAGCACTGATCGTCGGCACATAGTAGGTACCATGCTTTTTCATCAGCGCCATGGTTTCTTTGTCCATAAAGGTGCCGTGCTCAATCGAATCGACGCCGGCTTTAATGGCGCGCTGCATTCCTTCTTTGCCGTGCGCATGTACCGCCACTTTAAAACCGTAGTCGCGTGCTGTGCTGACAATGGCTGCCAGCTCCTCGTCGGTGAATTGCGGATTCATGCCGCTCTTCGCGACGCTCAGTACCCCGCCAGTGGCCGTTACCTTGATCAGATCCGCACCTTCTTTGTAGCGCTGCCGCACCGCTTTACGGGCCTCATCCGCACCATTAATTACCCCGTCTTTTGGACCCGGATCGCCCTGCAGTAAGTAAGCCAGACCATTTGTCGGATCGGCATGGCCTCCGGTGGTGGCCAGAGATTTACCGGCGGCGAAGATCCGCGGTCCACTGACATAGCCCTGGGCAATGGCTTTGCGTAGCGCCACACTCACTTGATGACTGTCTCCAAGCTCACGTACTGTGGTAAAACCAGACAGCAGGGTTCGCTCAGCAAACACGGCTCCGCGTAATGCAAAATCAGCCTCATTCAGGCGCTGGCCCTCGCCATAAGAGGTAGCACTCATCTGGGTCGAAAAATGGGTATGCATATCCATCAGCCCCGGCATCACCGTATGCTGGCGTAAATCAATCAAAGTGGCTCCCGCTGTTGGTGTTTGGTAGCCTCGCTCGACGCCAACAATTTTATTACCATCAACAATGATGGTGTGCTCGGTCAGCGGTTGGGCATGTTCAGCGGTAATCAGGCGTCCGGCGTGGATATAGGTCGTGGCGGCGGCATCAGCCAGACTGAATGCGGTTAAACAAGCAAGGGTTAGCACGGAGAGTGACGTTTTCATTATTATTATCCTGTGGCAAGTGTTGCTTCACTATCAAACGCGACAGGCTGCCCCGCAATTGGCTTGCGATATCTGACCAGATTTTGCGATAAGCCGCGCTGTAATGGTATTAAACCGCTACCCGGGCAGCTCATCCGAGGATGCCAGCAGATAAGGTTGCCCACCACTGTAGAGTACTGCACGACTACCAGCGCCATCCTGTTGCAGCTGCGCCTGGTCCAGCAACTGATAGTACAGATTACGGTGTAAACGGGCTGACAGGCCGCGCCATAGCATCAGATAAGGTAGTTGCTGTCCGCCATAGTGCTGTAGCAGTAGCGGATAGTCAGCACAGACCGGGATCTTATCTTGCAGATTGGTGGTTAACCACAGCTCTGGGCCAGCAGGGCCCGCTTGCCAGTCGCTACTCAATGCGATAAAGGGCGCATCTGCAACCTGGATCCGCACTTTCTCTGCCGGCGTCTGCAAAAAGTAATCAGCCCCCTGGCGGATTAACACCGACGCAAAGAGTTTAATCAGGCCCGGACGGGTAATTTCGCCATCTTGATACCACCAGCGGCCCTGATTATCAATGCGAAGCGGTAAATCGCCACAAAAAGGCGGATCCCATTGCTCAACCGGAGCCAGTTTGGGTTGCTGTAATTGTTGTTGTAATGAAGCTAAGTCCATGGTTTGCCTGGAACAGACAGAATGTTAGCCAAGTATAGCAGGGGGTGCAGCGGGTTTGCAGAAAGAAAAGTGGGGTGACTGATGGGGCTCGAACCCACGACAACCGGAATCACAATCCGGGGCTCTACCAACTGAGCTACAGTCACCACTGAGACGTGCTATTTTAACCAAAAAGCTCACACGCAACCAAGTGCTTTTTTCAGCAGATAGCCCCAGTATAGCCGCAATTGCTCACTTGACGGCCAAAATTGACGATGTTTTATGGTACTATGCCGGTTCGAACCACTTTCACAGGAGTGAACCTATGGAGCAAATTACCGAGTTATTTCAGCAAAACCACGAAGTACTGCTGGGATATTTGCTACAACTTATCGCAGCTATTGTGATTTTCTATGTCGGCCGCATCATCGCCCGCAGTGTGTCTGGGTTGCTGGAAAAAGGCTTGTTATCCCGCAAGATAGATAAAGCCGTTGTCTCCTTCCTGTCCAGTATCCTGTATGCGATCCTAATGATAGCCACAGCCTTGATGGCGCTGTCACAGATTGGTGTACAAACCACGTCCTTTATTGCCATTTTGGGCGCTGCCGGTTTGGCCGTTGGTCTGGCACTGCAAGGTTCGCTGGCGAACTTTGCTTCCGGTGTGCTGATTATACTGTTCCGGCCCTTTAAATCCGGCGATTTTATTGATGCCGGAGGCATTACCGGTACCGTGGATAAAATCGAAATCTTTCAGACCATTATGAAAACACCGGACAACAAGAGAGTAATAGTGCCGAATGCGAAGATTACCGGCGGCCATATTACCAACTTCTCTGCCGAGAGCACCCGGCGTGTCGATCTGGTGATCGGTATCAGTTATGACTCGGACTTACGCAAAGCCAAAGCTATTCTGGAACAGATTATTCAGGACGATCCGCGGGTATTGCCGGAACCGGCGCCAAATATCAGGGTCTCAGAACTGGCGGACTCCTCAGTCAATTTTATTGTCCGGCCTTGGGTAAAGACCGAAGACTATTGGGGCGTGTACTGGGATACGCTGGAAAAAGTGAAACTAACCTTCGACGAGCAAGGTATTGGTATTCCATTCCCGCAAATGGATATACATATCAAGAAAGACGTAAAGGAAGCTGTATGAAAGCATTAACTATCGCGACGTTGGCCGCGCTGGCTGTGTCTACTCAGGCGCAGGCTGCCGATCAGAAAGTCTGGACCACCTCGGCTGAGCTTGGTGCCATTACCACTACCGGTAATACCGAGGGCACCTCGATCACCGGTAAACTGGATGCAAAGCAAGATCTGCGCAAATGGAGCAACCAGTATATTCTGAGTGCGTTTTTCAAAGAAGATCAGAAAACCGATGCCGATGGCAACAAAATCAAAGAGCGCTCGGCCGAACGTTATTTGGTATCGGCCAAAGGTGCTTACAAGCTGACTGAAGAGCACGATAACCTGTTTGTCTTAGGTTCTTATACCGATGATAAGTTTGGTGCCTATACGCGCTACACCACGCTGGCGGCCGGTTATGGTACCCGGCTGTTAAACCTGGAACAACAGTCTCTGGATGTTGAGATCGGTCCGGGTTATTACACCGCTAAACGTGCCAATGATGAAACCGAGAACGGTTTACTAGCCCGTGCTGCTGCTGCCTATAAGTGGACGCTGAGTGAATCAGCGACCTTTACCCAAACGCTAAGTGTCGAGTACGGTGACGATAATACCCGTACCATTGCCGAAACGGCGCTAAGTGCAAGGATCAATGGTGCTATGCAGATGAAAGCTGCCTTTCTGGTACAAAATGACTCTGATGTACCAGTTGATAAAAAGCGCACTGATACCCAAACCTCTCTAACCCTGGTGTATTCATTCTAACGCTGCTACAAGCTGCTGAGAGATTAAAAACGGGCATCACGCCCGTTTTTTTTGACGAGCTCCATACAGTTAGTAAAATTCAGCTATGCTTGATAGCAAAGAGTTCGCAATATCTGTCTGGACAACGCCACGCGCTATGAAGCAATTGGACGCTAAACTCAACAAGCTCCGCTATTACCCTCTGTTCGGTGCCTTGATCTACCTGTTATTTGGTGCGCTATGGATCACCTTTAGCGACCAATTACT
>DAIOUM010000041.1:18250-21411 GCA_036759505.1 Alishewanella sp. | reverse complement strand
ACCTTGGCCCCGCTGCGGGTAATGGCTTTACCATGCGGCACCAACCCCTTGGCAATCATAGTCAGACTAAGTGGTCCGCGGGTAGTATCGCCACCAATCAACTGGCAGTGATAATAGTCGGCAGTTTCATGTAAACCGGCAGCAAATTCCGCCAGCCAGTCTTCTTTCACTTCCGGTAACGTCAGGGCTAACGACAGCCAGGCAGGTTCCGCGCCCATCGCTGCTAAATCACTGACGTTCACTGCGACCAACTTATGGCCGAGGGCTCTGGGATCAACATCGGCAAAGAAATGGGTGCCACAGACCATAGTATCGGTGGTGATCACCAGATCATAGCCATCCCGCACCTGCAGTACAGCACCGTCGTCACCGATCCCCAGTTGGGTATCAGCGCGTTTTGCCCCGGCCTGACTAAAGTACCGGGCAATTAAATCAAATTCACCCATACAGATTAAAAAGCCGACTTACGTCGGCCTCCATAAAGCAGGTTATGCTGGTCGTAATACCCGGACGGCTTTGTCCAGGATACCATTGACGAATTTGTGGCTATCATCCGCGGCGAAGGCTTTGGCCAATTCGATCGCTTCATTAATGACAACCTTATAAGGCACATCCAGGCGGTATTTCAGCTCATAAGCCGATACCCGTAACACGGCTTTCTCGACTAGATCGATATCTTCAAACGGCCGCTCCAGAAAGGGTTTAATGGCTTCATCGAGCTTGCTGTGATGTAACACCACGCCACGCAGAATATCCTGGAAGTAAGGCACATCCAGATGTTTGACATTGTTTTCCAGCAACAGTTGCTGTTCAATATCGGCAATCGGATTCTGGCTGACTTGCCAGCTGTAGATACCTTGTACCGCTAACGAGCGGGACTGACGACGCACATTTGGTTTCATGCCGGTTTCCTGTTACAGCTGCTCAAGCACATTAATCATTTCCAGTGCCGACATCGCTGCTTCACCGCCTTTATTGCCTGCCTTGGTTCCGGCACGCTCAATCGCCTGCTCGATACTGTCAACAGTCAGCACGCCAAATGCCACCGGCAGGTCAAACTGCATCGCGACCTGGGCAATACCTTTCACACATTCGCCGGACACATATTCAAAGTGCGGCGTGCCACCACGGATCACCGCGCCCAGCGCAACGATAGCGTCGTATTTTTTGCTGGCAGCAACCCGCTGCACCGCTAATGGCAGTTCGAAGGCACCGGGGATCCGCACCACGGTAATATCTTCAGCGGCGATATTGCCGACACGCTGTAAGGTATCTACGGCGCCGCTAAGCAAACTTTCGACGATAAAACTGTTAAAGCGCGCGACCACGATCGCGATCTTTTTACCTGTTGCAGCATAGCCTGCTTCAATCACCTGCATTGCCAGTCCTTACTTGTTAACTGCCACTAAAATCAGCCGCGCATAATAGCATAGTCTGCGACGTTCTGGCAGAGGCTTATTCAGAAACGTAATCCACCACTTCCAGGCCAAAGCCTGACAGCGCATGATACTTTTTCGGTTGGCTTAACAGCCGCATTTTCCGCACACCAAGGCTGGCCAGAATTTGCGAGCCGACGCCAACATTACGGGAGGTACCTTTCCAGGGGGCAGAGCGGGGTTTTTCACCTTTATCTTCGGCCTGGAAATTCTGCACCATTTGCACCAGCTCGTCAGTCGACTCGTGCTTACCCAGTAGCACCAGCACCCCGCCCTCGTTAGCAATACGCTGCATGGCAGTGTGCAATGGGAAACTCAGATTAGCGCCACGGTTGCTCAGTAATAAATCACTGAAGGTATTGTGTAAATGTACCCGTACCAGCGTGGGTTGTTCTGGCTGGATTTCCCCTTTCACCAGCGCAAAGTGCAGCTGATTATCGATAGTATCTTTAAAGGTCACCAGTTCAAACTCGCCCATCTCGGTTGGCAGCTGGCAGGTTGCCACTTTTTCGATGGTGGTTTCATTCAGATTACGGTATTCAATCAGATCGGCAATGGTGCCAATCTTAATATCATGTTGCTTGGCAAAAACTTCCAGATCCGGGCGCCGTGCCATGGTACCGTCATCATTCAGGATCTCGACAATCACGGCGGCCGGTTCCAGGCCAGCCAGACGCGCTAAGTCACAACCGGCTTCGGTATGCCCAGCCCGCACCAGTACACCGCCGTCCTGCGCCATTAACGGAAAAATATGGCCGGGCTGCACGATATCTGCCGGGCTGGCATCACGTGCTACCGCCGCTTTCACAGTGCGGGCGCGATCGGCTGCCGAAATACCGGTGGTAACGCCTTCGGCGGCTTCAATCGATACGGTAAAATTGGTCGAAAACGGCGATTTATTGGCATCAACCATTAACGCCAGATTAAGCTGCTTGCAGCGCTTTTTGGTCAGGGTTAAACAAATCAGACCGCGGCCATATTTGGCCATAAAGTTAATGGCTTCCGGCGTGACATATTCGGCCGCCATCACCAGATCGCCTTCATTCTCACGATCTTCATCATCCATCAGGATCACCATCTTGCCCTGACGGATATCTTCAATAATTTCAGCGGGGGTATTCAGTTGCATAACTAACCTTCTTATAAAAAGCCGCGCTGCGCCAGCAACGCCAAATCAACACCGCCCTTAGGCGCCGCAACCGGTGTGGTTAACAGCCGCTGGATATAGCGGGCTAACAGATCCACCTCTATATGTACCCGACTGCCTTTTTGCAAGGTCAGTAAGGTAGTTTGTGCTGCCGTATGCGGCACTATGGTTAAGCGAAAACGGTCAGTCAGTACTTCATTTACGGTCAGACTAATGCCATCGATGGTCACCGAGCCTTTGTGGGCAATAAAGGGCGCCAGTTCTGCCGGCAACGCAAACCACAGCTGCCAGGCACGGGCACTTTGTTCCATAGCCAGCAAGGACGTCACCCCATCGACATGGCCACTTACCAGATGCCCACCGAGACGCCCGGTTGCCAGCAGAGCCTTCTCCAGATTCAGCAACTGCCCGACCTTATATTCACCAAAGCGGGTCAGGGCTAAGGTTTCAGCCGACAAGTCGGCACTAAAAGACTGGCTACCCAGCGCAGTGACCGTCAGACAGACGCCATTCGTCGCGATACTATCGCCCAATTTGACGTCGCTAAAATCCAGACTACTGCTCTGGATGGTGACACT
>DAIOUM010000041.1:15625-18150 GCA_036759505.1 Alishewanella sp. | reverse complement strand
TATCGCCCAATTTGACGTCGCTAAAATCCAGACTACTGCTCTGGATGGTGACACTGAGATCGCCGCCCTTGGGGCTAAGCCGGCTCAGGGTGCCGGTGGCTTCAATAATACCGGTAAACATCTTATTCCTCGCTAGGGCGGGCGCGCAGGCGCAGGTCCGGCCCCAGACTAATAACCTCATTAAACGCCAGTTTTGGCGTCTGCGCCAGTTGCTGAAAATCCCCCAGCACCGCCAATGGCCGGCCTTGTTCGCCCAGCAGCAGCGGGGCTTGATACAGCAGTAATTCATCCACTAAGCCAGCTTTTAGCAAACTGCCCGCCAGGACAGCACCGGCCTCCGTCCACAGACTATTAATCTGTCGCGCTGCGAGTCGTGTTAGCAGCTGAACCAGATCCAACTGGCCGTCAGCGCTTAACGCCAGCGGCAATCGTTCTACTGTGACCTTTGTCTCGGCTAACATACGCGGCGCGGCGTCAGCGGCATAACACAGCAGCACCGGACCACCTTCATTAAACAGCGGTTCGCTGCCACTTAACCGCTGCTGCCGGTCCAGAATCACCCGCAGTGGTTGGCGTAAACTGCCATCGGCGAGCGGCCGGATCAAGGCTGCCGGCTCTGCGCCAGCATCGCTACTTTGCCGTACCGTTAAGCGCGCCGCATCGGCGAGTACGGTACTGGCGGTGGATAAAATCGCGCTAACCTGCGCCCGCCATAGCTGCACGTCAGCGCGTGCGGCGTCACTGGTTAGCCATTGACTCTGGCCATTAGCCAGGGCGGTACGCCCATCCAAACTGGCCGCCAGTTTCAGATACAGATAAGGCCGCTGCCGCTCCATCCGGCTTAAGAAGCCCGGATTAAGCGCTCTGGCTTCCTCTGTTAATAAACCGTACGCAACGCTAATGCCAGCTTGTTGCAGTATGGCAACGCCCTTACCGGCGACCAGCGGATTCGGATCCAGCATCGCAATCACCACCCGGGCGACACCGGCTTTTACCAGCGCTTCCGCACAAGGTGGCGTGCGACCATAGTGGGCACAGGGCTCCAGCGTCACGTAACAGGTCGCGCCCCGGGCGGCGCTGCCGGCTTGTTGTAAGGCAAAGACTTCAGCATGCGGGCCGCCGGCTTGCTGATGAAAGCCTTCGCCGAGCACCTGACCATCCTTAACCACCAGCGCTCCCACATTGGGGTTGGGATCAGTCGTAAAACGGCCCTGTGCGGCCAGCGCCAGCGCGCGGCGCATAAAAGCATGATCGGCCTGACTAAAACTCACCTTATTGCTCTCCGAGACGGGCAATTTCTTCACCAAATTCGCGGATATCTTTAAAGGAGCGGTACACCGAGGCAAAGCGCACATAAGCAACTTTATCAACTTTCACCAGCTCATCCATAATCAGATTGCCCAGCAAATTACTGGCGACTTCACGTTCACCGGTGGCCCGGAGCTGAGATTTAATTTTATTAATCAGTTGCTCAATTTGTTCGGTGGCCACCGGCCGCTTTTCCAGCGAGCGTAATAAACCGCTGCGTAACTTATCTTCATTAAAGGGTTCGCGGGAGCCGTCACGTTTAATAATTCGTGGCATCACCAGCTCTGCCGCTTCAAAGGTAGTAAAGCGTTCGTGGCAAGCCAGGCACTCGCGACGACGGCGTACCTGATGACCATCGGCGACCAGACGCGAGTCAATGACCTTGGTATCATCGGCATTACAAAAGGGACAATACATACTGACCTTTTACCCCCTAGCTAACTGTTCAGGACAAGGCGCTAACAGCCTGTTTAGCCGGCGCTTTGCATAAAAGAATGGCCGCATTAGCGGCCATCACAGCATAGCACGAGTTATGCCTTAGGCATAAACCGGGAAGCGGCCACAGACTTCAGCCACCTGAGCCCGAACCTTGGCAATTACCGCCTCGTCACCACGGCTATCCAGCACATCACAAATCAGGCTGGCAACCAGACGCGCTTCGGCTTCTTTAAAACCACGACGGGTAATGGCCGGGGTACCGATGCGCAGACCGCTGGTAACAAATGGCGAACGCGGGTCGTTCGGCACTGAGTTCTTGTTTACCGTAATATGCGCCTGACCTAACCAGGCATCAGCATCTTTACCGGTGATATCTTTATCGATCAGATCCATCAGGAACAGATGGTTCTCGGTACCACCGGATACAATCTTATAGCCACGGCTGATCATCTCAGCACACATGGCTTTAGCGTTCACCAGCACCTGCTGCTGATAAACTTTAAATTCCGGCTGCAGCGCTTCTTTAAAGGCTACCGCTTTCGCCGCGATCACATGCATTAACGGGCCACCTTGTCCGCCTGGGAACACCGCTGAGTTCAGTTTCTTCTCAATGGCTTCGTTCTTACGGGCCAGGATCAGACCGCCACGTGGGCCAGCCAGGGTTTTATGGGTAGTGGTGGTCACCACATCGGCGATAGGCACCGGGTTTGGATACAGACCCGCCGCCACCAAACCGGCAACGTGCGCCATATCCACCATCAGGTAGGCACCGACTTTAT
>DAIOUM010000041.1:0-15525 GCA_036759505.1 Alishewanella sp. | reverse complement strand
GCCACCAAACCGGCAACGTGCGCCATATCCACCATCAGGTAGGCACCGACTTTATCCGCGATATCACGGAAGCGCTGCCAATCAACAATACCTGAGTAAGCCGAGAAGCCGGCAATAATCAGCTTCGGCTTGTGCTCTAAGGCCAGGGCTTCAGCCTGATCATAATCAATCACACCCGTTTCAGGATGCAGACCGTACTGTACCGCATGATACAGCTTACCCGAGGCGCTTACTGTGGCACCGTGCGTCAGGTGACCGCCATGGGCCAGACTCATACCCAGAATAGTATCGCCGGCATTTAACAAGGCCAGGAATACCGCGGAGTTCGCCTGTGAACCTGAGTGCGGTTGCACGTTGGCGTAGTCGGCACCAAACAATTCTTTCGCGCGGGCAATGGCTAAATCTTCCGCGATATCCACATATTCACAGCCGCCGTAGTAACGTTTGTGCGGATAACCTTCAGCATATTTATTGGTTAATTGTGAACCTTGCGCCTGCAGCACCCGGGGGCTGGCATAGTTTTCTGACGCGATCAGCTCAATGTGAGCCTCCTGCCGCTCAGTTTCCTGAACCATGGATTGCCATAATTCCGGATCAAAATCCGCAATATTCATATCACGCTTTAACATGCTTTCTCCTGAGCGCGGCTATCACGCTTAACGTTAACGACAGTTTGAAAAACTGGCGGCTATTCTACCCTGAAATAAAAATTGTTGCACCGAAAAAACAGCCATCCAGACTTCTGAAAAAGCAAATCTGCCGCCGGCGCCGTATTAGCGCGCTAAAAATGTGCAGCAAAGTTGCCAAAGCCGCGGCCATCGGCTACATTACTGGTTATTCATACAGCATACTAAGCAGTAATGACTTCGACGCGGAAAATTATTCATCTGGATATGGACTGCTTCTTCGCCGCCGTGGAGATGCGCGATAATCCGCGGCTGCGTGATATTCCGCTCGCCATCGGCAGTGACGGTAAACGGGGTGTCGTCGCCACCTGTAACTATCCGGCGCGGGCCTTTGGTGTGCGCTCCGCGATGTCCAGTCATGAGGCGTTAAAGCGTTGCCCGCAGCTGACTTTTGTCCGCGGCAATATGGATAAATATCAGGCGGTCAGTAAGCAGATCCGTCAGATTTTTTTGCGCTACACGCCGTTGGTCGAACCCTTATCTCTCGATGAAGCCTATCTTGATGTCAGCGCCAGCCCACATTTTGCCGGCAGCGCGACACTGATTGCCGAAGATATCCGCCGTAGCGTATTCGCGGAAACCGGTCTGACCGTCTCCGCTGGAGTGGCACCAAATAAATTTCTGGCAAAAATTGCCAGTGATGAAAATAAACCGGATGGGCTCTTTGTGTTAACGCCGGCTAAGGTAGCCGACTTTGTCGCTGCTCTACCGCTACGCAAAATTCCCGGCGTCGGCCCTAAGGCGGCAGAGAAACTGGCCAGGCTAGGACTACAATTTTGCCGCGATATCGTACCGCCTGGTGGTGAAGTGCCGCTGCCGTTACTAAGCGCCCTACTCAAGGAGTTCGGCAGTCAAACCGCCAGTTTATTAGAGCGCTGTCAGGGTATCGATCTGCGCGAGGTGCAACCGAGCCGGGAGCGCAAATCGGTTGCGGTGGAGCGGACCCTGGCCAGCGATTTACACCAGCTAACTGACGCCCAGCAGATGCTGAAACAGTTATTGCCGGATTTACAACGCCGGCTCGAGCAAAGCGGCAAGGCGCATTTACTGGCCAAAATCGGCGTGAAATTAAAGTTTAGTGATTTTCGGCTGACCACAGTCGAGACGCAAAGCCAGCATCTGGATCCGGTATTACTAAACGAGCTGTTAACACAGGCCTGGCAAAGACGCGCGGATCAGGGTATTCGCCTGCTGGGATTGCAATTGGGCTTTAAAACACAGTGCGAAGAGCAGTTAAGCCTGCCATTTGAAGTGGCGCTAACACATCCTAATGAATTTAATATTAGTGCGGCCTGTCTGCCTGGTTAAGCCAGCGGGTTTGAATCACGGCAGCAGTGCCAACTAAGCCGGCAATAAAGTCGGCTGCAATAAAAAGCCGGCGCTAGGCCGGCTCTTTTAAAAAAACGAGACTAATTAACCGGTAACAGTGACGTTTTCAGCCTGTGGGCCTTTTTGACCTTCAGTAACTTCGAAAGTTACTTTCTGGCCTTCAACCAGCGTTTTACGACCAGTGCCGTTGATGGCGCGGAAGTGTACAAACACGTCTTTGCCGCCTTCACGGGCGATAAAACCAAAACCTTTTTCCTCGTTGAACCACTTCACTGTACCAGAAATTAACTGTGACATAACATTCTCTTACTTAAACAAAAGTTTGCCGGAGCTCCGGCGTCTTAAATATTACCGGCCAGGTAATCGAGCTGATAGATATTCAACCGCATTATCAGTGGCGCTGATGCTGTGGTCAACATAAATACCGGAGCGAGCAGAACTTTCGTTGCTGCACAGGCCGTACCGGCGACATGGCAGATTTTGCTATGTCACCTTTTGAGTGTAGCAGCAGATGTTGAAAAAATAATCACTCCGGCTGAATTTTTTTCCGCCGCACCGGTGCACTGCCATCATCGCCGCCCTGAAAGAAACGCTTGGCCGTTTCCGCTGGGCTGGCGGCTGGTTTTGCCGCTACCCGTGCTGCCTTGCCAGTACCTGGCTTAGTCAGCTTAGTTTGTGCGGCTTTCTTCGGCGCCACCTTAACTACCGGCTGACCATTAAAGCGCGCTGTAAGCCCCTCCAGGGCACTGAATTCTGCCGGCCGTCGTAAGAAGGCTTCGATTTTCTGCAATGCCTGCCAATCCTTCGGCCCCACCAGCGAGATTGCGGTACCCTTGGCACCGGCACGGCCGGTACGCCCTATGCGGTGTACATATTCTTCCGGATGTTTTGGCAAATCGAAGTTAATGACATGCGAGACTTGCAGCAGATCCAAGCCACGCGAGGCCAAATCAGTCGTTACCAACACCTGATACTTGCCGCTGGCGAAATCCTGCATAACTTTATTGCGCTGTGCCTGATTTAAACGCGCACTTAGCCCGATAGCGGGCAAACCGGCTTGCTGACAAAACTCGGCCAGCCGGCCGGCGTCATCGCGGGTTGCGGTAAAGATAATCAATTGCTTCAGACTTTCCTGCTGTAACAACTTCGCCAGCAGCGCTTCTTTGTGCGTTAAATGATCGGCAAAATAGAAGCGCTGGCTGATATCACTATGCAGCTCATGCCCGCTATTTACACTAACCCGAAACGGATTCTTTAACAGCGCCAGTGATAACGCATCTAAGTCGGTATGCTCGAGCGTGGCGGAAAACAACAAGGTCTGCCGTAAGCGGTGAGCGGCGGCTTTATTAATGATGGTCAGTTGTGGCAAGAAACCCAGATCCAGCATCCGATCCGCTTCATCGAGGATCAGCATTTCCAGGCCCTGTAAAAATACCGACTTATGCTCGAGGTGATCAACAAAGCGGCCGGGCGTGGCTACGATAATGTCTGGCTGGCGTTTCAGCAGCTTTTCCTGATCATTAAAATTCTCGCCCCCAACCAGCAGCACCGCGGTCACCGGGGTATTAGCCACAAACAGCCGTAACTGGGCATACACCTGCTTCGCCAGCTCGCGGGTCGGCGTTAGAATCAGCGCCCGCGCATCCTGTTTCGATAATGCACGGCTTTTTAACAACCGCTGCATCATCGGCAGCAAATAGGCCAGCGTTTTACCCGAGCCGGTTTTTGACGATACCAGCAGATCGCGCCCAACCATCACTGCGGGTATGGCTTCCTGTTGGATCTCGGTGGGCCGGGCAAAGCCTAAATGTTGTACAGACCGCAGCAAACGCGGGTCCAGCCCCATATCCTGAAATTGCAAAATATCTTTCTCCAAAAATCTGGCGCCTATTATACCCTAATTGTCTGCGCCCGCCCATCGCGCTAGTATAGCGGCACCTTTCGCAACTCCTGGATAAGTTAACGATGAGTAATGCCCTGAAAGAACAATTGCTAAAAGCCGGCCTGGCTGATGCCAAGAAACTCAAAGCCGTGAAAAAGCAGCAACATCAGCAACGGGTGCAGGCACCGAAAAATCAAAAAGTGGTCAACGAAGCCAGTATTCTGGCTGAGCAACGCCGGCAGGAACAGGTCGCCCGGGATCAGGAGCTAAACCGGCAAAAGCAGGCTGAACTGCAGAAAAAAGCCATCGCCGCCCAGGTGAAACAGCTGATTGAAACCAATCAGATTAAGATGAGTGGTGAAGTGGCGTTTAACTTTACCGATGGCAAGCTGGTGAAACGGCTTTACGTTAATGATAAGTTGCATAGCGAATTAACCCGTGGTTTACTAGCCATTGCCCGCTTAGGTGAGCACTATGCACTGGTGCCGGCGCAGATTGCTGAAAAGATCCAGCAGCGCCAGCCGGAAAGTATAGTGTTACTAAACAGCCGGCAGGAACACCAGGTAGCGGTAGAGGACGACCCTTACGCTGCCTATCAAATCCCGGATGATCTGATGTGGTAACTTACAGCTCATCCTTACCGCTAACAGAAGGAGCAAGAGAATGCGGTTTCTGATTCAGTTTAGCCTGCTTTTATTACTATTCGTCAGCCAGTCGCTGTCGGCCGCGTCGGTTTGGCAAGTCAGTAAAGGGGATAAAACCTTTTATCTGGCAGGTACAGTACATCTACTTAGTGAAAGTGATTTTCCGCTGCCAAAAGCCTACGATACCGCTTTTAATGCCAGCTCTAAGCTGCTGTTTGAGACCGATCTTGGCGCTATGACCCAGCCGCAAGGCATGATGCAACTGATGTCGCAGAATACCTTTGCCCCGGGGCAAAGTCTGCAACAAGTCTTATCAGCGGAAGTCTATGCCAAATTAAAAGCCGAAGCCGAAAAACGGCAATGGCCACTCACCTCATTAGAGCAATTTAAACCTGCCTTTGCCTCAATGACCATGTCAATACTGGAATTGCAACGGCTGGGTGCTGCCGGTACTGGCGTTGACATGCATTATTGGCAGCTGGGCCAGCAACAAAACAAAACACTGGCCGGTCTGGAAACCCTGGATGAGCATCTTGGGGTGTTAAACGCCATGAATCAGCTCGATGCCAATCTGGTGATCAGCTCGACCCTAAACGATCTGGATAAGCTGGAAGGGATGTTAGGTGAGATGAAAATGGCCTGGGTAAAGGGCGATGTTGGCCAGCTCGAAACACTATTCTTAAAAGACATGCAGCAATATCCTGAGTTGGAAGCCATACTGCTAACCGATCGCAACCACGCCTGGATGAAAACGCTGACGGCGTTGGAAGAAAACAACGTAATGGTACTGGTTGGCGCTCTGCATCTGGCAGGCAAAGATGGCTTACTGAAGTTGTTAGCTGATCAGGGATATCAGCTGACACAACTGACGGAATAAAATCAGAACTCTTACATTCCCAGAGCACGCCCGCTATTGCGGGCGTAGTTTTAGGCGTTGGCTAAAGTTTTTCTCTGGCGCGGATGCCCTGCTGCGCCGGGCTAAAACTACTTTGTACCCGCCACTTCGGGCGGATCGGCGTCAAGGGTAATTCTCTTTTGCGCGCTACTAATAAGTAGCTGGAGGCAAACAGAGGCAGGAAACGCTCATTAAACTTCTGCCAGCTGTTCTGCCTAAACTCCTGTGCCAACATCGCACTGCAAAAGAACCGCTGCTCGCCAATCACTTCAAAACCGATCAAATGCAGCCAATCTTTGATCCGGGCCGCACTAAAGAAATGCCCCAGCCAGGGCAGTTGCTGCTGATACGCCGGTAAACAGCGCCATAATCCTAACCAGCTATGTGGGTTAAAGCCGCTGAGTAGTAAATAGCCATCGGCAACCAGCACACGATGTGCTTCGCGGATCACATGATGCGGATCGTTCTGAAACTCCAGACAATGACTCAATAACACCGCATCGACACTGCTACTGGCGATCGGCAAGGCATCTGGCTCAGCCACCAAATCCGGGGTAATACTGCCGGATCCCAGCCGCAACTGCTGGCGCACCCGGCATTCTGGCGTGGCCAACTGACAACTAAGATCACCGACCTTTAACAAATAATAGCCAAAAATCTGCTGCCACCAGGGAGCCAGCTGCTGTTCCAGTGCGGCAGCCAAGGCCGAGCCCTGACGAAAACTTTGCCAGTGTTTCGGTGCTTGCAGCTGATTTTCACGTAATGCCGGTTTCATGTTAAGGTGCAGCCTTCTTTGCGATGCTTGGAGCCTTCAAATGCCAGAACTGATCCCGCTACCTGCCTTTAATGATAATTATATCTGGGTTCTGACCGAGCAACACAACCCCTACTGTCTGGTTGTCGATCCGGGTGATGCTGAAGTGGTGACCGAGTATCTGCAGCAACAGCAAAAAACGCTGGCGGCGATCCTGATCACCCACCACCATGCTGATCATACCGGAGGTATCCGACAATTAAAACAACAATACCCGGGCTGCAGGGTGATAGGACCTGCTGCAGAAAAATTGAAAATTCAAGAGCTTGAACAGCTCGTCGCGGGTGGTGATAACGTCACTGTGCCAGAGCTGAACTGGCAATGTCAGGTTTTTGACTTACCTGGCCACACCGCCGGTCATATTGGTTTTTATTCAGCGCCCGTTCTGTTTTGCGGTGATACCCTGTTTAGCGTTGGTTGTGGCCGCTTGTTTGAGGGGACCGCAAAGCAGCTGTATCAGTCTTTGCAATCCATCGCGGCGCTGCCAGACAATACCCTGCTCTGTTGTACCCACGAATACACCCTTGCCAACATCGCCTTTGCCCTGAGCATAGAGCCAGAGAATACCGATTTGCAGCAGTACCTAAAGCATTGCCAGCAAAAACGTCAGTTATCTGAGCCTACGCTGCCAGCGCTATTGGCAACCGAGAGAAAAGTTAATCCGTTTTTACGCTGTGAAAACATAGCGTTACAACTCAGATTTAACCAAAACTCGGCGTTGGCATTGTTTACCTTATTAAGACAAGCCAAAGACCAGTTTAAATCCTGACTTGCAATGTCTGGTCAGACAGGTAATATCGTCGTTTTACATTTGGAACCTTGTTATGACTGTAAGAATCTCTGCCGTAGTTTTGCTGGCACTGCTTAGTGGCTGTGTCAGTACGACAGGGTCTAACGCTGATAACACGGCTGATACTGCGGTTCAGCCTGCAGTAAAACCCAAAGCTACTGATTTTCATAAAAACACTGCTTCTGCAGAACTAATTGCAGATCGTCTCTGGAGCGCAGGTCTTAGTGAAGATCAGTTGTTGGAAGCGTCTGAGCTGGAAGACCTTTGGCAACGGATCCAGGCGCAGTTATCTTTTAAAGTACCACAAACGCGCCCCATTATTGAGCACCGTAATTTCTACGCCGATAATCAGGGTTACCTGGATCGGATTGCCGGCCGCGCGCAACCCTTCCTGTTCTTTATCGTGGAAGAGCTTGAAAAACGGCAAATGCCGCTGGAATTAGCTTTACTGCCAATCGTCGAGAGTGCTTTTGACCCCTACGCTCAATCGCCATCACGTGCTGCCGGTATGTGGCAGTTCATGCCGTCCACCGCTAAGCGTTTCGGTTTAGCACAAAACAGCTGGTATGATGGTCGTAAAGATGTAGTGCAATCAACCCGTGCGGCCCTAGATTATTTAGAGTATCTGTATAACACTCTGGAGCACGACTGGTTAAACGCTATCGCCGCTTACAACGCCGGCGAGGGCCGTATTATGCGGGCGATCCAGGCTAACAAAAAACGGCGCTTGCCGACAGATTTCTGGTCACTGGACTTACCCGCAGAAACCACCGCCTATGTGCCAAGGCTGCTGGCCTTGGTCGATATTTTACAGCGCCCGGAAGAGTTTGAAATCGTTTGGAAATTTATTGCTAATGAGCCCAAGATTGCAGTGGTGGATGTTGGCAGACAATTAGATCTGGCAGTAGCCGCAGATCTGGCCGGCATCAGTGTTGCTGATTTGCAGGCACTGAATCCTGGTTATAGCCAGTGGGCGACAGCACCGGAAGGGCCACACCAACTGGTATTGCCAATCGAAAAGGCCGAACATTTCTCCGCCCAGTTAGCACAAACACCAGCAGAAAAAATGATGCAGTGGCAACCGTATCAGGTTAAAAGCGGCGATACCCTCGGTGCAATCGCCAAACGTTATGGCATCAGTGTTGCAGCACTACAAAAACTGAACAATCTGACCAGCAACAATATCCGCATCGGCCAGAATCTGTTAATCCCAAGAAGCGATACCACTGCTCCTGCACAACAGACTCAATTAGCTGAAGTCAGTGCCCAGACTCCTGCCACGGCGGTGAAACACCAGATCCAACGTGGCGACACGCTGTGGGATCTCAGCCGAAAGTATGATGTGACGGTGGCACAAATCCGGGAGTGGAATAAGCTTGCCACGGGCGCCCCCTTACGTGAAGGTCAGCAGCTGACCATTTACAGCAAGCAACAACCGCTGGTACTGGCGACAACCCGCACGCTGAATTACCGGGTCAGACCTGGTGATTCCTTATCAAAAATCGCGCAAAGATTCAGCGTCTCAGTGGCGGATATTGTAAAGTGGAATAATATTAATACAGAAACTTTTTTACAGCCTGGCCAACAACTAACTTTGTTAGTCGACGCTAGTACCGTCTAAATATTGAGGTCAACCATCATGGTCAGAGCCCTGCTTGCGTTAACGATGATACTACTTAGCTTCGGTGCAGCAGCAGACTTCATGATTGAAGGCAAGCTGAAGCTGGAGCAGGCGGACGGTCAGAAAATACAGAAAACCTTTCCATTAACGCTGTTTCGCGAAGAGGGTCACTATTTGTTTAGTATCGGCGAGCAACAAACCCGCTTGCCGGCTCCACCACAAAAATATTCACTGTATGTCATTTTACAAAATGACGAAGATATCTTTGTTACGGATTTTAGCCAGCAACCGCTGAGAGCTTTTACCCTCGATATTGCAGAGCACCGGCTTGAAGTGAGCCGGGACCCGCTGGCTCGCACAGCACGTGGTCGCTATGTATTAAAACTGGATGGCGAAACCTTCTATTTCAGCAGAGGCCCTGGCCAGATAAATTTTATCTTTGATCAACATGGCATTAAAGATGTGACAGTACAGGGCATGTTCAAACCCCGACGCTGATCCTTCACGGTTGCGGCTCTTGCTGTGGCTGTAATGGTGACCAGAGCCCTGATACCAGGCATAGTAACGGCGCTATTAACAACAACCAGAAATGCGGTAACGGGATCTGGTGCCACCAGGCATGTAAGGCAGCAGTAAGCTGGAACAGCACCCCAAACAGGCCAACATAGCATAGCAGCCGGTTTAGCCAGCGCTGCGGAAACCTCAGCATCGTCACTCCTCCCCTAAAACGGCAGCCTGGTGTTTCAGCTTCACCAGAATGCGAGCAAACATCCCTAATAACAACCTCTCCTGTTCAGTATAGTAGTGATACTGGCGGACGGAATCAAAACCGACAAAACCATATAACTGCTGCTCATCAGCGATAGGTAAGGTCAGTAAGCTTTTTATGCCTTGTGGTTGTAATAACTGTTTTAGCGCATCGTCATCCGGTAAGGATGGGACATCTGGCAGATACATTTCCCGACCATGACGGTGGGTATTCAGCCACTGCGGAATGGCCGCCAGTGGGACTTGCTGTAATGACTGTATTTCAGGTGCAATCCCAGGTGCGCACCATTCAAAAGTATTGGAACAGCTTTGCCGGGTAAAATCGTAATCAAACAAGTAGGCCCGGTCAGCTCGCACCGCTTCGCCTAACTGCTGCAAGGTAAGCTGCAGCATAGCTGGCACGGCCTGAGGCTGCAAACCAATAAAACGTTCGGTAATTTCCAGCAAGGTCGCACTAAGTCGAGCGGCATCTGGCTGAATGCTAGCCTGTCGACTGACCGGTAACTCCGGTAATTGATGGAGTGTTACCAACTGATAGCCTGGTTCAGGCGCAAAGCTATTTACCTGATAATACAGATGGGTGTTTGCCGAATAAAAAACTGCCCGGACATTAAAGTCTTCCGCTGACGCCTGCGCCAGTTGCAGCTCATCTAATCCGGTGACAATTTTAAATACCGCATTGGCAGCGATACAACGATTCTGCGAGGTACTGGCGGGCAGATCCTGAAACAGCGCACTGGCAAAGGGCGCCTGACGCCACCAGTTAAAATAATCCATAATTGACATCCGTGACTGATAACTCCCTGCCTGTTCAGAAATGACAACTGCAATAGACTGACTGTAATAACCAGGTTATTGCTTACCGGGCTGAACTTTGCCATCCCCTGCAGATAACGGCCAGAGCACAGCTTAGCGGATCCCGGTACGGGACACAATCGGCGATACTATGTTTGCTCCGCGTTTCAAAGTGGCTCGGGAATGACTGCGAAACGGCGATAGATAAAAGCTAGCGCCCATAACGGGCGCCAGCAATTACAGTTGTGCGTCGGGCTGTTGTTCCGGAGCGGCCAACGCAAAGGCAGCCAGTTGCAAACAATGTTGATAAATACGGCTAATCAGCGGATACTGGTTCAGATCCAGGTTAAAACGCAGCGCGTTATAAACCTGGGGCACCAGACACAGATCCGCCAAACTGACTTCGTCACCATAACAATACTGACCAGCCGTATGCTGCAGCTTTTGCTCCAGCGCACTAAAGCCCAGTGTCAGCCAATGTTGGATCCAGCGCAGCTTTTGCGCTTCATCCAACGCCAGCTCTCCGGTCAGATACTGCAGTACCCGTAGATTATTTAACGGATGCAGATCGCAAGCAATATCCAGCGCCAGTGCCCGCACTTTAGCGCGGGCGAACGGCTCTTGTGGCAACAGGCGCGGCTCGGGATAGGTTTCATCCAGATACTCGATAATCGCCAGTGACTGATTCAGGCTACCTTGCTCATCAACCAGGGTGGGTACCAGCTCAGCCGGGTTCAGCGCCTGATAGGCGCTGCTATGCTGCTGACCACCGTCTTTGAGCAGATGCACCGGAATGGTTTCAAAGCTCAGCTGCTTCAGATTCAGGGCGATCCGCACCCGATAAGCGGCAGAAGATCGCCAGTAGCTATAGAGTTTCATTGCCCCTGATACTCCACCACTTGCTGGTCAATGGCGCCAAAAATACTCTGGCCTTGCTCATCCAGCATTTCCAGCCGGATGCTATCGCCAAAGCGCATAAAGTTGGTACTGGGTTTGCCATCCCGAATGGTTTCAATCATCCGGATTTCGGCGATACAGCTATAACCCACGCCACCTTCCTCAATCGAAGTACCATAGGCAGTACCTTGCTTATTCGATACCGTACCCGAACCAATAATAGCACCGGCGCCCAGATTGCGGGTTTTCGCCGCATGTGCTACCAACTCGCCAAAGTGGAAGGTCATATCAAGGCCGGCATTAGGTTTACCAAAAGCAATGCCGTTATAATGCGACAGCAATGGCAGATGTAAGCGCCCACCCTGCCAGTATTTACCCAGTTCATCTGGCGTCACGGCCACCGGGCTAAAGCTGGATGCCGGCTTGGATTGGAAAAACCCAAAGCCCTTGGCCAGTTCATTTGGGATCAGACCGCGCAGTGATACGTCGTTGACCAGCATCAGCAACCGGATCCGGCTTAATGCCTGCTCGGCACTGATGCCCATAGGTACATCATCCGTCACCACCGCCACTTCACCTTCAAAGTCGATGCCGTGCTGCTCACTGACGGCAGCAATAGGATCGCGCGGGCCGATAAAATCATCCGAGCCGCCCTGATACATCAGCGGATCGGTCCAGAAGGTTTCCGGCATCTCGGCGTTACGCGCCTTACGCACCAGCTCGACGTGGTTAACATAGGCACTGCCGTCTGCCCACTGATAAGCGCGTGGCAGTGGCGACTCACAGTCGGCCTGCACAAAAGGTTGCTCACCCGGTACTGTGCCGGCATTTAATGCCTGATACATTTCAGCCGCCTTCGGCGCCAGGCTGGACCAATGATCCAATAATTGCTGCATGGTCGCGGCGATATGCGGAATAGCAATACAGCGGCTCAGATCTCGGCTTACTACCACTAACTGCCCATCACGGGTCTGATTTTTTAACGTTGCTAACTTCATCTCAATTCCTTAACTGAGCGCTCAGGCTTTAACTTTCCAGCTATTCACATAGTCCGGGTTTTCGGTAGCCAGGGCCGCTTCCCCGACTTCCAGCGCATCCCGGGTATCCAGCATCACTGCGACTTCATCGGTAAACTTTTTCCGGTATTCTAACCCCGCCTGAAAGGCTTTCGGATGCGGACCATGGGTGAAACCAGCCGGATGGAAAGTAACCATACCTTTTTCGATATTATCGCGGCTGAAGAAATCGCCGGCATGATAGAACAACACTTCATCATAATCGTCATTGTTATGATAAAACGGCACCTTCAACGCACCTGGATCGCTTTCAATTGGCCGCGGTACAAAGGTACAAACCACAAAGCGCTGCGCGACAAAGGTGGTATGCGCTGATGGCGGTAAATGATAGCGGTGGCTCATTAAGGGCCGGATATCGCGCCAGTTAATCCGCATCACGGCTAAATCACCATGCCAGCCAATCGCATCCAGTGGATTATAGGGGTAAGTAATCACTGACACCTGGCCATGGCGTTTTACCTCAACCTGCCAGCTTTCCTCACTATATTGAGCTTTAAAAGCAGCATCGATTTTCGGGGTGTCCAGCATCGCCGGATCAAAGATCGCATGATTGCCAACCAGGCCTTTTTCCGGCAACTGATAGCTGTCGTTAGTGGCTTCAATCAGCACCACATACAACGGCTCCAGCGGCTCTAACCGCCACATGGTGGAGCGTGGAATGACGACATAGTCGCCATCGCGCAGGGTCAGATGACCATAATCGCAATACAGCTCGGCACTGCCCTCATGGATAAACAATAATTCATCGCCATCAGCATTACGCACCAGCCGGGTCATCTTATCGCTCAAGCGCCAGGTGCGGAATTTACAATGCGCATTATGTAGCAGCAAAGGGACTGCCCAGGGTGAGTCGGTACTCACTTCCAGGTTGTTAAAATCAAACAAGCGAGGCCGTAATGGGCCCTGCCAGTCACTCCAACCGGTTGGTGCATGGCGGTGATGGAAGTGTGTAGCCGGGCCGAAAAAGCCACTACGGCCGGTTTCGCGCTCGTAAATCGCTTGCTCGGGTAAATCGGCATGCGCCTGACGTGATACATCACCTTCTTTTAATGGAAAGGACGCCCATTTACGCATTGCTTAGCACTCCGCGCTGGATCTGATCTTCTTCGATCGACTCGAACAAGGCTTTAAAGTTACCTTCGCCAAAGCCTTCGTTGCCTTTACGCTGAATAATCTCGAAAAACACCGGGCCAATGACCGTCTTGGTAAAGATCTGCAACAAAATACCGTCTTTCATCGGTGCGCCGTCAATCAAAATACGCAGTTCTTTTAACTGTTCCAGATCTTCAGTATGGCCTTCAACCCGCTCATTGACCTTGGCATAGTAGGTATCCGGCGTTGGCATAAAGTCCATGCCGCGCTCACGTAAGGTACGTACCGTCTGATAGATATCATCGGTAGTCAGGGCGATATGCTGAATACCCTCACCTTTGTATTCGCGGATAAATTCTTCAATCTGTGACTTATCATCAGAGGATTCGTTAATTGGAATGCGGATCTTGCCACAAGGTGCGGTCATCGCCCGAGATACCAGGCCGGTCAGCTTGCCTTCAATATCAAAGTAGCGGATTTCACGGAAGTTACCGATCTTCTCATAGAAACCGGCCCACAGGTTCATATTGCCGCGCATCACGTTATGCGTTAAGTGGTCCAGCACCTCCAGACCCACGCCATGTTTGGCCATCTCGACCTGCCAGTTATCATAATATTTGAAGTCGATATCATAAACTGAGCTGGCACCATAGCGATCAACAAAGTACAGCAGGCTACTGCCGATGCCATACACGGCCGGAATATTCAGCTCCATCGGGCCAATCTGATTTTTATATTCTTTGGCACCGTTAGCTAAAGCATGTTTTAGTGCCGCCGCCGCATCTTTTACCCGGAACGCCATAGCACAGACTGACGGGCCATGTTTACGGGCGAATTCTTCCGCCTGTGAATTCGGTTCAGCATTGATGATAAAATTGATATCGCCCTGCTTGTACAACCAGGCTTCTTTTGAGCGATGTTTCGCCACTTCAGTAAAACCGAGTGAACGGAATAAGTCTTTCAGCTTCTGAATACCCTCGGCATCGGCAGCGGTATATTCCACGAATTCAAAACCATCAGTACCCAGCGGATTAATCGTATCGGTCATGCGTCTACTCCTGTCTTTTTATCAATGGCGCCATGCGCTTGAGCGCTATCATGCGTTAGCGCCAGAAAAAAGGAAGAGGCAGCATTATTGTTGTGTCAGCGCGCTGTTACACGCTTAATGTAAAATTAGTGATACAGCGCGTGATTTAGACGCAGTATCTTAAATGGAAAGGCCGTCGTTGTGCTGCGACGGCCAAAATAGCGTACAAAAGCCAAAACAAAGCGTAATTAAATTTTTACAGTCTTGCGACTAATACCATAATCCCGCAGCTTATTCGCCACTGCGGTATGGCTTAAACCGAGCTTTTTCGCCAGCTGCCGTGAGCTGGGGTAAGCCGGAAACAGCTTACGTAGCAGATTGGCCTCAAAACGTTTTACCGCCTCATCCAGAGTGCCGTCAAAATCCTGCTCCAGATAACCAAAGTCATTGGTATAGCTTGGCAGCTGCAGATGTTGCTTTTCCAGCTCATTACCATCCAGCAGGGTAACGGCCCGATACAGCGCGTTTTCCAGCTGCCGCACATTACCCGGCCACGGATACTGCTGCAAAAACTGGCTACAGTTATCGGTCAGTTTCGGGGCTTTACGCCCGAGTCGTGCCGCGTAGCGGGCAATAAAGAACTCCGCCAGCGGCAGTACATCCTGTTTGCGATCACGTAGCGGCGGTATACTCAGCGTCAGCACATTCAGGCGATAAAACAGATCTTCACGGAATTTACCCTCCTGCACCATCGCCGGTAAATCTTTCTGGGTAGTACAGATCACTCGCACATCGACCCGCACTTCTTTTTCTTCTGCGACCCGGCGGAAACTGCCATCCTGCAAAAAACGCAGTAATTTGGTTTGCAGTTGCGGTGACATCTCACCGACTTCGTCGAGAAACACCGTGCCGCCATTGGCTTGTTCAAAGATCCCTTTCTTACCCTCAGCCGTACCGGGGAAGGCATTAGGCCCATAACCAAACAGCTCTGACTCGGCCACATTATCCGGCATAGAGGCACAGGGTACGGTTAAAAAGGGTTTGCCGTTACGGCCACCGGCAGCATGACAGGCCCGGGCTAACAATTCTTTACCGGTGCCGGTTTCGCCAACGATTAAAATAGGTGCATCCAGCTGCGCCATGCGCCGGGCTTCCCGTACCACCTTGCGCATGGTATTGCTGCTGGCCTGTATACTGTTAAAGCTCTCG
>DAIOUM010000040.1:18501-21655 GCA_036759505.1 Alishewanella sp. | reverse complement strand
CGCCGGTAGTAAAGTCCGTGCAAACCCTGCAAGCCACCGGTATGGAAAAAAGCAATACGCTTTACGCCGCTTAAAGAACCCGTTTGCAGCAGTTGGCACAACAGCTGCAGTGCTTTACCGGTATAGATAGGTTCAGTACTAAGCTGATAGTGTTGCTTTAGCTGACAGCAGAATGCCACCAGCTCAGCGCTTACTTTGCCATAGGCCGAATTTGCCTCGGCCAGTTGCCAGTTCTGATAAGACGATGTTGGCGGTAAACACTGCTTAATACGATCCGCTAAAGACGCATCTTTGACCACTGGCAAACCTAAGCAGCGTACTTCGGGGTAGCGCTGGATTAAACCTGCCAGGGTGCCGCCACTGGCGGTAGCACAGCACAACAGATCGGCATCGCCGTCGGGTGTTTGTAATAGCGGTAACTGCGCCACACCTGCCGCCCCGGCAAGGTCACTGCCACCTTCTGGCAGAATCAAATAGTCCGGATAGGTTATTTTTAGCCGGGCAAGGAACTCTGGTAGTTGCTGTTGTCTATAGCTTATCCGATCGAGGGCAATCAGCTGCATGCCGAGTTCCCGACAGCGCCTTAAAGTTGGATTATGCGTGTCGAGTTGCTCGGTTCTGACCAGTCCTATAGTAGAAAAGTGGTAGTGTTGGCCGGCAGCTGCCAAAGCGACGAGATGGTTGGAGAAGGCACCACCGAAGCTGAGCAGGCCTTGTCCGGGTTTGCGTTGTTGGATGGCGGAGTGTAGCTTCAGCCACTTATTCCCGGCCACTTCTGCAACTGGTGCCTGCAAGGTACAGATCCATAGCTGAGGTGTGTTATCCTGCACTAGTGGAATAGGCAGGCGTTGCCAGTGGTAAGTCGCTGTCGGTAAGGACGCCATACAAGATCGCTCAGAGTAAAACCGGCGTTATTATAACGATCTACAACAGCGGTGAGCGGAAAAAATGCAACGGCGGCGGCTGTTAGCAAGCGGGTGATTGGTTTGCTGCCTGGCCGTTTTTTTCATCCAGGCAGGCTGTGCAAGCTGCATCTTGAAGTTGTTTGCGTATATTTGGTAAAAAACTGACAAAAAGCTATTTTCTTGGCGGAGACTTACTTAGAATAGCCATAATTTCGTATAAAATTTTTCCTGCTGCCAGCGCTCAGGCCGGTGTAGCCGGATGTCGTTAAAAGGATCCACCTTCCCCATGTTTAATAAATTGCGCGGTATTTTTTCCAACGATCTGTCCATCGACCTTGGTACAGCTAATACACTGATTTACGTTAAAGACCAGGGTATCGTATTAAACGAACCTTCTGTTGTCGCAATCCGTCAGGAAAGAGCGGGTGGGCCGAAAAGTGTCGCTGCCGTTGGCCATGCCGCTAAGCGGATGCTGGGTCGTACTCCTGGCAATATCAAAGCGATCCGGCCGATGAAAGACGGTGTTATCGCTGACTTCTACGTTACCGAAAAAATGTTACAACATTTTATCCGTCAGGCGCACAGTAACAGTTTCTTACGGCCAAGCCCACGGGTACTGGTCTGTGTACCTTGTGGTTCTACTCAGGTAGAGCGCCGTGCGATCCGTGAATCAGCCCAGGGTGCAGGTGCCCGCGAAGTGTATCTGATTGATGAGCCAATGGCTGCCGCTATCGGTGCCGGCTTGCCAGTATCGGAAGCAACAGGCTCTATGGTGGTGGATATCGGTGGTGGTACCACAGAGGTTGCCATTATCTCGTTAAACGGTGTGGTGTATTCCTCCTCAGTGCGGATTGGTGGCGATAAGTTTGATGATGCGATTGTTAACTATATCCGTCGTAACTATGGCATCTTGATAGGCGAAGCTACTGCTGAGCGCATTAAAACAGAGATTGGCTCTGCCTACCCAAGTGATGATGTGTTGGAGATCGAAGTTCGTGGCCGTAACCTGGCAGAAGGGGTGCCACGCAGCTTTACGATGACCAGCAACGAGATCCTGGAGGCACTGCAAGAGCCGCTGGCGGGTATCGTCAGTGCAGTTATGGTGGCGCTGGAGCAATCACCGCCTGAGCTGGCATCAGATATTTCTGAGCGTGGTATGGTATTAACCGGTGGTGGTGCACTGCTACGTGATTTAGACCGCTTGTTAATGGAAGAAACCGGCATTCCGGTGGTGGTTGCTGATGATCCTTTAACCTGTGTGGCCCGCGGTGGTGGTAAGGCACTGGAAATGATCGACATGCACGGTGGTGATGTGTTCAGCTACGAGTAAAGAGGTTTCTCACTTTCTGAGACTTACATGAATGATTTTTTTGCACGCGGCCCGGCACTCGGGCTGCGTTTAGTTTTAGCGGTAGCCTGCAGTATCGGGCTGATGTTCGTCGACCGTTACACGGATAGTGCCACCCAACTTCGCAGTTATCTGACCTCAGCGGTCAGCCCACTTTTTTACGCCGCCAGTTTACCGGAAAGTGTGATCACCACTGCCTCAGAGCAACTGATGTCACAGCAACAATTATTGCAGGAGAATGCCGCGCTAAAAGCCCGGCTGTTGCAACTGGATGCCCAACTGCAGTTATTGAATTTTCTGCAGCTGGAAAATAATAAGTTGCGGGCGTTACTCGGTTCGGCGCCGGTGGTGGAAGGTCAGCGTTTGATTGCTGAGGTGCTGGCTGTTTACAGCCATCCGTTTTCGCATCAGGTAGTACTGAATAAAGGCAGTAATGACGGTGTTGCCGTCCACTATCCGCTGATTGATGATAAGGGCGTCGTCGGGCAGATTATCAGCGTTACCCCAACCAGCAGCCGCGCCATCCTGATCTCAGATAACACTCATGCTATCTCGCTACGTGCAGAGCGTACCGGGATCCGCACTATTGCTGAGGGCATCGGGCAGTGGGATCAGCTGCGGTTGATTCATTTACCGCTAAGTACTGATATCCGCGAAGGTGATCGTTTACTAACTTCGGGCCTGGATGGCCGCTTTCCGGAGGGTTATCCGGTGGCCGAGGTGGTCAGTGTTAGTCGGGATGATAGCCAGCCGTTTATCAGTGTGCAGGCGCGGCCTTACGCCAAGCTGGATCGGATTAAGCATGTGTTGATTCTGTCTCCGGGATCTCAGGTTGAAGCAGTACGACAAGCGGAGGAGCAACCCTGATGCGTCCGGCACAAGGTTTAGGATATATCTATTT
>DAIOUM010000040.1:11954-18401 GCA_036759505.1 Alishewanella sp. | reverse complement strand
AATTACCTGAAAATCCGTAACTTTTCGATGCTACAGCAAGCACTGCTGGTCGCGATGTTTCTGGCGCTGTATCAGCTACTGTTATTCTGGTTAAGTCATTTCCTGACCGGGGTAAATTTCCGGCCCGGTTATCTGTGGCCCGTGTTAACCGGTATGCTGGCCTGGCCCTGGTTATTCTGGCTGTTACGTCGCTACCGTCGTCAACTGAAGATCCAATAATGTATCCCGATATTGCTCTAGCCTCTGCTTCACCCAGACGCCGCGAATTGTTGGCGCAACTGCCTGTCAACTTCACTCTGGTCAGTGCTGAGATTGATGAATCAGTGTTAGCTGGCGAGGAGCCGGCAAGTTACGTGAGCCGGCTGGCACTGCAAAAGGCCCAGGCGGGTGCCAATAAACTGAACTGGCAGTTACCGGTCTTGGGTGCTGATACCAGCGTGATCTTAGATAAGCAAATTCTGGGCAAGCCTGAATCTAAAGACCACTTTATGCAAATGCTGCGGCAACTGAGTGGCCGCAGCCATCAGGTACTTACCGCTGTGGCCATTGTCAGTGCCGGGCAACAATTACAGGCACTGAGTAGTACCGAAGTCTGGTTAAGACCGCTTAGCGATACTGAGCTGGAGGCTTACTGGCAGAGCGGTGAACCGGCAGATAAAGCCGGTGGTTATGGTATTCAGGGACTGGCCGCGCGCTTTGTCGAGAAAATCCATGGCAGTTACACCGGTGTTGTTGGATTGCCACTTTGTGAAACCGAGCGCCTGATACAACAATTGCGGAGGTCAGCATGAGTGCAGAGTTATTAATTAACGTCACCCCAACTGAAACACGGGTTGCGTTAATTGAGAACGGGGTACTGCAGGAACTGCATATCGAGCGGCAAGCCCGGCGTGGCTTAGTAGGCAATATTTATGTCGGTAAAGTCAGCCGGGTATTACCTGGAATGCAGGCTGCCTTTGTCGATATCGGGCTGGATAAAGCGGCCTTCCTGCATGCCTCAGATATCGTCCAGCACAATGAAGTGGGCGAACTGGATGCCAAACCGGCGGTCAGTAAGGATATCCGGGTACTGGTGCGGGAAGGACAGTATTTGCTGGTACAGGTGGTGAAGGATCCGCTGGGGACCAAGGGCGCACGCCTAACCACTGACATTACCTTGCCGTCACGTCATCTGGTATTTATGCCCGACAGTGCCCATGTCGGCGTATCGCAGCGATTGGAGTCTGAGTCGGAGCGGCAGCGCCTGAAAGAGATCGTTGGCAAGTGTGTTGATGATACCGGCGGCTTTATCGTACGCACGGCCGCGGAAGGGGCCGCTGAAGACGAACTGATCCAGGATGCCAAATTCCTGAAAAAGCTCTGGAGCAAAGTATTAAAGCGCAAGAAAAACACCCGCAAAGAAGGCGTTGTCTATGAAGATCTTAGCCTGAGCTATCGTATTCTGCGTGACTTTGTGGGTACTGAGCTGGAGCGGGTGCGGGTTGATTCAAAACTTACCTTTCAGCAACTGACGGCCTTTTGCGAAGAGTTTATGCCGCAAATTATTCCGCTGCTGGAATACTATCCCGGAGAGCGGCCGATTTTTGATTTGTTTGACGTCGAGAATGAAATTCAGCGCGCACTGGAGCGCAAGGTGCCGCTGAAAAGCGGTGGCTATCTGATGATTGATCAGACCGAGGCGATGACTACCATCGACGTTAATACCGGAGCCTTTGTCGGCCACCGTAATCTGGACGAGACCATCTTCAATACCAATACCGAGGCTACTCAGGCCATCGCGCGGCAGCTAAGGCTGCGCAACCTCGGCGGGATTATTATTATCGATTTTATCGATATGCAGAACGAGGAACACAAGCGCAGGGTGTTTCATAGCCTGGAGCTGGCATTAGCCAGGGACAGGGCGAAAACCAATATCCATGGTTTCTCCGCGCTGGGGCTGGTGGAGATGACCCGTAAAAGAACCCGCGAAAGTCTGGAACATATTCTCTGTTCTGAGTGTCCAGTATGTAAGGGCCGTGGTTCGTTAAAAACCGTAGAAACCGTCTGTTTTGAAATTTTACGCGAAATTGTACGGGTTAACCGGGCTTACTCAGCAGATAAATTTGTGGTCTATGTGTCGCCGATCGTCAGAGATGCGCTGACTACCGATGAGTTTCACAGTCTGGCAGAGTTACAGGTATTTATTGGTAAACAAATTAGTATTCAAACTGAACCTATGTACACCCAGGAGCAGTTCGACGTGGTAATGATGTAGTGCAAATTAAACCGCTGTGCTTCTACTGTTTGCATAAGCTGTGGGTGGTACTGGCGCTCTGCCTGGTATTACTGGCAACAGTGGTATCGGTGTTGCGCCTGACGCTGCCCTATGCCGACAGCTACAAACAACAGGTCGAGCAGGTACTCAGTCAGCAACTGGGTGCTACGGTCTCGATCGGCCAGCTGTCGGCCGGTTGGCGTGGCACCGGGCCGGCTTTGCTGTTGCAGGAGCTTAGGATCCAACACGCTGAGGCTAAGCCGCTCAGTATTAAGCAAACCTCGATTCAGCTGGATTTTTGGAAAACCTTACTCAGTCTTAAGTTATCGGCGGAACGTTTCGAGCTTACCGGCGCCCGTTATGAGCTGGATGCGGATAAGCTGTTTGCATTACCTAATGCCGGCTCCGGGCCTGACCTGACATTGCCGGCGTTGGAGCAGCTATTTTTCAGGCAGCTCAAGACATTCTCATTATCTGACAGCGAATTGGTGCTGGTGAGTAGCGAACATCCCGCGCAGATCCTGCAAATCCGGCATCTGGACTGGCGTAATGCTGGTGAACGGCATCAGGGCCGCGGTGAACTCGCGATCGTAGGGGTCACGTCGAATACCATCAACTTTATCCTCGACTTCCAGGGAGCAGATCTGCAGCAGGCGCAGGGCCAGCTTTACCTCGAAAGCGCTGATCTGGATGTGCTGCCCTGGTTTGCTCAATATATTCCGCAGAGTAGCCGCCTACAAAAAGCGACTGTTAACTTTAGGGCCTGGGCTGATATCAGTGCTGGCCAGTTTAGCCGACTGCAACTGGAATTAGCAGATAACAGTCTGCATTGGCAGAGAGCCGGTCAGCAACATAGTGTCAGGCTGGGACCCGGGCAGTTGCTCTGGACACCCGTCGATGGTGGCTGGCAATTGTTATCAACGGCACTGACGCTGGCAGATCTGGATGATAGCTGGCCTGGCTTACAACTGCAGCTAAGCCGTGATGGTGCGGACTATCTGGCTACGCTGCAAGATTTTCCGTTAGCGGCACTGGAACCTCTCGCCCAGTTATTGGCAGAGGACCATCAGCTATTACAGGCCATCCTGGCGCATCAGCCAACGGGCTACTTGCGTAAATTGCAAAGCCGCTTTAACCGCGAACAATGGCAACTGACAGGCCAGATTGAACAGCTGAGTAGCCGCGCTGTGGCCGATATTCCCGGGGTGCAGGCGTTAGATGTCCGGCTGGCAGCGACCGCAGAACAAATCTGGGTCGGGATTAGCGGTGAGCAGCAACAATTGACCTGGGACGGTTTGTTTAATGACAATTGGGACTACGACCAGTTACAGCTGCAATTGCTGGCCCGGCAGACCACCTCGGGCTGGCGCATACAGGTCCCTATGCTGCAGCTGCGGATGGCAGATTTCCAATTTGCTGCCCAGGCCAGCTTGCTGCTGGCCGAGCAACCTGAGCTGGCATTACTGGCACAATTAACGGGTCTGGACGCGGCTAAGGCTCAGCAATACTATCCGCAGCGCTACATGCCGGCCCGCACCCGCGATTATCTGAGCAATGCTATAGAATCCGGGCAGGTGCAGCAGGCCACAGTGCTCTGGCATGGCGCCTTTGCCGACTATCCTTTTAGTGCTGCTGATGGGCATTTCCAGGTTTATGCCGGTATTAGCGACAGTACCTTCCGTTTTGCGGAAAACTGGCCGGCGCTAACCGAACTGCAGGCTGAACTCTGGTTCGATAACGCCGCTATGCTAATCGAGGGCCAGCAAGGTTACCTCGGCTTACTGCCGCTTACCGATCCGGTGACGGCACATATCCCGGATCTGCGGCAGGCGAAACAACTCGATATCCGGCTTGATACGGAACTGGATAGCAGCGCTTTAACCGAATTAATGCTGGAATCGTCGTTGCGTGACAGCCTTGGTAAGACCCTGCAGCATTTAGGGTTGGCCGGCCCGGTGCGCGGTGAACTCTTGTTGGAAATTAGCCTGACGGAGCCCAGCGTGGTGGCCAGTGGCGTCGCCGAACTATTGGCGGTGCAGGCGAATATACAAGCACCTGCCATGCAGTTAAATGCGTTAAATGGTCGGGTGCATTTCCGAAATGAGCAGTTGCGGGGAGAAGGGCTGACGTTTGATTATCTGGGCCTACCGGTGCAGGCCAGTTTTAACGGCGCGATGGCAGCCGATGGTTATCAGCTGGCGATGAACTGGCAAGGTCAGGCGTCGGCGGCAAGTTTAAATACGCTGTTAGCATTAGAGCAAAGCGAACTGTTGCGTGGGGCCGCTGATTGGCAGCTGCAATTGGCCTTGTTACTGCCTGAGCAGGGATTTAGTTATCAGGCCTCACTGGAGGCCGATCTTGGCCTGATGGCTTTGGCCTTGCCGGTACCCTATCAAAAGCCATTGGGGCAGGCTGGAAAACTGTATCTACTGGCCAATGGTAATGCCGAGCAAAGTTATCTGGCGCTCAATTACCCGCAGTTATTGGATTTTCAGGCGCAACTTAGCCATCAGACCGGTCGCTTCGAACGGGCGCAGCTTGTCTTAGGGGATAGTAAAGCCAATTTAAGTCAGCCGGACTTTAGTATTGAAGTCAAACTGGCACAGGCAGAATTGGTGCCCTGGTTTGAATTGTTGCAACCTATGCTAAGCAGCCGCAGCGAGTCCTCGCTACTGCCGCCATTGCAGCGGGTGCGGGGGCGGATTGAAACAGTGCAATTACCACAGCAACTGGCGCTGACTAATACAGTATTTGAGTTAACCAACGACAGCAAAGGTTGGCAGTTGCAGTTAAATGGGGCTGAACTGGCCAGCCGCTGGCAATTTTCTCATGCCTGGCAGACAGACGGCATCCAGGTACAGCTCGACTACCTGCATTTACCTTTAGCGGATAAAGCTGCGACAACACAGGAAACTGCGGTGGCTATGGCTGAGCCAGAAGCCGAGCTGGCTGCCCAGTCCTGGTTGACGGAGATGGTCCCGCTGCGGCTAAGTTGTAATGACTGCTCGGTCGGGCCTTATCGTTTTGGTAAGGTGGCGCTTCAGGCCGCTGGTACTGGCCAAAACTGGCAGTTAACCGAATTGATCTCAGATTATAAAGGCAATCGCTTTGTGTTACAGGGCGACTGGCAACCCGATGCGGACCTGGGACGCAGTCAGTTTAGCGGTAATTTCAGCAGCCCGAATCTTGGCGCCTTACTCACCGAGTATGAGCTGACTACTGCCATCAGCGGCAGCCGCAGTGAGCTGGAGTTTCAGCTTGGCTGGCAGGGCGCACCACAGCAGTTCCGGTTAAAAAGTTTACAGGGACAGGTGAAATTTGCCCTCGGCGAAGGTTCGCTGACCGAGGTCAGTGATCAGGGGGCCCGCTTATTCTCAATTTTTAGCTTAAACTCGCTACTGCGTAAACTGCGGCTGGATTTTCGCGATGTGTTCGCCAAAGGTTTTTTCTATAACCGGATGACCGGCAACCTGAGTCTCGATCAGGGGGTGGCACAAACCAGTGATTTTCTGATCGATGGTGTGCCGGGCAATATGCAGCTGCAGGGCTACGCCGATCTGGTTAAGCGGCAGATAGATTATCAGGTGTCGTTCTCGCCGAAAGTCACCTCCAGTTTGCCGGTGATTATTGCCTGGATGGTCAATCCGGCCACCGGACTGGCGGCACTGGCACTGGATGAAGTGTTTCAGTCGGCCGAAGTGATCTCCCGTATTAACTTTACCGTGACCGGTAGCTTTGACAAGCCGGTGGTGACCGAAGTCAACCGCCATAGTACGGAAGTTCCGGTACCGGTGCGGATTGCCCAACCTGAGAATCGTCAAGATGATAGCCGCCAGCCCTTACTCTGAGCCTAACGACAGCCGCTGGCGCTTATCCGCGCTGCAGTTAAACAGCCAGCCCGATCCTGCCAGCAATTTTGCTCAGGTTGCCGCGTTACTGGCGACCTTGCCTAAAGCGCAACAACATCTGGTGGTACTGCCTGAGTGCTTTGCGGTATTTGGTGGGGGCGAACAGCTGCAGCGGCAGTTTCAGGCCCCTCTGGGTGAAGGGCTTTTGCAACAGCAAGCTGCAGCACTGGCCAAGGCGCATCAACTGTATCTGCTGGCCGGTAGCATGCCTACCGCCAGTCCGGATCCGCAGCGCTTTTATGCCAGTAGCCTGTTATTCGGGCCGGATGGCCGCTTACTGGCCGA
>DAIOUM010000040.1:0-11854 GCA_036759505.1 Alishewanella sp. | reverse complement strand
TGGGGTCAGGTGTTGGCCGATGCCGGCAGCGAGGTCGGTGCGATCAGTGTTGAGGTCGATTTAACCGACTGTCAGCAACTGGCGCAGAAAATGCCGGTAAAACTTCATAACCGTTTTAACAGTGAGCTGAAACCATGAATGCAGTAGAACAAAACCTGATCCAAGCCTCTGAGCTAAGCGCCCGCGATCTGGAGCAGACGCTGGGCTTTTTGTTTGCGCATCAGCTCGACTATGCCGATTTATATTTTCAGTCCAGCGTGCATGAATCCTGGGTGCTGGAAGATGGCCTGGTTAAAGACGGCTCCTTTAATATTGAGCGTGGCGTTGGGGTACGGGCGATCAGCGGTGAAAAAACCGGTTTTGCCTACGCCGATAGCATTAACCGCGATGCCTTGATGCAGGCAGCCGGCGCAGCCCGTGGCATAGCGGCACAGGGCCAGCAGGGCAGTGTAAAAACCTTTAGTAAAAGTGGTAACAGCAAGATCTATCTGCCGTGTGAGCCATTACAAAGCCTGACTAATACGGAAAAGGTTGCGCTGTTGCATCAGATTGAAGCCTATATCCGCAGCCTGGACAGCCGGGCAGAGCAAGTAATGGTCAGCTTAACCGGCGTGTACGAAGAAGTGCTGGTAGCGGCCAGTGATGGCACCTTCGCTACCGATATCCGGCCTTTGGTACGCTTAAATTGTTCAGTATTACTGGTACAGGACGGCCGGCGTGAGCGCGGTAGTGCCGGTGGCGGCGCCCGCACCGATTATCAGTACTTCAGTGCCGATGTTGATGGTCAGCCACGCTGGCAGCACTATGCGCGTGATGCGGTGCGGATGGCGCAGGTGAATCTGACCGCTATTGATGCCCCGGCCGGTACCATGCCGGTGGTGCTGGGAGCCGGTTGGCCAGGCGTATTACTGCATGAAGCTGTCGGACACGGGTTGGAAGGCGACTTTAACCGCAAAGGCTCATCAACCTTTAGTGGTCGGATCGGTCAGCAGGTGGCGTCGAAACACTGTACTATCGTCGACGATGGCACCCTGAGTGGCCGTCGTGGCTCCTTGAATATTGATGATGAAGGCACCCCCAGCGCCTACAATGTGCTGATCGAAAAGGGTGTACTCAAAGGTTACATTCAGGATAAGCATAATGCGATGCTGATGGGGGTAGCCCCTACCGGTAATGGCCGCCGTGAGTCCTTTGCGCATCTGCCGATGCCGCGGATGACCAATACCTATATGCTGGCCGGTGACTATGCGCCGGAAGAGATTATTGCCAGTGTTAAAAAAGGCATCTATGCGCCGAACTTTGGTGGCGGCCAGGTCGATATTACCTCCGGTAAGTTTGTGTTCTCGGCTTCTGAAGCCTATCTAATTGAAGACGGCAAGATCACGGCGCCGATCAAAGGGGCTACCTTAATTGGCAATGGCCCTGAGGCAATGCAGCAGGTGTCGATGGTCGGTAATGATATGAAACTCGACAGCGGTGTTGGCGTCTGTGGCAAGCAAGGCCAGAGCGTGCCGGTAGGCGTGGGGCAGCCTACCCTGAAGCTGGATGCCATGACGGTGGGTGGGACCCAGTAACGTCGCTAAGTTAACTTACAATAAGATCAAGGGCTGGTGCGCAACCGGCCTGTTACTCTACAGCAGGAAATCAAAATGGCAGCATTCGGAACCGTGTTTACCGCTGAAATGATGTTAGCGGAATATAGTAATAATCAGTGGAGTGAGCCGGCACTGGTGCCGGTAAACAGTATCAGCCTGCACCCCGGTGCCCATGTGCTGCATTATGCCAGTACCTGTTTTGAAGGCTTGAAAGCCTTTCGCCATAGCGATGGCAGCATCCATATTTTCCGGATGGACAAAAACGTCGCCCGCTTGCAGCAAAGCAGTGAACTGCTGGCGCTGCCAAAGGTTGATGCTGCTATGCTGCGGCAGATGATCCTGGATATTGTTAAACGCTATGCTGCTGACGTACCTAATCCACCTGGTTCTATGTATATCCGGCCAACCCATATCGGTACCGAAGCCTCTATTGGTAAGGCCGCGGCGCCCAGCCTGAGTTCGCTGCTGTATGTACTGTTATCGCCGGTTGGCGACTACTTTGCCGGTGGTGCTAAGCCACTGCGCTTATTGCTGGAAGACAATGCCCGTTGCGCGCCCCATATGGGGATGGTGAAGAGTGGCGGTAACTACGCCAGTGCGCTGCAGCCGATTATGAAGGCGCGCGCTGCAGTACAGGCCGATCAGGTGCTGTTCTGCCCGAATGGCGATGTGCAGGAAACCGGCGCGGCTAACTTCCTGCTGATCGATGGCAACGAAATTATTACCAAGGCGCTGGATGCCAGTTTCCTGCACGGCGTGACCCGCGATTCGATCCTGACGCTGGCGCGTGATCGGGGTATGAAAGTCTCTGAGCGCGAACTGACGGTAGATGAGCTGTTAGAGCGTGCCGTGAAGCCGGGCGCCGAAGCGGCCTTATCCGGCACGGCGGCAGTATTAACACCGGTAGGCACCTTAATTCATAACGGCCGGGAATATGCAGTAGGTGGTGGCGTAGCCGGTACCACCACCGCCAGTTTACGTCAGGCGCTGAACGATATTCAGTGGGGCAAGGCTGCCGATACGCACGGCTGGTTAACCAAAGTTTGCTAAGCTTCTTCAGCCTTGCCAGCGCTAAAGTCCGGCACGGCAGGGTGAGGGATCGCAAGTAAGAAAGGCCGCTTAGCGGCCTTTCGGTTTTCTGACAGTGGATGCTGCAGTTTAGTCGGCTTTGCTGCTTTGCTGATACAGTGAAATAACCCGGGTTTTACTGATCTTATGCCGGTAGATCTCCCGCAGGTATTTAATGGCTTTCTTTACGCTGTCGCGCGATAAGCGGATATCGTTAATTGAAACAAACTTATCTTTGTTATTAATCAGCTCACGGTATTTTTTCTCATACATCGGTTTAATTGCATACCAGTTGGTATCCAGGATCTTGGCCGGATTTTCAAACTCGTGCAGCATGCTATCAAGCAGACCTTCATCAAACTGCTCACTGCGGATAAAGTCGAGCATGGCTTCATCAAGCTTTTCATCGAAGCGATAGTTATCTACTGCGAAGCAGCGTTTGATATAGGCGGCAATAAGGGTTAAAAAATCATCACTTAAACAGGGGCTCTTCACTATCAGCGTGGTCAGCGAAATATTGGCTGAGGCACCAATAACCAGCGCATAGCGTTTTAGCGTGGTATTCGGGAACAAACTGTTCAGATGAGACTTTAGTTTGTTTAAATCCATATAGGACAGTTTGTAGTCCTTGGGTAAGGACACAATGGACACTACCGAGGAGCAGTTATTAAAAAAGTGCAGATCTTTTATATCGCTGGCGTTGTAGCCGTTAGCCTTATATTTGGCCAGGATTTCACGGTAGCGGGTTGATTCGATCGGCAGCAGGCTGATCCCCTCAATGGCCTGGGTGATCTTGTTAAAATGCGGCAGATCAATAGAGCGGAAGAATAAGTCATCAATATCCAGGCCCGGGGTGGCTTGCTTCTCAAACAGCTTCAGTTTCTCGGTGGCGCTGAGATCACCCGGCATCACCGACTCCGCATAGGCCACTGCCACCGGCCCGGCCAGACTCATAAAGAGGTCATTGGCATCCAGCCGGATGGTTTCGCCAATATCAATACCGGCGCGGCGGAAGTAGTTTTCATCATAGTCCGTGGTGACCGCCTGCGCGGTCAGAATATTAAAGATTTGCTGCGAGATATATTGGTTGGCGTACTTCTCCATAGTACTGACATCAATATGCTGGATGTCGCCGTCATCTGTTTCTTCAGCATAGCGCATAATGTCATTTGAAATCAGCATCATAGCATTCCATGGCCGGATGCGGTGCATGGCACTGGCGTCGCTCTTTTCGTCCTGATCAAAGTTGTAGGAAAAGTCCCATTCTTCCGCCAGATATTTACACAGCAAGCGCCCGGCATTGATATGCAGGGCTTCGGACATTTCGACACCATGATCGGAGATATTCGGCAGAATACAGATGCCACTGGTAAAGATCGGTTCAAATACAAAGGAGTGGCCGCGATTCTCTTCGTTTTCCGGCAGGGAGCGGGTGTCGAAGGTTTTACTCATATAGGCATATTGCTGGGCCAGACCAAATTCTGATGCCATACCCGAACCGGTACCACCGCCGGCGCTGAAAATATAAAAATACAGCCGCGATTGGTTGGCCTTAATGCCGCAGGAGTCGATCAGGTAAGAGTGAATAAATTTCCAGTCAGCATTGGAAAAGCGCTGGGTATCTTTGTTCAGGATAATCTTAGCCAGATACTGACCGAGGATCGGCGCATTACCGGCGCCACCGGCATGCACCTCAGACAGATCCATAATTTTCATCTTGGTATAATCGCGTAAAAAACCACTGGTTTCGGCGCGGTTGGAAAAGCGGATCCGCCCTTCAATATCTTTATCCAGATCCCCCAGCATCACCAAAGGCTCAATCAAAAATACCGGTTTTAGGATATTGGAGTTTTTAAAATGCAGGCTGCGCTTGATCCAGCGCATCGGCCGGATCTCCTGATCGCGGGTTTGTTTTTCCTGGCTGTTAAATTCGTGCAGATAGAAATTGCGCGCGTTGTAAACCAGGGAAGCGACATCCAACGCGATATTAGAGCCACAACGGCCCAGACCAATTAAGCACACTGATGGAAAGTGCGGTTGCTTTTGCGCGTTAAGCTCATGCTCTGCGGTACTGCCGGGAAAAACCGTTTGGCGTAAACCATCGAGGTTACTCAAAATGCGGTTCAGATCCCGCTCAGTAAAGTACATATAGCGTTCATTACCAACACGGACCGGTTTGTTACTGACTGCGGGGCGCACCGCAATAATTTCATCTTCGAGGGGTTCTACGGTAGGCGTCGTGCTAGGTCTTTTGGTGGCCATAAAAGGTTTCCTGATAACAGAACATTATTCTAAGTGTCTGTTATAAAAGTAGACGATTTATAAGCGAATACAAAATTAGCGCCGTTTTTATGTCAGCAGAACGACAAAGTGCGGTGATGTATCAAAGGGTGTTGCGGCTAACACCAGGTGGCCGGAAAACAGGTCCCGCTGGCAGCTGGCGCGGGATAGGAGTCAGCTGCCGCTGGAGTAATTCAGGCTAGTCCTGAATAATCAATGGTTTAATCAGTTGAAACAACTCGCGGTAGGATTTAGGCGGCTGCTGCTTTTCCTGCTCTTTTTTGGTATTGCGGATCAGCTGGCGCAGCTGCTGTACGTCAACGTCCGGATACTCGGCAATAAAGTCGGTTACAGCATCGGCTTCGGCCAGCAGACGATCGCGCCAGGTTTCGACCTTATGAAACTGCCGCGTTGCTGCCTGGTTGGTGTTGCGGATAATCGCCAGTGCCTGTTCAATCGGCTCCAGTTCATCTTCACGCTCACGCATCAGACGGCCAATAAACTGCATATGCCGGCGTAAGGCTTCGCGTTTATTCGCCAGCTTATCGGCCAGCTCCAGTGCGTCTTTTAATTCTTCATCCAGCGGCAGCTTGGCGCGGGCCGCCGGGCTTAATGCCACCAGCTCAGCGCCTAAGGCCTGCAGCGCGTGCATCTCGCGCTTAACCTGGCTTTTACTGATATGCTCCGGTTGTTCCAGCCATTTGCTGTCACCGTATTTAAACTCTGTATCTGTCATGCTGTGGCTTCTATATCACTTGTCTACAACTAGTATATCACTATACCCAATGGATTTCGAAATGCACGTAGGCGGCAAGGCCGTGAATCCCTGCGAGCTTAGCTGAACTAAGTGAGTGGGCCGGGCTGGCGCTCCAGGGCATGGGCGCAGCCAACACCCGTGCATTTTGAAAGACGAAGGGTATAAAGCTGCAGACATGGGCAGCAGCCCTCAGCGGACTATGGTAAGCTAGGCAGATAACGTGAAAAGGTTCGAATAAGATGCAGCAAACCGCTATTCAGCAAGAAATCGCCGAAGTAAAAGAAGCCGTTAGCCAGGTGCTGGCGCATGCGAAAAAACTGGGGGCCAGCAGTGCTGAAGCCTCAATGAGTCGCACCCGGGGCCTGAGTGTCGAAACCCGCCATGGTGAGGTGGAGACCGTTGAATTTAATCAGGACGGTGGCCTGGGCATCAGTTTATATTTCGGGCAGCGTAAAGGCTCTGCCTCTACTGCGGATCTAAGCCCGCAGGCATTAAAACGCACAGTAGAAGCGGCGGCTGATATTGCCCGCTATACCTCTGAAGATCCGCATGCCGGCGTGGCAGATGCCGGCTGGCTGGAATTTAACCCGCCGGAGCTGGATCTATATTACCCTGATAGCATCAGCACCGAACAGGCCATAGTGCTGTGTGCAGCGGCAGAAGAAGCGGCCTTTGCCGAAGATAGCCGGATCACCAACTCAGAAGGCGCCTCGTTTTCAACCCATCAGGGCCTGAAAGTCTATGGTAACAGTCATGGCCAGCTGGTGGGCTATCCCAGCTCCCGCCACAGCTTTAGTTGTGTGGTAATTGGCGAAGCCGGCGACGATATGCAGCGCGACTACAGCTATACCGTGGCCCGTCGTTATGCCGATTTGCTGGACCCACGTCAGGTGGGCCGTGAAGCGGCACGGGAAACCGTCGCCAGGCTGCAACCGCGGAAAGTCCCAACCCAGAAAGTACCGGTATTGTTCCGCGCCGATATTGCCAGCTCGTTGTTTGGTCACCTGGTATCGGCGATCAGTGGCGGCAGTATTTACCGCAAGTCCAGTTTTTTACTGGACAAAGTGGGCCAGCAAATTATGGCGCCGGGTTTGACGATTCTGGAGAAACCGCATTTAAACCAGGCGCTGGCTTCCAGCCCCTTTGACAGCGAGGGGGTTAAAACCCGCGATCTGGCGGTAATTGAGCAGGGCGTATTGACCACTTATCTGACCACCAGTTATTCGGCGCGCAAACTGGGCATGGCCAGTACCGGCCATGCTGGTGGTATTCACAACTGGCTGGTGCAACATGGTAACGAGGATCTATTGGCCCTGTGCCGGCAAATGGGTAAAGGCCTGCTGGTAACCGAGCTGATGGGGCAGGGCGTGAATACCGTGACCGGCGATTACTCGCGGGGCGCCAGTGGCTTCTGGGTTGAACATGGTGAAATCCAGTTCCCGGTCGCCGAAGTGACCATTGCCGGTAACCTGAAGGATATTTTTATGAATATCGTGGCGGTAGGTAACGACGTGGATCGCCGTGGTGGCGTGCACACCGGCTCAGTGCTGGTCAGTCAGATGCAACTGGCCGGCGATTAACGGCTAAGCTTAAAGCCAATAAAAAAAGCCTCAGTTGAGGCTTTTTTTATTGCTGTTAAACCGCAGCACAGTGCTGCGGTTCAGGCAGAGTATTAATCAATCTTGGTTTTCAGGCCGCGACGGATTAACAGCGCATCGGTAGTAGGCTCCTGACCACGGAAGGCTTTGTAAGACTCCATAGTTGGCCGTGAGTTACCCACCGCCAGAATGTTCTTGCGGTAGTGATCACCGTTCTCACGGGTCAGACCGCCATTTTTCTGCACATGGGCAAAGGCGTCAGCGGCCAGGATCTCACTCCACATATAGGCATAGTAACCGGCTGAGTAGCCGCCACCCATAGAGTGTGAGAAGAAGTTAGTTTTATAGCGCGGCGGTACTGCGTTCAGATCCACACCATGCTTTTTCAGCGAGGCCGCTTCAAAGGCTTTTGGATCCTGCAGCGGGGCATCGGCGCTCAGCGTATGCCAGTCCATATCCAGCAGGGCCGCAGAGATATATTCCAGTGTATCGAAACCCTGGTTAAAGCTGCGTGACCGCATAACTTTATCCAGCAGATCGGCCGGAATGGGTTCGCCAGTCTGGTAGTGCTTGGCATAGTTAGCCAGAATTTCCGGATGTTGCGCCCAATCTTCTTCGAAGGTTGACGGGAATTCAACGAAATCGCGTGATACGGCGGTCATTGCCAGCGTTGGGTACTTCACGTTTGAGAAGATACCGTGCACACCATGGCCCAGCTCATGGAAAATGGTCGTAGTGTGGTCATAGCTGATCAGTGTGGGTTCACCCTCTGGCGCTTTCGGGATATTCATCACGTTTACCACAACCGGCTTCTGACCTGTCAGGTGTGATTGACCAACGAAAGAACTCATCCAGGCACCGCCACGCTTGCCTTCGCGGGCAAAGTAGTCAGCATAGAACAGGGCAATGCTCTTGCCGTCGGCGTCAAACACCTCATAGGCTTCTACATCCGGGTGATAAACCGGCAGATCCGGACGCGGCTCAAAGCGCACACCGTAGAAACGGTTCAGGTAGTAGAAAGCGCCGTCTTTTAATACGCGGTTAAATTCGAAGTATTTTTTCACTTCGTTTTCGTCCAGATCGTACTTCGCCTGACGCACAAACTCGGCGTAGTATTCCCAGTCCCACGGCTGCACTTCAAAATCACCGCCTTTTTCGCGGATCATCGCCTGAATGGCGGCTTGCTCTTGCTTGGTATTGGCTACCACAGCCGGTACCATAGAACCTAACATGTCATAAACCGCTTGCGGGGTTTGTGCCATATTGGTTTCCAGGGTGTAGGCTGCCCAGTTGTCATAACCTAACAGCTTGGCGCGCTCGGCGCGTAACTGAGCTAAGCGGGCAACGATAGCCGTGTTATCATTTTCACCTGACTGGGCGCGGTTTGCTGAAGCTTCCCATACGCGCTGGCGCAGTTCGCGGTTATTCAGCGAGGTTAAAATTGGCTGGCGCGTGGTATTGGTGATGTTCAGTAAAAACTTACCGTCATGACCGCGCTCTTTGGCTGCATTGGCCGCAGCAGTAATTTGTGCCTGTGATAAACCATCCAGCTCTTCAACCGTATCGACGATCACGGCGATATTGCGGGTTTCCGCCAGCAGGTTCTGGCCAAACTTGTTGGTCAGGGTAGAGTGTTCTTCGTTCAGGGCACGAATAGCGGTTTTTTGCTCTTCGCTCAGCTTGGCACCTGAACGGACAAAACGCTCGTAGTACACTTCAACCAGACGCTTGGATTCAGCATCCAGGCCCAGATCGTTACGGGCGTTATACACGCTTTCGATACGGGCGAATAACGCCGGGTTCAGGTTGATATTATCTGAGTGAGCAGCCATACGCGGCGCCAGCTCGCTTTGAATTTTGCGGCGCTCTTCGTTGCTGTCGGTACCAGTCAGGTTATAGAACACCCGTGATACGCGGGTTAACAGCTCACCGCTTTTTTCCATCGCGACAAAGGTATTTTCAAAGGTGGCGGCTTCCGGGTTATTGGCAATGGCTTCAATTTCAGCCATATGCTGCTTCATACCTTCTTCAAAGGCTGGCATGAAGTGCTCGTCTTTAATTTCAGCGAAATTTGGTGCTTCAAAAGGTAAGGTGCTTTTTTTGAAGAAAGGGTTAGACACTGTTACCTCGGCAACGGCTGGCGCGGCAGCCTGATTAGCTTGTTGAGTGGGGGCTGTATTGTCAGAGCAGGCGCTGAGCGACAGCACTGCACCAATTGCAGTAGCAAGCAGGGTTTTACGCATTTCTTATCTCCGTGGATAGTTCGGCTAGTTATTGTTTTCGGTACCGCAGGGCGGCGGGTTACAATGCTGCAGTATGCCGTAAAAACCGGGGCTGGCACGGCAGTTTGCAACCAAGTGCCAACAAATTAAGACAAAAGCCCCGGCAGTGCAAATTTTTAGCCCGAAAATGCCGATTTTAGCTGCTTGCCAGTGGTAAACGGATAAAAAAGCGGCTGCCGTTGGCCAGGCGCTGATAGCCAATGTCGCCATGCATTTTGTCCATCAGCTGCTTGCTAATTGCCAGCCCTAAGCCGGTACCGCTCTGGGCACGGCTACTGGCACTGTCGGCCTGGGCAAAGCGCTGAAACAGCATGGGCTCAAAGGCCGCTGGCACCCCTTTGCCGATATCATCCACCTGCAGTTCTACCTGCCGTGCATGCGTTAGCAGCTGCAGGGTAATAGGTGTATCCGGCTCGGCGAATTTCAGGGCATTGGAGAGCAGGTTCAGACATACCTGACGCACCCGGGCTTCGTCGGCCAGCACGGGGTAAGTGGCGGCATCGGCTGTGAGTTCGAATTGCCGCTGCTGGCTGCTTGCCAGCTGCTGGCTCAGTTGCTGCAGTAGCGGTAACAGGTCAAACGGCAGTATTTTTAACGGCATATTACCGCTACTGAGTTTTTCAAAATCCAGTAAGTCGTTAACTAACTGATGCAACTGCCGGCAATTGTGTTGCGCTATTTCCAGCATTTTTTGCTGCTGCGTCGATAACGGGCCCAAAGCGCCACCTACCGCCAGGCTCAGGGCGCCATTAATTGAAGTCAGTGGCGTGCGTAGCTCATGGCTGACAGTGGCAACAAAGTCATTCTGCAGCTGCTCGATGCGTTTACGCTCGGTAATATCCCGCAGTACCAGCAGTTTATAATAGTGAGCCTGTGGCATCGGGGTATGAAACAACAGCAGCTCGAAGCTTTGACCATCGGCCCGCAAACCCTGACATTCCAGTTGTTGCTGCTCCGGGTTTGCCTGCTGCATCTGTTGTTCAATTTGCTGCTCAACTTGCTGAGCATTGGCGAGTAAAAAGCTCCATTTTTGCCCCAGCAAGGCGTCGGCTTTGTAGCCAAAAATCCGGCTGCAGGCGCTATTAGCGGTTTGGATCCGGCCACTGCGATCGACAGTGATAATGCCATCCAGTACATTGTCATAAATACTGCGTAGCCGCTGTTCGCTCTCGGTCAGCGCATCACGGCTGTGCCGTAAACGGTATACTGTGGCCAACAAGCGGCTGAGCAGATACAAAATACAGAGCGCAGTGGCATATAAACCAAGCCGCAGCAACGTCAGGCGACTACCGGTAACCGGGGCTTCTTTTACCGCCATTTGCCACTCAGCCCCGCGGATCGCCACATTTAACTGCAAACTACGCGGGTTAAACAGTTGTTGCTCGCCAAAGAAAGCTGGCGTAACTTCGCCTTCTGCAGTCAGGCCGCGCAGTGCGACCTCTATGCCTAACTCTTTGGCACTGTTGGTCAAAAGTTGCCAGATCGGCGCCAAATCAATCACGGTGCTGATAATGCCCCAGTAGCTACCGTCTTCCAGATATAGTGGATAGCGGTAGATAAAGCCACGCCCGCCCTGCACCAGATCCAAAGGGCCACTGAGTACCGCCTGGCGCTTGCTAATCATGCTGGCGATCGCCGGCCATTGTAGCGGTAAGTCGGGGTAATACAGATTAATGGCCTGCTCATTGCCGGCCAGCGGATAGACATGCAGAATGCGGTTGCCTGGGGCGATACCGATATTGCGGATATAAGAAGATTGCCTGACCAGGCCCGCCAGCAGGATATCCAGTTCCTGCGTTTCTAACTGTCCGGACTTGGCCATCAGGTAACTGGCTAAACTGGCCGTTAGGTACAATGGGATATTCAGTTCTTTTTCCAGCCGGGTTCGCACCTGATCCGCTGCCGCCAGTTGTTGTTGCTGACTCAGTGCACTTAGCCGCGCCTGCTCATTACGAAGCAACAGCTCGACACCGGCAATCATAGCCAGTGTTAGCAGTACCAACAGTAAGCGTTGCCAGGTATTCAGAGGGGGCAGTGGGGTTTTCATAAGCCGGCGTGTCCTGACCGCAGTAGCAAAGTACAGATTATAGGCAGTTGCACCGATATTCAAATGCCAGCGCGTCCGTTCGCCTAAAAAAGCAACACAGATACAATAGACTTACGCCGCAAGGCTGTCTATAATGCGCGCTCTGGATGCACCCGTAGCTCAGCTGGATAGAGCGCTGCCCTCCGGAGGCAGAGGTCTCAGGTTCGAATCCTGACGGGTGCGCCAAA
>DAIOUM010000039.1:3319-22380 GCA_036759505.1 Alishewanella sp. | reverse complement strand
GGTCTTGTCAATTTTTCGTCGGAGGATGCATGGAATTTGTCATGCTGTTATTAGTCTTGCTGGTAGTTATGGTCGCCCTGGTCGCCAGCCGTTTTATTGACAATAGTAATCCATTTCAGGTGCAGGCCAAGTCAAGCTTGTTCAGTCCGGTTGAGCGCTCCTTTCTGAGCTTGCTGGAAAAAGCTGCGGCAGCTGATTACAAAATACTGAACCGGGTGAAGCTGGCCGATGTGCTGGAGGTACGGGACAGTGCTACTGACAAAACACGGCGCAGTACCCTGTTAAAATTAAATGCCAAGTATTTGGATTTTATCTTGTGTGAGCCAGAATCGATGAAAGTTATCGCTGTGGTCGATCTGGTTAATGTGCAGCACCGCGATGGTCACAAGGCAGTACCTGACTGGTTTGTCAGTGGCGCTCTGGAAGCGGCCGGTATTCCTTATCTGCGTATTGCCATTAAATCCGGTTATACTGTGACCGAATTACAGGCTGCGCTGGCGCAAAAATTAGGCAAGCCGGCGCCTAAGGTTGAACCGACCTTAAAAGGTTTAGTGAAAAAAGGGCCTACCCGGCCAATTCGCTCCTTAAAGCCGACTGCAACGGCTTTAGCAGCGCCTGCCCTGCGTGCAGTACCGGCACTGTCACACTCACAAATTAAAGCGCAGTCTACAGCGCTGATCCAGGCTTCTTAACGCACAGGAGAAATGAGTCACTCCGCGCTAAGATCGAATGCCGCCTGCTGCAACAGGCGGCATTCACCTTTTTATTGTCCCTGTCGCCAAAAACAACTAAAGTTAAAAACAAGTACGCCGATATAAGATCGCCGTTAAGCTAACCGGAGGGAAAAATGAGTCAATCCGTTGGCGCCCTGGCGTCTGCTCAGGCCTTTGAGGTCCTGGGCGCTGTTATGGCCAAGAAACAACAGAATCAGCAAGCCCAAATGACCAATTTATTGGTGCAAAGTGCGATGCAAACTGTTGAACAAACCTCAATGGCACAGCCGGTGGGGAATCTGGGTCAAAATATCAATATCTCGGTATAACCGCCGACAGGTCACGGCGACAGTAAGCTCTGTTTACTGTCGCCGGCCTTTTTACTGGCGTTTAAAGCGCACCACCAGTTCATGCAACTCATGCGCAATATGCTGCATTTGCACTGTCGTTGCGGCGGATGCGTCAGCTTGCTGCAAACTTTGCGTGGAGAGATCGGCAATATTCACCACCTGCTGATTAACACTCTCCGCCACATGAGCCTGTTGCTCGACGGCTGTCGCCATCTGCAGCGCCATCTGGGTAATCGCATTAACCGCTTCTGAGATACCATTTAGCATTTCAGCGGTTTGCCTGACTTGTTGTAAGCCACTTTCCGCACCTTCCGTCCCGGCAGCCGCCACCCGTACCGCATTGGTCGCCCGACTACCAAGCTCATTGATAATGCTATGAATTTCTTTAGTGGAGTGCTGGGTGCGCTGCGCGAGATTACGCACCTCATCGGCCACAACAGCAAAACCCCGCCCCTGCTCCCCGGCACGTGCCGCCTCGATAGCGGCATTAAGCGCTAACAAATTGGTCTGCTCGGCAATTTGTTCAATCATTTGCGCCACCGAGGCAATTTTTTGGGTTTGCTCTGATACCTCCGCCACTGAGCTGGCAATTTCAGACACAGTCTGACGAAGATCTTCAATCACCTTACGGGTGGTGCGGGCAGCATCACGCCCCAGCGCGGCCAGCTCATTGGCGTGCTCAGCCCGGCCGGCCGTTTCCTGTACATGACCGGAAACCTCATTAATGGTTGTCGTCATCTGGTGCATTGCCGCAGCAGTTTGATCAGTTTCCTGCTGCTGTAAACGGATTTTCTGTCGGCTGGCATCGGCTTGCTGCTGTCCCAACTCTGCTTGCCTGGACACAGCGCGAGCCGCATCTTCAATTCTGGTAAGTACGGCACCCAGATGTGCTTCGGAGCTCATAATACTTACCTTCAAGGCGCCGAGCTCTGGCTCATCGTCGGTAAAGGTCAACACAGCCAGCTCATGCTTAAAAGCATTATGTAGCAAGGTCTCCAGACTGTGTAATGCACTCTTGTGGCTAAAGTGCGCCACGATAAAATGGCCCAGCAACAGCAGTAATAACAACCCGGCTAAACCACTTGCTGGCAGCAACCAATAACCTAGGATTGAGGCAACTATTGTTAGCAGCAAATAGGCTTTTTCGGCGCCGAAATGCCAATGCCTGGCGCTGAACTTACCGGCATTAATCGCCTGGTATAACTTTTCAGCCCGAGCAATATTTTGCCTGCTGGGACAAGAACGTACCGATTCATACCCAACCACTTTGCCATGCTCGGTTACTGGTGTTACATAGGCATCGACCCAGTAGTAATCACCATTTTTGCTGCGGTTCTTTACCAGCCCCATCCAAGGGCGGCCGGCTTTTAAATGCTCCCACATAATTTTATAGGCCAGCGGCGGCATATCCGGATGCCGCACTATATTATGCGGTTGGCCGATCAGTTCTTCGCGGGTAAAACCACTGATTTTGACAAAGTCATCATTACAATGCTGAATAATGCCTCGTAAATCAGTGGTGGAGATTAGTTTAACATCGGGGCTAAAGGTACGTTCATGCTGGGTAACGGGCTGATTGATGCGCATTAGTGCTCCTGCTTGCTGTTGGTCCTGACAACAAGCATAGCAAGCTAGTTTGGCTTCGCCAGTAAAAGCCAAATATATTAGAAGTTTAAGCTCGTTTCAGACACAAGGCTGACGCGGCAAAACTGACTCCAGCCCAGCCACACTGTTGGAAATTACGAATATTCTGATGGTCGGTTCCGGCCGGTGAATCCATCACCTGCCGGTAGTATTCACCGAATAACTGCAGCGTTTGCGCTTCAGATAACTGGTGCAATTGCGCAAAAGCCAGAATTTTACAAGACCCGGTATTTTCGCCGGCAGCATTGTTGAGCTCGCCGTTTTGGAAGGCTACTGGCGTAAAGTCATAGTGCTGATCGATTATCGCGATGCTTTGCGCAAAACTAATACTATCCGGCTCAGTACTAAGTTGAATAAAGAAATCATCTAGCATGTGGCCCCTCCAGGCGACAATTGCAGAGGGCTCATCTTAAAAGCCTGCACCGCCAACTGCAATGCCTCTGATGCTACCGCGACAAATTAAATCTGGCTCCCGTTGACAGAGAAGCCGGAGCTGCTGTCGGTCTGGTGCGACCTGACTCAGAATTGATAAGAAACGCCAAGGCGAAACTCATTCTTTGCTGCGCCGCTGTTTAGTGCCAGACTGCTACGCACTGCCCAGTCGCGACTGAGATAAAACGCAATACCCGCACCCAGACTTCCGTAATTATCAGCGATAGTATGATAACTGGCTTCGGTAAAGAGTTCCGCCTGAGGTGTCAGTGCATGTTTGACTCCGGCGCCAAAGTAGAGACCGCTCTCATCCGCATCACCCGAGTACGAATCAACTCCCGCCAGCAGATAGGTTTGGCTCTGCGGTGAAAAATCCAGCTTAAAGCCGGTTAAGTAGGCCACTCCCAGATCGACAACATTGAAATCAGCCCGGCCCCGTGACTGCCGGCTGTAATCAGCACGCAAGACCCAGTTAGGCGCAAACTGCACTGAGCCACCGATATAAGGACCATCGCCGCCAGCATCGGTATAGCCAGCACCAATATAATTCCAGCGCACATTGGCTTCGGCGGGCACGAGCGTTAGTGTGCCAAGCACAGTAAGAGCAATAAACGTCTTGTTCATATCACGACTCCAGAGCAAAGTTGTTGCGCTAAGTTAGCGCGTTACACAGTACCCTAATTTAGCCGGCTAGCCTTAACCGGCTATGAATCGCGGCTAAGCGGCAAGATAGTTCTAGATAAGCGAACAAAGAGTGCCGAATTTTGCACTTATCTTTCGAATGATTTTCGGATTTAATGGCGTTAACAACTTAATCGGAGGTGACCATGCGTAGCATCAAACAACTGATTCCAGCTGTTACCGTGTCGGACGGTGCTGGGGTAAAAATCAAACGCAGCCTGGGGCAACAACCGCAACTGCGGTTAGACCCGTTCCTGATGCTGGATTGTTTCGGCTCTGAACAGGCCAGTGACTATATTGCCGGCTTCCCGGCTCACCCACACCGGGGCTTTGAAACGGTCACCTATATGCTGGACGGTCATATGCTACATGAGGATCATCTGGGTAACAAAGGCCATCTGCAAAGTGGCGGAGTACAGTGGATGACGGCCGGCCGGGGCATTATTCACTCCGAAATGCCACAGCAGGAATCTGGCCTGATGCGCGGTTTTCAATTGTGGCTGAATCTGCCCGCCGCAGAAAAAATGAAAGACGCAGCTTATGTGGATATTGCTCCTGAGCAGATCCCGACAGCTCAACTTGCAGCAGGGAGCAGCGCAAAAGTTATCGCTGGCGTCCTGGAGCAAGCGGGGCAGCAGTGGGCTGGTCCAATTCAAGGTCTGAGCACAGCACCGCTGTATTTTGATTTCACTGTCAAGGCTGGCGCAAGCCTCAGTATTCCGGTACCGGATGGCCACAATGTGCTGCTTTATCCGTTTAGTGGCGAAATCAATATAGCGGGTAGTACAGTCAAAGAGCATCATGCCGCGGTGCTGGGAACCACAGGCGATGTTGAGTTCACGGCACTGACACCCTGCCGGGTGCTGCTTCTGGCCGCTAAACCTATTAACGAGCCTATCGTGCAATATGGTCCCTTTGTTATGAATACCGTGGAGGAAATTGAGCAAGCGATCCGCGATTATCAGAGTGGCCGTTTAACGTCTGGCAAGCCAGCGCAAAGCATCCGCTTACATCAATAGACCATTTAGAAAGCCGGTGCTTTTCCGGGGCACTGGCTTTATAATGTTATTTTCGACTAATCCGGATTCAACACATGCAACTAATCGGTATTATTGGGGCGATGGAGCAAGAAGTCGCCCTGTTAAAACAACAAATTAGCCAGATTCGTACCGAACAGTTAGGTGGCTATACCTTTTATCTGGGTGAGCTGGCTGGCAAACAGGTGGTACTGGTGCAATCAGGGATCGGTAAAGTTGCTGCAACTGTGGCGACAACCCTGATGATTTGTCAGTTCAAACCCGATTGTATTATCAACACTGGCTCGGCAGGCGGTTTTGATCCGGAGTTGAATGTCGGCGATGTGGTGATCAGCACTGAGGTCCGTCATCACGATGTGGATGTCACTGCCTTTGGTTACGAGTTAGGTCAGGTGCCACAAATGCCACCGGCCTTTACCGCACATCCGGCGCTGGTGCGGGCCGCAGAGCAAAGCATCAGTACCCTGGGTTTTTGTAAAACCAAAAAAGGGCTGATTGCTACCGGTGATAGTTTTATGTGCGATCCGGAGCGGATTGCCCGCACCCGCACACAATTTCCGGATATGTTGGCAGTAGAAATGGAAGGCGCCGCCATCGCGCAAAGCTGTTATATGCTGCAAACCCCCTTCGTTGTGATCCGTAGCCTTAGCGATATTGCCGGCAAAGAATCGCCACAATCCTTTGATGCCTACCTTGAAGTTGCCTCTAAACACAGCTCTGCGATGGTGCTGGAGTTACTGGCAGCAGTTGGCGACTTAACGTTGTAACACCCGGATGCTCGAATCGCTGCTGTTTGCCGCAGCTCTCTGTGCAGTCAGTTTGCTGGCTGCCTGGTTGTTGCCGGTCAGCCTGCAACTGCACCCGGTTAGTCTGAGCGCTCGCTTTTGTCAGAAACTGGCGCTTAAAGTCCATCCCGATGCCCGGCGTCCGGCAGCACAACAGCGTCTTGCCGGTCTTTTGGCGCTATTGTTAGTGCTGAGCCTACCTCTGCTATTGTGGTATGGCTTCTATCTGATGTCATCCTGGCCCCTGTTACTGGATGCCATTATCTTACTCTGCTGTTTTAGCTGGGCCGGCTACCGCCAGCTGGGGCTTTCGCTTTGCCGCCAGCTGGAGCAAGGGCAATTGGCCCAAGCCAGGCAACAGGCACAGCTTTTGTTATTACGCGATACCAAAGCGCTCAGTCAGTTGGGGTTGGTAAAGGCCACGCTGGAGAGCCTGGCTGTGCGTTTTCAGCAACAGGTTGTGGCTATCGTTCTATGGTATCTTATCGCCGGCGCACCCGGCGCCCTGTGCTGTCGCTTGTGCCAGATTGCCTGCCAGCAATGGTCTGTTAAACTGCCTGAGTTTCGGGAATTCGGCCGCGCGGCTGCATTGTGCAGCCGTCTGTTTAATGTGCCGGCTTATTTGTTTGGAGCCTTAATCTTGCGCTTGCAAAGCACCGGCGGCAAAGCACAAATACCGATTGAACGTGCCGAGGGGAAAGCCTTTCCTTTTAGCCGCCGCCTACTTTTAATTCAACTTAGCCGTACTCTCAAGGTGAGCCTGGGCGGTCCGGCTCGTTATCAGCAACATGAAGTTCGCCGCCCCCGCTTGCAACAGCGCTATGAGCCCGTGGTAGCAGATATTCATCGGCTGCTGACTTTGCTCGATTATCAGCTTTATATCTGGCTGCTGCTACTTTGCCTGCTAAGCTGCCTGCTATGGTTTGTCGCAATACCAGGCTAAAACTCACTGCAAACAGATCACTGCGAGCGTCGTGATAGACTAGACAAAACCCGTCTGCTCGTTATATGTTGCTTAGCCCGCTTCGGCATCTTTGCTATTTGCCAGAGCGGGCTGGCGCAGCTCCTCAGTTACACTAGCCGAATAGCAAAGTAGTAACACAGCGCCTACCTGATCAGTGAAAGGAATAATTAGTGCGAACAGTCTTTGTTGTCTTGCTACTCCTCATCTGCAGCCAGCTGAAGGTGCAAGCGCAAACCACATTATTGCCGTTGACACCTGAGCAAGGCTTATCTAATGGCATGGTCAGAGATCTGCATCTGGACCGTCATGGGTTTCTATGGATCGCCACGGCTGGCGGCATTAACCGTTACGATGGTAACCAGTTAGTCGAGCTGCACAGTAAAGACCACCGCCTGTCTGAGATTGCCTTTAACGATATTCTGGAAGATAGCCAGGGCAGGCTTTGGTTAAGTTCGGATCATACCGGCTTGTACCTATATGACGTGCAAAGCGGTGATTTTGAACTCTTCGTCAAAGCACCGCGGGAACCCGGCCATCCGGTAGAAGCCACCATCCTTACTGTAACCGAGTTAGATGCCGAGCATTTGTTGTTTGTAGTAAATCAGGCGGTGTACCGGTTACGAATAAAAGACCGGCGACTGGACAAGGTATTTGATCTGGCCAACCTTGGCTACCCGGCGGGCTGGATCCGCCATTTACTGGTAGAGCAGCAGCGCCTGTTTATCGCTGCTTTTAATGGCCTGATCTATCTGGACCTAAGCAGCGGTGAGCATCAATACCTGCCGCATTTACCGGTTGAGCTTACAATGCCAACGGCAGCACAACAACATACCAAATACTTGCTGGCAACCTCTACGCAGCTATATGTCGGTACTGTTAGCGGCCTATACCGCATAGCGCGGCAGGATATCGACAATTTTTTGCGCCATGGAACGCCATATCAGGTACAAACTCTGCTCACAGAGCGCAATATCTGGCATCTGCGTGACCGCGGCGACAATTTGCTGGCCGCAACAGACAGCGGACTCTGGCAACTGACCGCGAACCAATCCGAACAAGTGCTTTGTTTTAGTCAAAGCAACCAGCAATTACAGGATAATACGCTGGTTGATATCGCTCTGGATAACGAAGGCGGGTTCTGGCTGGCAAACCGGGGGGAAGGCGTATTTTATTATCATCCGCAAACCGACGCCTTTCAGAGCTGGTCAGCGGACACCGGTTTTGCACTTAGCCACCCCAATGTGCAGTCAATGACTGAACTACAAGGCTATATCTGGTTGGCTACCCAGAATGGGTTGAACCGGCTTAATCCGCAAACTGCTGAAGTTAAACAGTACCTGGTGAATACGAATGCCACACCAAGTCTGCACCAGGGCCGGATCCAGCAGCTGATTGCACATGCCGAAAAACTGTATTTACAGAGTTATTATGCCGGCCTACAACGCTTCAATCCGGCAAGTGGCGAATTAGAACCCATTGCTATTGCACAGGCTGAGCTTTTGGGCCCTGGCTTACACTCACTATTTTATTTTCAGGGTGCGTTTTACTTTGTGCAAAATAAAGCGATTTACCGATATAACCCTGAACAAAACCAGATCACCGCGCTGGAACAGCTGACTGCCGCACTGCCAATGGAATACTTCGGTGAGTTTCTGGGCTCAGCTGATAATGGCAAGACCCTGCTGCTAAGCACCTCAGATCAGCTGTGGCGTTATGATCCTGCCAGCGGGCAAGTCGAACTGGTGTTCAGCCTGCCGGATCAGCGCCCGCAGTTAAACCGCTATGCCTCGACACTGCACCTAAGCGCTAATGGTATCTTATGGCTTGGGATCAAGGGCGCCGGTTTATATGCTTTTCAACCCGACAGCTTTGAATTACTGAAACATTTCTCAGTGCAATCCCAACTACGCAGTGACGAAATTCTGGCGCTGACCAGTGACGCAGCGGGCGATCTTTGGTTTTCCTCGCGTCATGGCCTGGCCAGAGTGGATACCACCAATCTACAAGTTGAGTATTTTGGTAAGGCAGATGGCCTGGCATTCTACGATTTTAACCCGGATGCGGTGTTAAAACTGAGTGATGGCCGCCTGGCTTTTGGCGCCAAAAATGGCGTCATGTTGCTATCCCCGACACAGGTTAATTACCAGCAAGTACCATTGCGAGTCGTGATCACTGAGTTTGCCAACCTCGGTTTGCAACAGCCGGTAGCACAGGGCTTTTTAAACAATCGCAGCTTTACCCTACCCTACAATCAAAGTGGTGTCCGTTTACAGTTCAGCGCTATGAGCTTTCAGCAAAACCACCGGCTACGCTACCGTTTCTGGCTCAGCGGTCAACAGCAACAGCATACCGCCGAGCAACAAGGCAACCAGGTGATTTTTCCACAACTGACACCGGGCCGCTATCAGTTTAATGTGCTGGCGATCTCGCCCCTTACCGGCGAACAAAGTGAAGTGGCCAGTCTGTGGCTGACTATCACCCCGCCCTTATGGCGCTCTGTGCCGGCTTACCTGTTGTATACCTTAGTATTGATGCTGGCAGCCTTACTGATTTGGCAACGCCGGCGCCAACAGCAGCTATTGCTAAGACGCGCCCATAAGGAACTGTTAAGCAGCGAACAGCGACTCAATCAGGCGCTATCGTCAATTAACAGCGGCGCCTTTGAGTGGCAGGCCGGTACTAATAGCTTGGAGTCTAACCGCCTGCCCAGAATGCTCGGCACCTCAGAATTGATGAACCGCATTACCTGGCAGCAACATTGCTCCTTGATCCACCCTGACGATTTGGCCAACGTTGAACAACAGTGGCAAAGAGTGCTGGCACAACCCGAGCTAATGCTGGATATCACCTATCGGATGCGGCATCAGGATGGCCGCTGGCTATGGTTCCGTGACCGCGGACGGGTGATTGAACTGAACAGTGCTTTGCAACCGAGCCGTATCACCGGAACTTACAGCAACATCACCGAAACCAAGGCAAACGAAGAAAAAGCCCGGTTGTTTGGTGAAGCCTTCCAGCAAACTCGTGACTGGGTGGTGATCCTGGATACCCGGCAGCGGGTATTGGCGGCAAACCAGTCGTTCTGCCAGGCCTTTGGCGGGATCGAGCCTTATCTTGACAGCCCGCGGGTGCATCATCTCGGGATCAGTCTGGTACGTCGCCGCTATTACACCCAGTTGCTGAAAACTATGGCCAAAGGCGATCACTGGCAGGGCGAAGAGCAGGTGATCACGCCTGATGGCCGCGAACGTCCGACCTTGATTAATATCAGCGCAGTCGGTGAACAGGACGTCAGTTTCTTTGTACTGGTATTTACTGATATCACCGCGCAAAAGGCAGCCGAAGACGAGTTACGCTATCTGGCCAACTATGATGCATTAACCGGCTTACCGAACCGGGCCCTGCTGATGGACCGCATTCTGCATGCGATCGAGCAGGCCAAACGGGAGCGGCGTTCATTGGCATTGTGCTTCCTTGATTTAGACAAGTTTAAACATATCAATGATTCCCTGGGCCATGATATCGGCGATCTGATGTTAAAAGAGGTGGCCCGACGCCTGAAACTGACACTGCGCGACAGCGATACCGTTGCCCGTTTGGGGGGCGATGAGTTTGTCGTATTGCTCGAAGGTTATAAGAGTAATGACAACATCAGCCATGTCGCTCGCAAAATGTTGCATACCATCAGTGAGCCTATGCAGCTTGGCTCCGAGACCGTTGCCGTCTCACCCAGTATTGGCATCGCCATTTACCCGGATGATGCGTTAAATGGCACTGAGCTAATGAAACATGCTGATGTCGCCATGTATCATGCCAAAGAAGCCGGGCGCAATAATTTCCAGTTCTTTATTAAGGAAATGAACGAAAAAGCCCATATGCAGCTGGCGCGGGAAACCCGCTTACGCAGGGCCATAGCACAGCAGGAGTTTGTTAACTTCTACCAACCGATTATCGACAGCCGCGAACAAAGTATTGTCGGTGCAGAAGTACTGTTACGCTGGCAAAGCAGTGACGGCATGATTTCGCCGGCGGAATTTATTCCGCTAGCCGAAGATCTACGACTAATCGTCAATATGACGCAACAGTTACTGGAACGGGCACTGGCAGATCTGCAGCACTGGCGCCAGGCCGGTTATGCATTGTATTTATCAGTCAATCTGACCACTCAACACCTAGAACAGCCAGCGCTGGCGGAGACTGTGCTGGCGCTGTTGAAAAAGTACCGTTTACCGGCCTGTGCACTGCGCTTTGAAATTACCGAAAGTGCGCTGATGCGCGATCAGCAAAGTGCGATCCGCACCATGCAGTCACTTAGCGACGCCGGTATTAAGCTGGCACTGGATGATTTTGGTACCGGCTACTCTTCACTGAAATACCTAAAAGAACTGCCACTGGATGCAATTAAAATTGATCGTAGCTTTGTGCAGGATATCGGAGTCGATCATAACGACGAAACCATTATTGATGCCATGCTTAGCATGGCCGGCAGTCTGGGACTGTATTGTGTCGCGGAAGGGGTAGAAACCGAACAGCAGTTGGCGTTCTTTAATAAACGCCATTGCTATCTGATCCAGGGCTTCCTGTTTAGCAAACCCTTACCTGCCGACGCCCTGCTGGCGTTGCTGCAATCAGAACAATTTGCACCGGCGCCTTACAGTGAAAATGAAAACTGGCAGATTTAAACGCTGTTTAGTCGCTGGATCAGGCTTTTGTCACGATTCACCGTTATACTAGCGGCTTTCTGATTTGCCGGATGCATTATGGCTCCCCATCTCGTTAAAGGTGCCCTGCTGTTATTGCTGGCCGAGGCCTGTTTTGCCGGCATTGGCGCCGTTGTAAAGTTTACCAGCGCCACCGCCAGTGAAGCCCAGGTGGTGTTTTTCCGTAATTTCTTTGCCTTGCTGCTAATGCTGCCGTTTTTGTTTAAACACGGTTTCAGCCTGCTGAAAACACGGCGTTGGTATCTGCACGCCAGCCGCGCCCTGACCGGCATTATTTCGATGTACTGTTTTTTCTATGTACTGGCGCGCTTGCCACTGGCACAGGGCATGCTGGTGCTGCTACTTTCCCCTTTTGTGGTGCCGATCATCGCCCGCTTCTGGCTAAAAGAGCGCCCATCACGCATCACGCTGGCCGGCATTGTGCTTGGTTTTGCCGGCGTGGTATTGGCATTACCCACCCCGGACCCTAATCTGAATCTGATCTTACTGGTGGCGCTGGCGTCTGCGATCCTGGTCGCGGTGACCAAAACCACTATCCGCTATATGTCTGATACCGAGCCAGCGGTGCGTATCGTCTTTTATTTTTCGCTGTTAACCGCTGTGCTGTCGGCGGTGCCGGTGCCTTTTTACTGGCAGCCGCTAAATACCGAAGTCTGGCTGGCATTTTTGGGCATGGGGGTGTTGGCCGCGGTAGGTCAGTTAGCGATGACCCGTGCCTATGCGATAGCGCCGGCCAGTGATATTGGCATGTGGACTTACAGCAGTGTGATCTTTGCCGGCGCCTTTGGTTACCTGTTCTGGCAGGAGCCGGTAACCATGAGCTGGGTTGCCGGAGTGCTGGTGATTTTCTACGCCGGTTATATCACTACGCGCCAGCGCTTACTCTGAATGGAATACTTTAGCGTGCTACTCTGGTACTGCGTCGTCAGACAGGCTAAAATACGCTCCCTTTTTTACAGGCGACAACACAGGCAAGAATAATGGGTAAGAAGCTGCATATTAAAACCTGGGGCTGCCAGATGAACGAATACGATTCATCGAAAATGGCAGACCTGCTGGATGCCACACATGGCTACACGCTGACCGAAGAGGCAGAAGAGGCTGATGTGATCTTGCTAAATACCTGCTCGATTCGTGAAAAGGCTCAGGAAAAGGTGTTTCACCAGCTGGGCCGTTGGCGGCCACTGAAAGAAAAGAATCCGGAGCTGATTATCGGTGTTGGCGGCTGCGTGGCATCACAGGAGGGCAGTGCCATCCGTGAGCGGGCGCCCTTTGTTGATATCGTATTTGGCCCGCAGACCCTGCACCGGTTACCGGAGATGATCAATGCCGTGCGCGGTGACCGCTCACCGGTAGTTGATGTCTCCTTCCCGGAAATCGAGAAATTTGACCGTCTGCCAGAGCCAAAGGCCGAAGGTCCGACTGCTTTTGTCTCCATTATGGAAGGCTGTTCGAAATACTGTACCTTCTGCGTGGTGCCCTATACCCGCGGTGAAGAAGTCAGCCGGCCACTGGATGATGTGTTATTTGAAATTGCCCAACTGGCCCAACAAGGGGTACGTGAAGTCAACCTGCTGGGGCAAAACGTCAATGCCTATCGTGGTGCCACCCATGATGGCGGTATCTGTCATTTCTCTGAACTACTGCGCCTAGTAGCGGCCATCGACGGTATTGACCGTATTCGTTATACCACCTCGCATCCGGTGGAATTTACCGACGATATTATTGAAGTATATCGTGATGTGCCGGAGCTGGTAGACCATTTACACCTGCCAGTGCAGTCTGGCTCGGACCGGATTTTAACACTGATGAAGCGCGGCCACACCGCACTGGAATATAAAGCGCAGATCCGCAAACTGAAGAAGATCCGCCCTAACCTCAGCATGTCATCCGATTTTATTATCGGCTTCCCCGGTGAAAGCGATGAAGATTTTCAGGCCACCATGGATCTGATCCAGGCAATTGATTTTGATATGAGCTTTAGCTTTATCTATAGCGCCCGCCCCGGTACGCCGGCGGCCGATCTGCCGGATGATGTCAGTGAAGACACCAAAAAGCAGCGCCTTTATATTCTGCAGGACCGGATTAACCAGCAGGCATTGAAAATCGCCCGTGGTATGCTGGGCACGGAGCAGCGGATCCTGGTGGAAGGGCCGTCGAAAAAGAATATTATGGAGCTGACCGGCCGCACCGAAAATAATCGGGTGGTAAATTTCGAAGGCTCACCCGAGATGATTGGTCAGTTTGTTGATGTCAAAATCACTGATGTATTCAGTAACTCATTGCGTGGTACTGTATTGCGAACTGAGCAACAAATGGAACTGCGCCGCCAGACTGCCCCGGCACAAATTCTGGCCCGGCAGCCAAAAACTGATGAGTTAGGCGTGACGGCATACGTCCCCTAAGCCTACGTCTGAACCAATAGAGAGAGCCAGCTTGAACAGCGACAGTAGCAGTATTGAATTACAACTTGAGCCCGCCGACCACCGGCGGCTCACCTTACTCTGCGGCCCCTATGACGATAATCTGAAGCATCTGGAACGGCGCTTACTGGTCGAGATCAGCCATCGCGCCGGCCAAATCCGCATCGATGGCCCCACGGCCAATATTGACGCCGCCGCCCTGATCCTGCGCGAGCTGTATCAGCAAACGCTGAATGCCCAGCAACAAGTGCAAGCTATCAGCCCGGAGCAGGTGCATCTGACCATTAGTGAACACTTTGATATTCAGTATCAGGGGCAGGAAGGCACCCAACGCGAGTTTTCACTAAAAACCAAAAAAGGTTTAATCAAACCCCGCAATCCGAATCAGGCTGCCTATGTGGCAAACGTGCTGCAACATGACGTGAGTTTCGGCATAGGCCCGGCCGGTACCGGTAAAACCTACCTGGCCGTGGCCTGTGCGGTGGATGCACTGGAAAGTGGCCAGGTCAAGCGGATAGTGTTAACCCGTCCGGCGGTAGAAGCCGGCGAAAAGCTGGGCTTTTTACCCGGTGATTTGGCACAAAAAGTCGACCCCTATCTGCGCCCTTTATACGACGCCCTGTTTGAAATGCTCGGTTTTGAAAAGGTCGAAAAGTATCTGGAACGTGGCGTGATTGAAATTGCACCGCTGGCCTATATGCGCGGCCGTACGCTAAACGATGCCTTTATTATTCTGGATGAAAGCCAGAATACCACCATCGAGCAGATGAAGATGTTTCTAACCCGCATCGGTTTTAGCGCTAAAGCCGTAATCACCGGTGATGTGACACAGGTCGACTTGCCACGTGGTCAATATTCAGGCCTGAAACATGCGATTGATGTGCTTAGTGCCGTGCCGGAAATCAGCTTTAACTTCTTTAATGCCAAAGATGTGGTGCGCCATCCGATAGTGCAGCGCATTGTGATGGCCTATGAAGCCTATGAAGCAGCGCAACCAAAAACTGAAGAGCCAGCACGTAGCGGGAGTCGCCGATGAGCATCATCCTGGATTTACAACTGGCCAGCAGTGCTCAGGATCTGCCCGACGCAGCCCAGTTTCAAACCTGGCTGGACGCGGCCATCCTGCCGTTTCAGGAGCAGGCTGAGGTCACAATCCGGGTTGTGGATGTCGTAGAAAGCCAGCAACTGAATCTGCAATACCGCGGCAAAGACAAACCGACCAATGTGCTGAGTTTTCCGTTTCAATGCCCTCCTGGTATTGAGTTGCCGCTGCTTGGCGATCTGGTGATTTGTGCTGAAGTCGTTGCTACGGAAGCAGCTGAGCAGGGCAAGCCGCTGGCGTCACACTGGGCACATATGGTGGTGCACGGCTGCTTGCATTTATTGGGATTTGACCATATAAATGACGCTGATGCTGAGCAGATGGAAGCAGAAGAAATTCAGATTCTGCAGCAGCTTGGTATCAGCAACCCCTATTTACTGGATGAAATCTGATGTTCAATTGTTATGGAGCTAAAGTTCACTGATGAGTGACGACAATCCCCACTCTAGTCGCGGCTCTGCGTCGCGTAGCTGGTTAGAACGTATCGCCAGCATTTTTAGCGCAGAGCCACAGGATATCTCGGATCTGGAAGACATTATCAGCGAAGCGGCCGTACGCGAACTGATTGATACCGATACCAAAAATATGTTGCAGGGTGTATTGGACGTATCCAATATGCGGGCCCGCGACATTATGATCCCCCGCTCCCAGATGGCCACGCTGGATATCGAGCAACCGCTGGCCGAGGTTCTACCCATTCTGCTGGAAAACAATCACAGCCGTTATCCGGTGGTAAATGAAGATAAAGACCATATCGAAGGTATTCTGATAGTCAAAGATCTGCTGCAGTATGCACTGGACCCCAGCAATACCGACTGGCAGTGGCGCGATCTGGTGCGCCCGGCGGTCATTATCCCGGAAAGTAAGAAAGTCGATGCGCTGCTGCGGGAGTTCCGGCAAAAGCGCTACCATATGGCCATTGTCGTGGATGAATACGGCGGTGTTTCTGGTCTGCTGACGATTGAAGATATTCTGGAGCAAATTGTCGGCGAGATTGAAGATGAGCACGACGATGAAGAAGAGCACGATATTAAGAAGATGGCTTCGCGAGTGTTTCAGGTGAGTGCTCTGACGCCACTGGATGAATTCAACGAAACCTTTGGTACCCAGTTTGACGAGGAAGAAGCGGATACCATCGGCGGTATAGTGTTGCATGCCTTTGGTCATATGCCTGCGAAGGGTGAAAGCATAACGCTGGGCGATCTGACCTTTAAAGTCAGCAAAGCCAATAGCCGCCGCCTGATGCAGTTACAGGTGATCCGCTCGCGCCCGAGCGAAGCAGAAGGAAGCTAATCATTAAAGCGCTGTGGTCCCGGCCCTGGTTGGTTGCCGTCAGTTTACTGCTGGCCGGTTTAGCCAATACTCTGGCTTTCGCTCCCTATACCCTCTGGTGGTTGCCGCTGTTAACGCTGGCCTGGCTTAGTGCAGCCATTGCCAACAGCGCCAATCCCCGTCAGGCCGCTGGCTATGGCTTTAGCTATGGTGTCGGTTGGTTTGGGCTTGGCATTAGCTGGGTACATGTCAGTATCGACCAGTTTGGCGGTTTGCCGCTGGCTGGCAGTCTGAGTTTAATGGCGCTGTTAGTCGCCTATCTGGCACTGTTTCCGGCCTTTACCGCCTGGCTCAGTCGTCGCCTGCTGGGCACCTTAGCCCTACCGCTGCTGCTAATGGCGTGCTGGACGCTTAGTGAGTGGCTGCGTAGCGTATTGCTTACTGGCTTTCCCTGGTTATCGCTCGGCTACAGTCAAACGGATTCACTGTTCAGGCACTATGCGCCGCTGATTGGTGAAATCGGTATCAGTGCCGTGCTGGTTTTTATCGCCGCCAGTCTGGCCAATCTGCTGCAGCGTCTTTCCTGGCCTGCGCGCTGCTGGCCAACCGTAGTCAGTGTAATACTTTGCCTGCTTAGCCCACTGCTGGTGCAGTTTAAAGGCTGGCACCACAATAACGAGCAGTTAAGTGTGTTACTGGTTCAGGGCAATGTGCAGCAGGAGCTGCGCTGGGTGCCGGAGCAGGAATGGCCGACTATGCTGAAGTATCTGGATTTGACCCGGCCGCACCTGAGTCAACATCAACTGGTGATCTGGCCGGAGGCCGCCGTGCCGCGTATTGAACCTCTGGCCGATGACTTTCTGGAGAACTTGGATAAATCTGCATTCTACAGCGATACTGCGGTAATCACCGGCATTATCGATTACAACCTGAAAACCCAGGAAGCCTGGAATAATCTGATTGTATTGGGTAAACAAACTGCCGATGCCGGCAGTGGTCACTATTTCCATGGCCATGCCAACCGCTTTAGCAAACATCATTTACTGCCGATTGGCGAATTCGTGCCGTTTGAGAGCTTCCTGCGCCAGCTGGCACCGATTTTCGATTTACCGATGAGCTCATTTAACCGCGGCAGCTATGTGCAGCCCAACCTGACTGCTAATGGCTTTCATTTATTGCCCGCGATCTGCTTTGAAATTGCCTTCCCGGCGCAGATCCGCGCCAATCTGACCAGCGAGACCCAGCTGTTACTGACCGTCAGTAATGATGCCTGGTTTGGCGATAGTATAGGCCCGCATCAGCACCTGCAAATTGCCCGCATGCGGGCACTGGAATTTGGTTTACCGCTGTTACGCGCCACCAATAATGGCATTACCGCGACCATAGATGCCAATGGCCAGATCCGGCAACGTGCACCGCAGTTTACTGAAGCAATATTGAGTGACCAGCTGCTGCTGACGGACGCTGCAACCCTTTATCAACAAATGGGAAACTTACCGGTTTTTTCCTTTAGTACTTTGCTACTACTACTCGCTGTTTTCCGCTGTTATCGCCCACGTCACTGAGTCCAGCGCCATCAGGTACGGGGACTGTTCGATTATTTTTTCCGCTGTACCCAGTTTGCCGGTTGCAATTATTGGCAAATCATGACAAAACTTCTACAGCAAAGTTATTTGCGACAATTCGCAACTCATATGCGATAAAACAATAAGAAGGCCCAAGGCCATTACCACAGCAGTGAAGGAAGTCTCATGAAAAAAAATCACCTTACCCCTCTGGCACTGGCAACCCTGGTTGCGCTGGGTTTAGCCGGTCAGGCGGTAGCGTCAGACCGTTTTATTATCCAAGTCGATAACGATAAAAAAGGCATCGTAAAAGCGCTGACAGTACAACTGGGCGGCGAGATCCATGTTGATTCTGACGGCTTTATCGCCGCTACCTTTAGCGGTAAAGATCTGTCCCAGGTTAAAGGCTTGCTCAGGAATCCGCATATTAAGCTGATTGAAGAGGACGCCAAGCGTTACCCAATGGCGCTGTACAACGATACCGCCGGCGATCCGACAGTGCAGCAATTAACTCCCTATGCTTATGTGCAGTCACAGGCACATCAAACCCCGTTTAATCTGGGCGCCTCACCCAAGGTTTGTGTAATCGACTCAGGTATCGCGCGCGATAGCGGTGAAACCGGTGGTTATAACGCTGACTTTGACTGGGGTAGTATTAGCGGCACCAGCAACTCCGGCACCGGTGACTGGTTCCGCGATGGCGGCCCACATGGCACCCACGTTGCCGGCACTATCGGTGCAGCGGACAATGGCTTTGGTGTGATCGGGATGGCACCGGGCACGCCGATGCATATTATCAAGGTCTTTAATAACAGTGGCTGGGGTTATTCTTCTGATTTAGCCCATGCTGCTAACCTCTGTGCACAAAATGGCGCCAAGGTTATTAATATGAGTCTGGGAGGCGGCCGCGCCAACAGTACTGAAGAGAATGCCTTTATCAACTTTACCAATAATGGCGGTCTGGTACTGGCGGCAGCAGGTAACAGCGGTAATAACACCCGCTCTTTCCCGGCCGGTTATCCATCGGTAATGATGGTCGGAGCTAACGATGCTGATGATAAAATTGCATCTTTCTCACAATTTCCATCCTGTACTACCGGTACTGGCCCACGTGCCACCACCAACGAAGGAATCTGTGTTGAGGTAACAGCGGGCGGCGTAGATACTTTATCTACTTACCCCTCTGGCGGCGCTGCCTTTGCAGCACTCACCGCAGGTAACAAAGGCTTTGCCGCGTCGGCGATGGAAAATACCGGTGATGCTTCAGGTAATACCTATTTTATGGGTCTGGCGACCAGCACCAACAGTGCCGCAGCAGGTAAGATCTGTGTTATTGATCGTGGTACTATCTCATTCCATGACAAGGTACGTA
>DAIOUM010000039.1:0-3219 GCA_036759505.1 Alishewanella sp. | reverse complement strand
GGTAAGATCTGTGTTATTGATCGTGGTACTATCTCATTCCATGACAAGGTACGTAACTGTCAGTTGTCGGGCGGTATTGGCGCTATCCTGATTAATAACGAGCCAGGTATGCTGTATGGCACCCTTGGTACCAGCAATCAAACCAGCATCCCTGCCGTTGGCGCCGCCTTTGAAGATCGCAGCGCTCTGGTCGCTGCAACCTCGGCTTCGATCAGTATCGGTGCGTCAGATTATGGTTATATGAGCGGTACCTCGATGGCAACACCAGCTGTTGCGGGTCTGGCGGCGCGGGTATGGTCTAATTTCCCACAGTGTACCGGTACTGAAATCCGCAATGCCTTAAAAGCGACCGCAGTGCGGCCGGCGGGCGGCGATGCGGTGAAATTTGGTAAAGGTATTGTTAAAGCGAAAGCGGCGCATGATTACCTGACTACCCACGGTTGTGCCGGTGGCGGTTCAGGCGGTGGTGACACTGGCGGCGGCGATACCGGCGGTGGCAGCTGTAAGGGTAAAAAGTGCAGCTAATCGCTGTGCCAGCAATTAACTGAACCTGATAATAGAAAGCCGCGATATCGCGGCTTTGTTTTTTACAGGCTTGTTGCAACTCGCCGTTTATTCCTCACTTCCGCCATTAACCAGCTCAGCGATTTCCGCCAGGCGCAGTAACGCCCGACCATTAAGTGATTTTTTCGGATACTGGCCGCGGTTATTACGTTCACCTGCGACTTCACCAGTTAATAGCTCCAATGCCTGATCCACGGTTTTGACGGTGTAAATATGGAACTGCCCGGCAGCAACCGCAGTCACCACATCCTGATCCAGCACCAGATTCAACTGATTGCTAGCCGGAATAATCACGCCTTGCTCACCAGTCAGACCACGCGACTGACAAAGCCGGAAGTAGCCTTCAATTTTTTCATTCACGCCGCCTATTGCCTGTACCTGACCATATTGGTTAATCGAGCCGGTCACTGCCAGACTTTGCCGGATTGGAATCTCGGTAATGGCCGAGATCAGGGCACAGACTTCAGCCAGTGAGGCGCTGTCACCGTCAATGTGGCCGTAGGACTGCTCCATTGCAATATTCGCACTTAAGGTCAGCGGAAAATCGCGGGCATATTTGGCCCCCAGATAACCGGTTAGTAATAATACACCCTTGGAGTGGATCGCTTTACCCAGCTCCACCTCTCGCTCGATATCCACTACGCCACTGGAACCGGCGAATACAGTGGCGCTGATCCGCGCTGGGGTACCAAAGGCGGTATCACCGATTTCCAGTACCGTCAGGCCATTGATCTTACCGACTGCCAGGCCGTCGGTATCGATCAGAATATGTCCTTCCTGAATATCTTCTAAAAACGCCTCACTGATGCGGCCGGTACGGTATTTTTTTCCTGCCAGCGCCTGGCGGACATGCTCACTGGTTAATTGTTCAGCCTGCTGCTGCCGCGCAAAAAAGCAGGCTTCACGCACTAACTCCAGTACATCGGCAAAACGGGCAGACAGCTTACGCTGATGTTCAGCCTGGCGGAAACTAAACTGTAATAGCTGCTGCAAGCCACAGCTACTTAGCGACTGTAAACCCATTTCCCGCAATTGCAGCTGAATTTGCGCTGCCATATCGCTTAAGGTTTGCGGCAAATAAGGCAAATAATGCTCGAAATCGGCTAGTACCCGGAATAACTCATTAAATTCGTCATCGAAATCCTGCACTAAATAATACAGATCACGCGACCCCAGCAACACCACCTTAACGCTGAGCGGGATGGCGCGCGGCGTAATAATAGTCGAGTTCGTTACTGCATGATCGCTAAGGGTATCAATCACCACTTCACCGGCCTTTAATGCCAGCTTTAATGCATCCCACACTGCGGGCTGGGTTAAAAGCCGATCGGCATCCAGGATCAGATAACCGCCATTGGCTTTGTGCAAAGCGCCGGGGCGGATCATCCGGTAATTGGTAAATAAGGAACCACCGGCCGAGCTATATTCCACCCGGCCAAACAGGTTGCCATAGCTGGGGTTGGGTTCAAAAATAATCGGCGCGCCAGACATCGTTTCATGATGTACCAGCACATTAGGCACAAATTCCTCGATAAAGATTTCGCGGCTAACCGGCTCCTCGCCCTTCTCGCCTTCCGACTCATCCGGCAGCAGTTCCATTACCGCTTTCACCAGTTCCGGTCGCATCTCACGCAGGTATTTTAAGACCCCCAACTCGGCATTGTAGTGATGCTCCAGCTTTTTCAGCATCGGCTTAATCGCTTGCTCAATGGTATCTTTGCGCAGCGCCCGCAAATTCTCCGACAATTCCCGCTTCCACTGCGGCAACTCCAACAGCTGTTCGTTGAGGATGGTTTCCAGCTCCGATACCAAATCATAGAAATACTGCCGCTGCTCTTCAGATAGCTTGGTAAATTCCTGATCATCCAAAGGCTTGCCATCAATGATCGGCGAAAAGCTCACCGCACCATTTTCTTCGTACAATACCACCTGCTTTTCCAGCGCTTTCTTCTCGACCTGTTCGATGGCCTGTTCATAACGCTCATCAAAGGCCCGGTGAATGGCTTTTTTCTTGCGTTGATAACCAGGGTTATCAAAGGCAGCCGGAAAGGTATCCAGCAAATCATCAATCAAACTTTCCAGCTTTTTGACCAGCACCCGGCCTTCACCCGGTAGCAAGCGCAGCGTAATAGGTACCCGTTCGTCATCAAAATTGTTCAGGTAGCACCACTCTTCCGGCGTGGCTTTTTCACTGGCGGCCAGCTGCAGAATTTCCTGTACCAGCGTAAAGCGCCCCAAAGCCGGCTCCCCCATCACATAGAGGTTATAGCCCGGCATATCCATCCCAATGGCAAACTCCAATGCAGTTCGGGCGCGGTCCTGGCCGATAAAGGCGGCGGGAACAGCAGGTTGCTGCAGAATATCGGAGACCAGTGCTGAATCCAGTTGCGGGCCAAGTTGTGCCGGCGTCAATGCCAGTTGCTGCTCTAATTGCGTCATTTAGTGCCTTAACAATAAAGGTAAGTTTTTTATATAGTAACAAAAAGCCGGTTACTGCGCTGTAGGCTGTGGCTAAAGTTTTCTGCGTTAACGCCGATAAGCAGGTAAGTGCGATAACTGTAAACCGGAGTATCAGATGAACGAGCGCGACTGCCTGCAAAAAATCCGTAACCTGGGGGTTCGCCTGCAGGAGCTGGAGCTGGCCAGACCGCAGCC
>DAIOUM010000038.1:0-22494 GCA_036759505.1 Alishewanella sp. | reverse complement strand
CCCGGCTCCGGCTGATAACCATATTGCCAACGCACCAGTGGCGGCATCGACATTAAAATCGACTCGGTACGGCCACCACTTTGTAAGCCAAACAGGGTGCCACGGTCATATACCAGATTAAATTCGACGTAACGGCCACGCCGGTATAGCTGGAACTGCCGCTCGCGCTCGCCATAGGGGATGTCTTTGCGCTTAGCCACTATAGGTAAGTAAGCCTGGCAGAACGCCTCGCCGACCGCTCGCATTACGGCAAAGCTTTGCTCAAAACCCGGCGCATTTAAATCATCAAAAAATAAACCGCCGACACCACGGGTTTCGCCACGGTGTTTGAGATAGAAATAGTCATCACACCATTTCTTGTAGTCTGGGTAGTAATTAGCGCCAAAGGGATCCACGGCCTGTTTCGCCGTTTGATGCCAATGGATCACATCTTCTTCAAATGGATAATACGGCGTCAGGTCAAAGCCCCCGCCGAACCACCACACTGGCTCTACGCCTTCCTTTTCGGCAATAAAAAACCTGACATTCGCATGCGTGGTTGGCAGATAAGGGTTATGCGGGTGAATCACCAATGATACGCCGCAGGCATTGAAATTACGCCCGGCCAGCTCCGGTCGGTGTGCTGTGGCCGAGGCAGGCATTTGCGCACCAAAGACGTGCGAGTAATTCACCCCTGCCTGCTCAAAGACCTTGCCTCCGGTGAGGACCCGGCTGCGACCACCGCCCCCCTCTGCCCGCTGCCAGGCATCTTCTACAAAGGCCGCGCCACCGTCAGCCTGCTGTAATTGTTGGCAAATCTGATCCTGCAGCGCCATTAAGAATGCCTGCACCTGTGCTAACTGGGTTTGATAGTGTTGCATCAATACTCCTGACTGTCTGAGTCAGCGGGCTGTCTGGCAGCGCTGCTGTACTAAAAATTTTCTTCAGTTGCCGATGACGGGTATAATACCGCTTTACGGCCCGATGTTCATTACGTACAGAGAAGGAAACCACTATGCAGGTTGGTATTATCATGGGTTCAACGTCTGATTGGCCTACCATGAAACTCGCAGCAGATATGCTGGACCGGTTTGGTATTGCCTATGAAACCCGGGTGGTTTCCGCACACCGTACACCACAACTGCTGGCCGAGTATGCCAGCTCAGCCGCCAGCCGCGGTTTAAAAGTGATTATTGCCGGTGCCGGCGGCGCGGCACACCTGCCGGGTATGGCCGCTGCTTTTACCAGCCTGCCGGTACTGGGCGTGCCGGTACAATCGAAAGCCTTAAAAGGCATTGATTCGCTGCTATCAATAGTCCAGATGCCCAAAGGTGTTGCAGTCGGCACCCTGGCCATCGGCGAAGCCGGTGCTGCCAATGCTGGCTTGCTAGCGGCGCAAATTCTTGCCACCTCAGACGCGGCCTTAATGCAGCAAATTGATGCCTTCCGCGCCGCCCAAACCGAAAGCGTATTAAGCCAACCGGATCCAGCACAGGTTGCACTATGAAAGTACTAGTTTTAGGCGCCGGGCAGCTGGCCCGGATGATGGCGCTGGCCGGTGCGCCGCTGAATATCAGCATCAGTGCTTATGATGTGAACAGCGACAATATCGTGCATCCATTGACCCAGCAATTACTGGGTAACGGTTTGGCACAAGCGCTGGCCGATGCCGATGTCGTAACGGCTGAATTTGAGCACATTCCACTGCCGGTGTTAGCACAATGCCAGCAAAGCGGTAAGTTTTTACCCGGTGCACAAGCCATTCAGGTTGGCGGCGATCGCCGGCTGGAAAAAAGCCTGTTACAAACCGCAGGTGTCGCAACCAGTGCCTTTACTGTGATCAATAACGAAACGGACTTTAACGCCGCTATCGCGCAATTGGGTTTGCCACTGGTGTTTAAAAGTGCGCTGGCTGGCTACGATGGCAAGGGACAATGGCGGTTAAAAGACGCGGCAGCCGCGCCGGCATTATGGCAAGAATTGGCGGCGTTCTTAGCAGCGGATCCGCAGCAGGCCATAGTTGCCGAGCAGTTTATTCGTTTTGACCGTGAAGTCTCACTGGTCGGTGCCCGGAACCGCCATGGAGAGATCAAGGTTTATCCTTTGACAGAGAACCACCATGTTAATGGCGTACTCAGTGTGTCGCTGGCTCGCCCGTTAGACACCGCACTACAACAGCAAGCGGAACAAATGTTTACCGCCGTCGCCGAGCAACTGAACTATGTTGGGGTGTTGGCTATCGAGTTCTTCGATGTACAGGGTAAGCTGCTGGTCAATGAACTGGCACCGCGGGTGCATAACTCCGGCCACTGGACACAGCAAGGCGCTGACTGTTGCCAGTTCGCGAATCATTTACGGGCCGTGTGTGGTTTGCCATTGGGCAGTACGGCTTTGATCCGGCCTACGCTGATGGTTAATATCCTTGGTGAAGACCAGGTCCCGGACAGTATCCTCGAACTACCGGCGCTGGGCTTACACTGGTACGGTAAAACCAAGCGCGCCGGGCGTAAAATGGGACATATTAATTTATCTGCCAACAGCACCGCAGAGTTAAAGGCCCGCTTCGCCCAGCTGATTGACCTGCTACCCGCCGCCACCTTCCCCGAACTGGAACAGATGCTACAGCAGCTATAGCCGAGAGCACCAGATGGTGCTCTAGTTAGCCTTTGCCGGCTGCTTTTTCTGACAAGCTTTAGCGGCACAATACAGGCCGCTTTTCTTTTGCAGCAACAGTGGAAACTGACAGAACTGACAAGTTCCAAGCTGCGGCGCATCATTGACCAGAAAGCGGCAATCCGGATAACGGTTACAGCCCCAGAAGGTTTTACCAAACTTGCTCAGCCGCTCTGTTAGCTGACCTTGCTGGCACTGCGGACAAGCAATGCTGCTACTGGCTGACGCTTCTTCGTGTACCACAAAATGGCAATCCGGGTAACGGGTACAACCGATAAACATGCCATAACGGCCGTGCTTCACCGCCAGCGGTGCGGCACATTCCGGGCAGGGTTCATCCTGCAGGATCTTGACCACCGTATTATCATGTTGATGTAGTGGCTTCAGATAGTCGCAGGCCGGATAACTGCTACAACCCAGAAAGGGGCCGCTTTTACCGGAGCGAATAACTAAAGGCTGCCCGCATTGCGGGCAGGGTTCGGCGTGCTGTGGTAACTGAAACAGCGGGTTATGATCAGACATCCGTCTATATGATCTCTAGATAAGCGTAAAGTGGCGCCTTAGCTTAATGCAGAGGGCCGTCCACTTCGTCAAAGATTAAATCTTCCATCTGGGCGTAGGCGGTTTCTTTACCTGGTACATTGAACAGCACCATCAGCACCACCCACTTTAAATCTTCCAGACTGATGCTGGCGGCATCCAAATCCATCACCCGATCGATCACCATTTCCCGGGTGGTCGCATCCAGCACATTGATTTGCTCCAGAAACATCAGGAAACCCTGACCGGCAGTATCGATTTTCCGATATTCTTCTGCCGTATAAATCCGGGTAGCAGTACTGACCGCCTTGGTCAGATAGGGCTTGATATGATTTTCCTGCAACGCTGACAGGCGATCCAGCCACTTCAGAGCACGGAAAATATCATCATCGTGAAAACCGGCTTTACTGAGCTCTTTGGTCAGATCCGCATGGTTCACATAAACATCGGCTTCGTTGTGGATGTAATTTTCGAACAGATAAACGAGGATATCAAACATCTTCAGGCACTCCTCACTCTTATGTAACCACCGGGGACTACTGCTACCCTGCCTGCAAGTTCTAGTTGCAGCAAGGCAATGGATACGTCTGTTACTGACATGCCGGAGCGTTCTGCCAACTGATCAGTGGCAATAGGCTCATCTCCTACGTTAGCTAACAACTGCTGTTCAGACAAGCTGATTTCAGGATTTTTTTCCGTTTTGGCTAAACCGTTATCGGCAAACAGCGCCCGCTCTTCCAGGATATCGGCCACGGAGGTGACAAGTTTAGCGCCCTGTTGGATCAGATAATGGCAACCAGCGGCCTGAGTATTAAACAAGGCGCCAGGCACGGCAAAGACTTCGCGGTTGTACTGTACCGCCAGATGGGCACTGATTAAGGAACCGCTGCGCAGCGCCGCCTCCACCACCAGGGTACCTGTACTTAGCCCGACGACAATGCGGTTACGCTGCGGAAAAAACTCTGCCCGGGCGCGTACATCCGGAAAATACTCACTGACTAAGGCTCCTTGCTGCACTATTCTGCCGGCCAGCGCCCGATTGCCTACCGGATAGATTTGCCGCAGGCCATGACCCAGTACCGCTATAGTCTTGCCTCCCGCCTCCAGTGCCCCCAGATGACTCTCACTATCAATTCCCTGTGCCATGCCGCTGGTAATCACCATCCCCTGCGTACTGAGTTCAGCCGCAAACTGGCGGGCAATTTGCCGGCCACCCGGTGTCGGTGAGCGACTGCCGACCATCGCAATTTGTGCCTGTTGTAACAGCTCAGCATCGCCCTTCACAAAGAGCACAGCCGGTGGATGCGGCGTTTCTTTTAACAGCAGGGGATAACGGGGATCATCGAAGCTAAGTAAGTGATGCTGTGGGCTTTCAGCTTGCCAATGCAGCGCTTGTTCGACCCAGGGTTGGCTTTGATAACAAAGCAACTGGGCTTGTTTCGCTGTTAAGCCCAGTTGTTGTAGGGTGCTGGCCGGCAGCCTGACTAAGGCTGCCAGTTCCAGATGTTGGCACAGCTGTCGGATGCGATGGCCATCTAAGCCATGTACAACGGCTGCGGCCAGCCAGTGTTGTAGCAGTTCCATTTTGTCGCATCATCCCTGAACTACCGTTTACAGGTTGGTAATAATGTCTCCAACCCGGATCGGTTTATCGGTTTGCGTCACCACAGCGAAACTGACGTTATCTGATGTTTTAAATACCATCAGCTCGCCCACTTTTTCTTTTGGCATCTCCAGTACTTCACCGCCAAAGTCGCGCATCACTTTTTGTAATCTGGAGGCATCCTCCAGATATACCGGCTTACCACTACCGTCAACCACAGTCGGCGATTGCCGGTAAATACCCAGCATATGGCCGGCACGAAGCGCGCTCTGGCCCAGATTTAATACCACCACATCCATGCGCGCAAACTCCCGCAGATCTGACGAGCTGGCAATAATCTTGCCGCTGACCGCCTGCTCGGGTTTCGTCATCACAAACTGAGCCGGTAGGGCCTGCTGATCATAAGCCGGGATCACCTTATCCCCCTGCCGGATTTCGCGGGTCACCGACAACACCCGCATGGCAGCCGGTTCAAAACTTGTGCCCTCGCTGCCCGCCTGGCCTGATCGGAAAGCACGGGTAGTCGCAATCAAACGGGTTTCGTAACCCAGTACTTCGCCACTATCAGGGTCCACATAAGCACGGCCCGGCCGGTAAACTGCGTAGGCCGCACCCTCTACCAGTTCACCTTTCACATAAAGTGTATTGGTCTCATTGGCACTCTTCGCTGCCGAGTTGCTGCCAAGAATATAAGGCAAGGCATCGATTTGCTGTTGTGACATCGCCTGATCGTAACTGAGAAACGGCCGGATAATCCCCAGCGGTAAGGTAGCAATAGCGTCAGGGTTCTTGTGAATTGTCCGCCCCTGAGGTGTTAACCGCATAGCTCTTTTACTGCTAAGCCCCAAACGCGGCCGCCCTTCACTATCAAAGGTGAGAGACAACACATCGCCGGGATAAATCAGGTGTGGATTATCCACCTGCGGATTCATTTGCCAGAGTTCTGGCCAACGCCAGGGTTGATTCAGATATAAACCCGAGATATCCCAGAGGGTATCTCCCGGCTTTACCACATAGGTTGCAGGCGCATCTGGGCGCACTTGCAATACATCCGCTGTTACCGCCGCAGAAAACCAGCATAACAAGGCCGCCAGTGTCAGTGTTATTTTTTTCAGCATGCCCGCATCCTTAACCCTATACTCATTTTTATTAATTACACGCTAAGCTGTTATTAAAGCGCAATAATGGCTAAAATTAAAACATACCACAGCGAACTAATTAAAGCATATTTTGTAGGTGTTATGGCAGTTTTAAAAGTATTACATTTTCCCGATGAGCGTTTACGCACCATTGCTAAGCCAGTGGCGGAAGTTAACGCCGAAATTCGTCAGCTGGTCAAAGACATGCTAGAGACCATGTATGACGAAAATGGCATTGGTCTGGCCGCAACTCAGGTTAACGTCCACCTGCGGGTGGTGGTGATTGATTTGTCGGAAGAGCGCAATCAACCGCAGGTCTTTATCAACCCGGAAATCATCGCCCATGATGGCGAGACCAGTTATGAAGAAGGCTGTTTATCGGTACCGCAGAACTATGCGTCGGTATCACGGGCCAAAAATGTCACGGTAAAGGCGCAGGATATCGACGGTAACTGGTTTGAGTTACAAGCCGACGGCTTATTGGCGATCTGTTTGCAGCATGAACTGGATCATTTAATCGGTAAGCTGTTTATCGATTATTTGTCGCCGCTAAAACGTGATCGGATCCGCAAGAAACTGGAAAAAGAAGCCAAACTGGCTGAGCGCCACGCGCTGTAAACAGGATTTAATGTGACCACGCCTTTACGTATTATCTTTGCCGGTACGCCGGATTTTGCTGCCTGTCATTTACAGGCTTTATTAACTGGCCCACACCAGGTGGTGGCGGTTTATACCCAACCTGATCGCCCGGCGGGACGTGGCCAAAAGCTGCAGCCAAGCCCGGTCAAACAACTTGCTCTACAACATGATATTCCGGTTTATCAACCTAAATCGCTGAAAAAAGCTGCAGCGCAACAACAGCTGGCAGCAATAGACGCCGATTTGATGGTTGTCGTTGCCTACGGCCTGATCCTGCCTAAAGCGGTGTTAGACATGCCAAGACTGGGCTGTATTAACGTGCACGGTTCGTTATTACCGCGCTGGCGGGGTGCAGCGCCAATCCAGCGCGCACTCTGGGCTGGCGACAGTGAAACCGGCATCACCATTATGCAGATGGATGAAGGTTTAGATACCGGCGCTATGCTCAGCAAAGTCAGTTGCCCGATTTTAGCCACCGACACCAGCGCCAGCCTCTATCAAAAGTTGGCGCAGCTGGGGCCGCAAGCGCTGGTAGCAGCCGTAGCGGATTTACCGGCTCTGCAACAGCAGGCCGAGGCACAAAATGAGCAACTGGCGAACTATGCCGAAAAACTCAGCAAAGACGAAGCCCGGCTTGACTTTAACAAAGATGCCGCCGCACTGGAGCGTGAAATTCGCGCCTTTAATCCCTGGCCAGTCAGTTACCTGGAGCTGCCTCAAGGCACGGTAAAGGTCTGGCAGGCTCAGGTCGCCAACAGCCTTTCAGGCCCCGTGGGTAGCATTTTAAAAGCCGATAAAACCGGCATCTATATTGGCTGTCAGCGGCAGGTGCTACAGATCACCCAGTTACAGCCCCCGGGTAAAAAACCGATGAGCGCAGCTGATTTTCTGAATGGCCGGGCCGAGTGGCTGGCCGTGGGCCAGCAATTATGAGTGCTCAGTTACGCGCCCTGGCAGCAGAGATCTGTTATCAGGTGATTGATCAGGGCAAGTCGTTATCCGATGCCCTGCCGAAAGGTCAGCAAAAACTGGCGTTTGCACCGGATAAAGCCCTGCTGCAAGAAATCTGTTTTGGCGTAATGCGCCAGCTACCGCAGCTGGAAACCGTCTGTCAGCAACTGATGGATAAGCCACTGATTAAACAGTTAAGGCCGCTACAGTTTCTGATCTATGTCGGCATCTATCAGCTCAAATTTTTACGCATTCCGGACCATGCCGCCATCAGCGAAACTGTAGAGGCGGCCAGATTATTAAAGGGTCAGAACCTGACCAAGCTGATTAATGCCGTGCTGCGTAATGTGCAGCGCAAGCCGGAGCTGTTTGATTTTAGCCAGGCCAGCAGCGCGGTGCAGTTTAACCATCCGGGCTGGCTGATCAGCGAGCTGCAACAAGCCTACCCGCAGCACTGGCAGGCGGTGTTAACGGCAAACCAGCAAAAGGCGCCGCTATGGCTTAGAGTTAATCAGCAGCAAATCAGTGCCGCAGACTATCTGCAGGCATTACAACAAGCCGGTATTAGCGCCAGCCAGCCTTTTGCCTATTTGCCAGTGGCGATCAAGCTGGACCAGGCCTGCGATATTACCACCCTGCCAGGTTATGCCGCAGGCTGGTTTTCCGTACAGGATGCTGCGGCGCAGCATGCCGCGCTCTTTCTGGCGCCAGAGCCCGGTGAGCAGGTATTGGATGCCTGCAGTGCGCCCGGCGGTAAAAGCTGTCATTTGCTGGAGCAAACACCTGGCTTACAGCTAACAGCGCTGGATCGCGATGCGCAGCGTTTACAGCGGGTAACGGAAAATTTGCAGCGTTTGCAGCTGCAGGCACGGGTGGTAGCAGCCGATGTGCTGGATACCGCCAGTTGGTGGCAAGATGAGTTATTTGACCGTATATTACTGGATGTGCCCTGCTCTGCAACCGGGGTGATCCGCCGCCATCCGGATATCCGCTGGCTACGCAAAAAAACCGATATCGCGCCACTAACCGCATTACAGCAGCAGATCCTGCAGTGTGCCTGGCGCCTACTTAAACCCGGCGGCACCCTGCTCTATGCCACCTGTAGCGTGTTGCCGGCCGAAAACAGCGCTCAGCTGGCACAGTTTCTGGCGCAGCAAAACGACGCCAGCTTGCTGCCGTTGCCGGAACTGGGCAGCAGCAGCTGGCAGATTTTACCGGGAGAGCAGGATATGGACGGCTTTTTCTATGCCTTGCTACATAAAGCGGCCTAACAGAGTACCCGTATGAAAATTATCATTCTCGGCGCCGGACAAGTGGGTGCAACCCTGGCAGAAAACCTGGTGGGCGAGCAAAACGACATTACTATTGTCGATACCAACCTCGATAAGCTGCGGGCATTACAAGACCGCTTTGACTTACAGGTGGTGTTTGGTCATGGCTCGCATCCGGATATCTTGCGCAAAGCTGGTGCTGAGGATGCCGATATGGTGGTAGCGGTAACCAGCAGCGATGAAGTGAATATCGTGGCCTGTCAGGTGGCATACAGTATGTTTAATACGCCGCTGAAAATTGCCCGCATCCGTACCAACCAGTATCTGAAATACCGCGATGAGCTGTTTCATAAAGACGATATGCCGGTGGACCACTTTATCGCGCCGGAAGCCCTGGTTACCAACTATATCCGCCGCCTGATTGACTATCCGGGCGCACTGCAGGTGGTAGAGTTTGCTGAAGGCAAAGTCAGCCTGGTGGCAGTACGGGCTTATTATGGTGGCTTATTGGTCGGGCACGCCCTGTCGGCATTAAAAGAACATATGCCGCATATTGAAACCCGGGTAGCGGCCATTTATCGTCGTGGCACGGCGATCAAGCCTTTAGGCACCACCATTATCGAAGCCGACGACGAAGTGTTTTTCGTCGCGGCAACCAAGCATATCCGGGCGGTGATGAGCGAGCTGCAAAAGCTGGAGCGCAGCTACCGCCGCATTATGATTGCGGGCGGCGGCAATGTCGGCTTTGGTCTGGCACGGGCGCTGGAGAAAACCCACAGTGTGAAACTGATCGAGCGTGGCAAAGAACGGGCTGAATTTTTATCCAGCGGTCTGGATAATACGGTGGTTTATGTTGGTGACGCCTCGGATCCCGAGTTGCTGGAAGAAGAAAATATCGAGCAAATCGATGTCTTTATCGCGGTAACTAACGATGATGAAGCCAATATTATGTCGGCAATGTTGGCCAAGCGGATGGGTGCGCAGAAAACCATGGTGCTGATTAAACGTGGCGCCTATGTCGATCTGTTACAAGGTGGCGAAGTCGATATCGCCATCTCCCCGCAGCAAGCCACCATCTCGGCACTGCTGACCCATATCCGCCGTGGCGATATTGTTAACGTTTACTCTCTGCGCCGTGGTGCTGCCGAAGCCATCGAAGCAATAGCGCATGGCGACAGCAGCACCAGTAAGGTTGTTGGCAAAACCATAGGTGAGATCCGGCTGCCGCCGGGCACAACCATCGGCGCCATAGTGCGTGGTGACGAGGTGTTGATCGCTCACGATAATACGCGGATTGAAACCGACGACCACATTATCCTGTTTATGGTGGATAAAAAGCATATCGTTGAAGTGGAAAAGCTATTCCAGGTCAGCGCTATCTTTATTTAGGGTGTCTAATCTTTCCAGAATGCCGGCGTAAAGAGCACCAGCAAGGTAAAGATCTCCAGCCGGCCAAACACCATAGCAATAATCAGGATCCACTTGCTGGCATCCGGAATATTGCCAAAGTGGGCGGCCACTTCGCCCAGGCCCGGTCCCAGGTTATTCAGGCAAGCCGCTGTGGCCGAAAAGGCGGTAATATTATCCAGCCCGGTAAAAATCAGCGCCAGCATAATCACCACAAACACCAGCGCATAGGCGGCAAAAAAGCCCCATACCGCCTGTACAATACGATCTTCAACCGGCCGCCGGCCAAGTTTAATGGCATAGATAGCCCGTGGATGCACCAGCCGGTTTAACTCGCGCACCCCCTGCTTAAACAGCAGTAATACCCGTACCACCTTCATCCCGCCGCCGGTAGAACCGGCACAGCCACCGATAAAACTGGAGAAAATCAGCAAGATCGGTAAAAACAATGGCCAGGCAGCAAAGCCGTCGGTAGCAAAGCCTGCCGTGGTGGAAATCGACACTGCCTGAAAGGCGGCATGGTTCAGTGCTGTCAGAGCGTCCGGATAAACACTGGTGTGTAATAACACCAGAAAACAAATCAAAATCAGCGCCGCCTGAATGCCAAGAAAGGTTTTAAACTCCGGATCGCGGAAATAAGTCGTGACACTCTTACCGCGGATAGCAGCAAAGTGCAGCGGAAAGTTCACCGCACTGATCAACAGAAACACAATACAGATGGTATTAATCAAGCCACTGTCAAAATGACCCATGCTGGCGTCATAGGTTGAAAAGCCGCCGATAGCTACTGTTGAGAAAGCATGACAAATCGCATCAAACCAGGACATCCCCGCTACATAAAACGCCAACGCACAGGCCAACGTTAGCGCCAGGTAGATATACCACAGATGTTTGGCGGTATCGGCAATCCGCGGCGTCATCTTGTTATCTTTTACCGGCCCAGGCGTTTCCGCGCGGTACAGCTGCATACCACCGACACCTAACAGCGGCAGAATCGCAACCGCTAATACGATGATCCCCATACCACCTAACCATTGCAGCTGCTGCCGGTAGTAAAGAATTGCCTTTGGCAGTAGTTCAATGCCGGTTAATACCGTCGCACCGGTAGTCGTCAGGCCGGAAAAAGCCTCAAACATTGCCGAGGCCAGGTTCATATTGGGCCGCTCTGCCAGTACCAGCGGGATGCCCCCTACCGCACCCAGCACGATCCAGAACAACACCACGATCAGGAAGCCGTCACGGACCTTTAACTCAGCCCGATATTGCCGGTTTGGATACCAGATTAAAAAACCACTGAACAAACAGAGAATAAAAGACAGGATAAAGGGCACACCGGCACCATCCTGGTACCAGTATGCGACCAGTGCCGGCGGCACCATGGTGATGCTGAAAATGGCAATCAGCATCCCCAGGATCCGGATTATCGAACGATATTGCATAGGGTCCTTAATGCGCCCTTGCCACTGCTTATGGCAGCTGCAGCTCGCGGGTCATATTTTCATTACGTTCGCGATGGACAATAATATTGTCCTCAATCCGGATACCACCGTAAACACGGAATTGGTCAACCTTTTGCCAGTTGAGCTGTTTTGCCTCTGGTGTTGCCTGCAGATCGGCCAGCAACGACTCGATAAAATACAGCCCTGGCTCAATGGTAAACACCATTCCCGGCTCAATCAGGCGGGTACAACGTAAAAACGGATGCTCAGCCGGCGCCGCAACATGGGTGCCGCGCTCATCGGCCATAAAGCCACCGACATCATGCACCTGTAACCCCAAATGGTGCCCAACACCATGCGGGAAGAAAGTCCGGCTAATGGCAGTTTCAACAAGGCTGTCAACACTGCCGCGCACAAAATCAAAGTCCAATAACACCTGCGCCAGTAAACGGTGTGTCAACAGCTGTAGCTCAGTATATTTGATACCGGGTTTAATAGTATCAACCACCTGCAGATGCACGGTATTCACCGCCTTAATCAGCTCGGCAAATTCGTCTTGCCGGTTAAAGCTGTAGGTACGGGTAATATCCGCGGCATAGCCATGACAGGAAGCGCCGGCATCAATCAAAAACGACTTATGCTGCGCCGGCTTAGCACGCTCCAGTGCGGTGTAATGTAAAATGGCCGCATGTTCATTCAGGGCGATGATATTGCCGTAAGGCACTTCATTTTCGCCCTGACCTACTGCTGAGAGATAGGCCAGCTGGATCTCAAATTCACTGCCACCAGCGTAAAAGGTATCAGCGGCAGCGCGGTGCCCGGCAACGGCCAGCCGGTTTGCTTCGCGCATCGAAGCCAGCTCATAAGCCGTTTTATAGGCCCGATGATAATGCAGATAGTTTAGTACCGGCTCCGGGTTAATTTCGGTAAAGCCCAGAGCGCGGGCTACTTCCAGGTACTCCCCGATATAAGCCAAGCGGGCCTTATCGTACGGCAGCAAACTTTCTACCATATTGGCTTTTTCCAGCAGCTGAATATCAAAGTATTCAGCCCAGAAATCTGTCGGTACCGGCGGTACCTTATGCCAGAAATCTTTTGGCCGGTAAAAAATCAGTTTCGGCTTATTAACGCCGTCTACCAACAACCAGCAATGCGGATTATCAACCACCGGCAACCAGGCTTTAAAATGCGGATTGACCTGAAACGGATAGTCCATATCGTCCAGAAACTTACGCTTGGCCTGGCCAGAGTGAATAACCAGCGCATCCAGATTTTCGCGCGCCAGCACGTTTCGGGTCCGTTGCTGCAGTTCCTGCACATGCGCCTGATACAGTTGAGGATAATTCGGGTTCATAAATACCTTATGCATTGCTGTAAAGGGAAAACCGATAATAGCATCATTTAGCTGTGCTCCCAATCTGCATGGCGACTAACGGCAGGAACACATCGTTCGGTTCATTTAAACGAATATTATAGATCTGATAATACGCCATTACTGCTTTCACATACTCGCGGGTTTCGCGAAACGGAATGGTTTCTACCCAGACATCGACCGGCACGGCCCGGTCACGCGGGATCCACTGTCTGACCCGGCTGTAGCCGGCATTGTAAGCTGCCGTGGCCATAATCAGGTTGCCGTCGTTACGGCGCATCAGGTAGTTCAGATAGTCAGTACCAAAATCAATATTGGTGACCGGGTTATACAGCTGGCTCACCTGTACTTTCTTTTTGGCAATATAATTGGCCGTATCCGGCATAATTTGCATAAGACCACGGGCACCAACCGGCGAGTTCGCATCCGGCATAAAGGAACTCTCGCGGCGGGCAATGGCCATGGCCCAGCCGGAGTCCACCTGCGCATTCTTGGCAAAGCGTTGAATTTCTTCTTTAAAGGCCAGAGGGAACCGCAGCTCCACATCATCCCAGTAACCGGCATCGGCCAGTGTAAAAATGGCCCTTTCATGCCACTCTATGTCATTGGCTAACTTGGCCGCCGCCAGTTTCTGCTGGCCATTGGCAGAGCGCTGCAAGAAATTCCACTCCCGCCGCGCTTCGGTTAAACGGCCCAGCGCCAACCATTCCTTGGCCCGTTGTACTGCCGGATGCTGTTGGATCAAAGTTAAATCCTCTGCACTCACGGGTACCGGGTTATGCGCCAGACTGGGCGGCAACCCCAGCTTGGCTGCGGCCATAAAACCATAAAAATGCCGCCGCTGTGCTAACTCACGGAAGATACTGTCGGCTTCAGCCTGCTTACCCTGCTCTTCCAGCGCCCGGGCCCGCCAGTAACGCCAGTTAATATCCGCGGCCAGCTCCGCTGGAAAATTCTCAATCACCTGCTGTACCCGAGGCCAATCCAGCTCACGCAGGGCATGCCCAACCTGCCACTGCGCCAGGGTGCTATCCAATTGTTCCGGTGCGAGTTTGCGCATCCAGTCCGTTGCCCGGCTATCGCCGCGGTGCGCCAGGGCAATCGCAAACTGGCGCTGCACGTCCAACCGCTGCGCTGCAGTGAAATAAGGGTCACTGGTGAAACGCTGCCAGGTTTGTAATGCTAAATCAGGCGAGCGCCATACCAGACGTTTTAAACCGTAGGTCAGAATATCGCGCTCCACTACGTGGCGGCCGGGGAAAAAACGTGGCCGGCTGATCACCTGCGGGTCCTGACGTACCTGCTGCCACAGATCAGCCAGATATTGCCGGTCGGCCGGTAACAGCGTTTTCAGATAGCGGATCAGGCCAACGTCGCCACCATCTGCGGCTAGCTGGATGCGGCGCAGCACAATTTCCGGCTGTAATTGTCCGGCCTGACGCCATTGGCTGAATAAAGGATCACAGGCTTTAGGTTGCGACTTACCTACAGTCCAGAGTGACGTCGTTTCCTGCCAGATGGCGGTCTTGGCGGCAGGCTCGGCTTTCAGGCGTTGTAACAGGGCAATGCAGCTCAGTTCTGCATCATTCGAGCCGGGAAAATGCTGTAAAAAACGCTCGGCCTGCTGGCTATTTGCTAAACTCATCAACCAGGGTCGGCGTAACGGCCAATCCAGCGGCGAACCCTGATGCTGTTGCAAAAAACCAGCTATCTCATCGTGGGCACTAAGGCGTCGCTGCAACCAGCGCTGTTCCAGGTAAGGACGTAACGGATAATCGCTTAATTCGGTCAGCCAGCTTTCAATCTGGGGTGCCGGCGCCGATCCCAGCTGCCGCTCAGCCTGTAAAAACAGCTGGCGTTGCTGTTGCAGCACAGCACGATCCGCGGTGCTGGCCAATAACCAGCCCGGTAGCAGGGTACAACATAAAACAAGCAGGCGTTTCACAACAAAGGCTCCAAAATGCTAACTAACGATCGGATGAGAAATAGGTGGGGTCCTTCAGACTTTGCACCTATCCGGAATTCAAACACCTGTTTAAATAACTATTGATATTTTCATTAAAGCACGACACACTGGATGGGATAACCTCATCGTACCAGTTGCGAATAACCCTATAGCAAACGCGACCAAGGAGCATATTTATGATTTACCAAAGTAACAGCATCCAGGTGGAGTATCTGAAACCTGGTATTGCCAGGTTTACGTTTAACGCCCAAGGTTCGGTCAACAAATTTGATCAACAGACGCTGGCCGATTGTAAGGCAGCGCTGGCCAAGCTGCACGCGGATCCTGAATTAAAAGGCGTGCTGTTTGTCAGCGGCAAAGACAACTTTATTGTCGGCGCCGATATCACCGAGTTCTTACCTGTATTCGAGCGTCCGGAAGCCGAACTGGTTCCCTGGATTAAAACCGCTTCTGATGTATTTGATTACTGTGAAGATTTACCTGTGCCTTCGGTGGTTGCGATTAAGGGTTTTGCACTGGGCGGTGGTTGTGAGTGGACCCTGGCCTGTGATTATCGGGTGGCGGATACCACAACCCGTATCGGTTTACCGGAAGTCAAACTGGGCTTGATGCCAGGTTTCGGCGGTACTGTGCGTTTACCACGCATTATCGGTGCCGATAATGCGATGGAGTGGATCACCACCGGCAAAGAGCGCGGCGCAGAGCAAGCACAGAAAGAAGGCTTAATTGATGCGGTGGTGGCACCGGAAAAACTGGAAGCGGCAGCCCTGAGCATGCTGGAAGATGCCATCGCCGGCAAGCTGAACTGGCAGAAAAAACGTGCGGTGAAACTGCAACCGCTAAAACTGAATAAAACCGAAGCCACCATGAGCTTCAATACCGCCAAAGGTATGGTATTCGCCACCGCCGGCAAACACTACCCGGCACCTATGGTAGCCGTGCAGACTATTGAAGCCGCTGCGACTTTAGGTCGTGACGCCGCCGTCGCACTGGAAAACAGCGGCTTTGCCAAACTGGCAAAAACCGATGCCGCAACGGCGCAAATTGGTCTGTTCCTGAATGATCAGGTGATTAAGGGTAAAGCCAAAAAAGCCGCAAAAGTCGCAACCAAGGCCGTGAAAAAAGCGGCCGTACTGGGTGCCGGCATTATGGGTGGCGGCATTGCCTACCAATCCGCGTTAAAGGGTGTACCGGTAGTGATGAAAGACATTGCCGATAAAGCGCTGGAATTGGGGATGGGCGAAGCCACCAAGCTGCTGGCCAAACAGGTGGAGCGCAACAAGCTGGATGCAGTCGGTATGGCGAAAGTGATCTCTGCTATTACACCGACATTAAGCAACGAGCAGGTGAAAGGCGTCGATATCGTGGTGGAAGCCGTGGTCGAAAACCCGAAAATCAAGGGCGCAGTATTAAAAGAGGTTGAAGCCTTGCTGGCCGATGATGCCATCCTGACGTCAAATACCTCAACCATCTCAATCAATCAGCTGGCAGCGAATCTGAGCCGGCCACAGAATTTCTGTGGTATGCACTTCTTTAACCCGGTACCGAAGATGCCACTGGTAGAGGTGATCCGCGGTAAAGACACCAGTGAAGAAACCGTAGCCGCTGTCGTCGCTTACGCGGCGAAAATGGGCAAGTCACCGATCGTCGTTAACGACTGTCCGGGCTTCTTTGTCAACCGGGTACTGTTCCCCTACTTCGCCGGTTTTAGCAAACTGGTGTTAGACGGCGCCGACTTCGCTCAGGTTGATAAGGTGATGGAAAAGCAGTTTGGCTGGCCGATGGGCCCGGCGTATCTGCTGGACGTCGTCGGTTTAGATACCGCTTATCACTGCACGGACGTGATGGCAGCCGGCTTCCCAACCCGGATGGCCAAACTGGACAATGATCCTGTTGCCGCCATGTATCAGGCTAACCGTTACGGTCAGAAAAATGGCCTCGGTTTCTATGCTTACAGCAAAGATGCCAAAGGCAAGCCGAAAAAGGATATTGATGCCGCCAGCCTTAACTTACTGTCCGGTATTGCTGCCGCCAAACAGGACTTCAGTGCCGAGGACATTATTGCCCGCCTGATGGTACCCATGATTAATGAAACGATCCGCTGTCTGGAAGAAGGCATTGTTGCCAGTGCGGCCGAAGCGGATATGGGTCTGGTTTATGGCCTGGGCTTCCCTCCGTTCCGTGGTGGTCCACTGCGTTATGTCGATACCCTTGGTCTGGCTAACTTTGTCGCACTGGCCGACAAGTACGCCCACCTGGGCGAGATTTACCAGGTAACCGAACAAACCCGCGCCATGGCCGCTAATGGCCAGCGTTTCTTCCCGGTTTAAGCGCAGGAGCAGCAGAATATGAAAAACGCCGTTATTGTAGATTGTATCCGTACCCCGATGGGCCGCTCTAAGGGTGGCATGTACCGCAATGTTCGCGCTGAACAGCTGTCAGCCCATGTGATGGCCAGCCTGCTGGAACGTAACCCGGCCTTAAACCCGGCTGATATCGATGATGTGATCTGGGGCTGTGTGCAGCAAACGCTGGAACAAGGCTTTAATATCGCCCGTAATGCATCTTTACTGGCGGGTATCCCGCACTCAGTACCGGGTGTCACGGTAAACCGCCTCTGCGGCTCTTCAATGCAGGCATTGCATGATGCCGTGCGCGCCATCCAAACCGGTATGGGTGAGGTCTATCTGATTGGTGGCGTCGAGCATATGGGTCATGTACCAATGAACCACGGCGTCGACTTCCACCCTGGCTTAGCCACCTCAGTGGCCAAGGCCGCCGGTATGATGGGCCTGACCGCCGAATTACTGGGCAAGCTGCATGGCATCAGCCGGCAGCAGCAGGATGAGTTTGGTGCACGCTCGCATCGTCTGGCGCACGAAGCCACCCTGCAGGGCCGCTTTAAAAATGAAATTATTCCGACTGAAGGCCATGACGCCGATGGTGTACTGCGCCTGTTCGATTACGACGAAGTGATCCGCCCGGAAACCACGGTTGAAGCGCTAAGCCAGCTGCGGCCGGTATTTGACCCGGCTAACGGTACTGTGACTGCCGGCACCTCATCCGCCTTATCCGATGGTGCCTCAGGTATGCTGGTGATGAGCGAAGACAAAGCGAAGGCGCTCGGTTTACCGATCCGTGCTTATGTCCGTGGTATGGGTGTGGCTGGTTGTGATCCGTCTATTATGGGTTATGGCCCGGTGCCAGCCTCGAAGAAAGCGTTAAAGGCTGCCGGTATCAGCATTGCCGATATCGATTATGCCGAGCTGAACGAAGCCTTCGCGGCACAAGCCTTGCCGGTTATGAAAGACCTGGGTCTGCTGGAAGTAGCTGAGCAGAAAGTGAACCTGAACGGTGGCGCCATTGCTTTAGGCCACCCACTGGGCTGCTCCGGCTCACGCATCAGCACCACGCTGATTAATGTGATGGAAGCTAAGGGCGGTAAGTTTGGCCTGGCAACCATGTGTATCGGCTTAGGCCAGGGTATCGCTACGGTGTTTGAACGGCCTTAACCTAGCCGCAACAGCGCAGATAGCTTAAAATAGGGCCGTTTACGGCCCTTTTTTGTTACCCTTGTTATCAATTCGCGGAGCAGTTGCCACTATGGAAACCTTATTTCAGCAAGCCGATCATACACTGGATGCCCTTGGGCTGCGCTGTCCCGAGCCAGTGATGCTGGTACGGTTGCAGATCCGCAAAATGCAGGCAGGTGAAACCTTGCTGATTATCGCCGACGACCCTGCCACCACCCGCGATATCCCGGCGTTTTGCCGCTTTATGGACCATCAGCTGGTCGGTAGTGATACCGCAGCCTTACCCTACCGCTACCTGGTTAAAAAAATCAGTAGCTAAAATTCGACTCTGCTCCAGCTATCGCAGATACGCCACCAGCCGGCTTATTGCATTGTATTTTCCCGAATTTCGGCTTAGCCTGTTTATTGCTCACCCGGCAATAATAACAACAAAACAGGTTTACCTATGCACCCTCTGCTACTGCTAATTCTTTGCCTCGCGTTATCCTTACCAATGGCTTACAGCCAAACCCCTGAACGCACGCCGTCGGCACCGACGCGAACGGAAGGTGACGGCCCCTATCCGCGTTTAATCCTGCGTGGTGGCATTTTGATTAGCGGCGAAGGGGCGCCACCGGTCGGCCCGGTGGATATCGTGATTGAGCAGGATCGTATTCGTCAGGTGGCCATTGTCGGTTATCCGGAGGTGCCGGTACTGCCGCAAAGCCGGCCACAAGCTAAACCCGGCGATCAGGAATTGGATATCAGTGGCATGTATATCCTGCCGGGTTTTGTCGATATGCATGGCCATATCGGCGGCTCTGCCAACGGAATACCGGCCGAATATGTGTTTAAACTCTGGTTAGCGCATGGCATTACCACTATTCGCGAGCCGGGCAGTTTTAACGGCCTGGCCTGGACCTTGCGCCATATGCAGGCGGCGGCCGCCAATCAGATTGTCGCGCCACGGATCGTACCCTATGTTGGCTTCGGTCAGGGCCTGGCGGAGCCGGTTTTTAACCCAAACCAGGCCAAAAAATGGGTGCAGGATATTAAGAAAGCCGGTGCCGCCGGGATTAAGTTTTTTGGTGCCACTCCGCAAATTATGGCCGCCGCACTGGCCGAAGCCAAACAACAGCAGCTCGGTACCATGATGCATCATGCCCAGCTGAATGTTTACCGCACCAATGTGCTGCACAGTGCCCGCATGGGCCTGACGTCGATGGAGCACTGGTATGGTCTGCCTGAGGCCTTGTTTGACGGCCAGACGATTCAGCAGTATCCGGCTAATTATAACTATCAGAATGAACAGGACCGGTTTGCCGCTGCTGGCCAGCTGTGGGCACAGGCGGCGAAGCCGGGCTCTGCCAAATGGCAGGCGGTACGGGATGAGCTGATCCAACTCGATTTTACCATCAACCCCACCCTGACCATCTACGAAGCCAGCCGCGATGCCGCGGCGCAGCGGAATGCGGAATGGCATCAGGACTATACCCTGCCGACACTGCAGCGCTTTTTTACACCTAACCGCTATGCCCATGGTTCCTACTGGTTTGACTGGACGACCGAACATGAAATTCAGTGGCGGGAAAACTACCGGCTCTGGATGCAGTTTTTAAATGACTTTAAAAATCATGGCGGTCGCGTGACTGTTGGCTCCGACGCTGGCTATATCTATAAAATTTATGGCTTTGCCTATATTCAGGAGTTGGAGCTGCTACGTGAAGCAGGCTTTAGTGCGCTGGAAGTGATACAGGCTGCAACCTTAAATGGCGCCACTGCGCTTGGTTTAGATCAGGAAATTGGCAGCGTGGTGGCTGGTAAAAAGGCAGATTTGGTGATAGTGGCGGAAAACCCGCTGGCCAATTTTAAAGTATTGTATGGCACCGGCCATTACCGGCTCAATGCCGACAATCAACCTGAGCGCACCAAGGGCGTGCGCTATACCATCAAGGACGGCATTATCTACGATGCCCAGCGCTTACTGGCCGACGTACGAACTTTAGTGCAGCAGGCCAAGGCGGCAGAGCAACAACCCTAAATCATGCTATTCCGGTGCGCGCTGCGCGCCGGATATATCCCTGCTGAAATTAGCGTTTCAAGCAGCTTGGTTAATTTACTGTTACAAATCTCCGCTTGACCAGGAACACCACGCACCATAATCTGGGCAATATGATTCAGGGAGAATTTGTTATGTTATGGCCACTGATTAAGGCATCGCTGCCGGCAAAAAGCCTGCTGTTATTGGCGTTGGCCGTATTGTTCTGGTTTGCCGGCTTTCATACCTTGCTTGGTGTCGCACTCTTTCTGGCGCTGGAAGTGATAATGTGGCGCAATAGCGCGACCTATGCCAGTCAGGATTTTGTTTACAGCAAGGATATCCTGCGCCTGTTCAGTTGTGATGGCGGCCAGCTGCGGGTTGGTATGGATACGACGAATATCCGCAATATTGATAAGATCAAACTGTGGCAAGACCAGCAATATGGTTTTATTGATTTTGCACTCGGTCAGCAGCTGCAGGTACGCTATAAATTTCCGCTGGAGCAATATCAGCCGCTGCGGCTTTGGCTACAACAACATCTGCCGGCGACTAACTTAGAAACCAGCTTAGCCCTTAGTTAGGCTCTAATGCCAACAATAAGTTAGCTGAATGTTCCTCAGAAACACGCAGTGCCGGCGCCAGTGCCACCAGCTCAGTATAGAGCGCGGGGTAATATAGCTGTAAACGTTTGGCGCGGCTAAGATGCGAGGGCTGTACTTGTAGCGGCTGGCGCAGGATCTCTGGCAAGAGTGGGAACAAGCGCCCCTGCTGGAAACTCCAGTCCAGTGCTAAATGCAGCGCATCCGGCCCGAAACGGTTTTGTTGCGGCATTACGCCCTGCTCTAACAATAATTGCACTACCTGCTCCGCCTGTTCGTGCGCAAAGGCTGGCCGGTATAGCGACATGCCAAACTGGTCGGTTAACCGGAAGTCAAAACGGCCGGCAGCCAGCTGTTGCCAATTCTCGGTGCTGGCAAAACTAAACCAGGCCATGGTCAAAGGGGCAACCGGTAAGGTTCGCCCTTCCCAGATACTGATATATTCCGGTTGCAGTAACACCCAGGCTAGCAGCTCGCTGGTCAGGAAAGGCGACAAAGGTGTACTGAACACCAATTGCTGCATCCGCTCCGCCGAGCGCCAGACCCGCATCAGCTCCAGATAGAGCTCCGTCTCCTCAAGTGCAATATCTTGCTCAATGTTTTGCCGTTGCCGGTGCTGTAACGCTACTAACAACGCTGGCTCATGGTCATGCAACGCCGCAAGCAAAGCTTCGCCGCTATAGTGCTGCTGAAACTGTGCCAGAATGGCCGCTACCTGCTCGTCACTCCACAACGCCCGGGATTGCCTTAGCTGCTGCTGCGCCGTCAGGCAAGCAGCCGTAGCGTCATCGACCGGCTGTACCGCTAATTGCCGGCGCAGCGCCGATACCAGCGCTGAATCTGGTTGCTCTGCTGCTGGCTCCAGCCATTGACCACTGGCAAGCTCATTCCGGCTATTTAGCCAGGTAAGGCGTAAATAGGGACTACTGAGGGCTGGCAATGGATGCAACAGATGGCCTTGGTTAGCCAGCTGCTGCAGCTGCCGAACCTGTACTGCGCTGAGTTGATAGCAATTGTCCTGACATTGCCGGTTTAATTGGCGATTGCGGTTCTGTGCTGTCAGGCCCGAAATCAGATAATCCAACGCACTGACGGTGCCATTGAGCTGACTGGGTTCAATACCATATTGCGCCAGTACCGGCAGCAGATTAGCCCGACCAGCGAGTAGCGCAGCATCAGCAAGGTTAAATACGGCTTTGTTATCCTCAGCCAGACGCCGGAATAGCGGCATGCCCTGCAGCTCTACCCCGCGCTCCAGTAATAGCATGATCAGTTCATCCGGCAGTTGCTGCTGGATAGCATGAGCGATATGTGTCGGATACAAGTTTAGGTTAGCTACCAGCTGACGGGCTTGCGACAACGG